>NZ_NMQZ01000013.1 GCF_002864685.1 Alloalcanivorax mobilis
AACGCCACGAATCAAGTAGAACGCCCAACAGGGCGTCAGCGGCGATGGGCAGTGGATCAGCACGAGTCATTCCCGCTATTCCGCGATGAACCTAAAAAAAACCCGCCGGAAGCGGGTTTTTTATGGTCGCGGAACCCCGTTATTGCGGCTGGGGCTGCTGCTGCGGAGTTTCACTGAGGCGATCGCCGTGGATACTGACATCCATGGAGTCGCGCAGATAAGCGTTAATCTGGCGGAAGCTGCGCTGCCCCTCGACCCGGGCCTGCTCCTGAAGCGCCAGCGCCTGCTGCTGCTGATCCAGGGGGTCGGCGCTGCCGTCCTCCACCGCGGTCACCTGGAACGCCATCAGATCACCGTTGCGCAGGGTCACCAGTTGCACCTGGGATGCCTGGCCTTGTTGCGGACGCGGCGTGGAGAAAGCGGCGTCCACCACCTCCGGCGCCGGCTCCTCGGCACCACGCTGCACGCCCTCTTCGCTCTGCACCGGCGCGTCCAGCAAGGCGGCAATCTTGTCCATGTCGGCGCCCTGCTCAAGCTGCTCACGGGCCTGTTGCGCCAGGCTCTCGGCCTTTTCACGGGCCTTGTTCAGCTTTAACTGGGCGGTGATGTCATCGCGCACCTGGTCCAGAGGCAGGGGCTCGGCGGGCTGGGTATCCTGCAACCGCACCGCCGCGTAGCGGCCATTGCCCAGATCCAGCAGATCGCTGTTGTGGCCTTGGTCACGCACCGCATCGCTGTTCAGTGCCTGGCGGACCTGGTCGTTGTTCAGCGCGGCGGGCAGGTTCTCCAGATCAACCCAGTCGCTGCTTTGCACTTTCAGGCCCACTTGCTCGGCGGGCACCTCCAGGTCGGCGTGCTCGTACACCAGCTCTTCGAGCCTGGCCAGGTCTTCCGCGAGCAGGGCATCCGCCTGGCCCTTGGCCAGATCGGCGCTGATTTGCTCACGCATCTGATCCAGAGGCGGCATCGTCTGCCGGTCTTCCTTGATGACTTTCAACAGATGCACGCCAGCGTCGGAAACCACCGGTTGGGACACCTCGCCCACCTTCAGATCGGCCAAGGCGCTTTCCAGGCTTTCCGGCAGCGCGCCCTGCCCCAGCGTCCCCAGGCTGCCGCCCTTGCCAGCACTGGCGGAGTCGTCGGAATACTGTTTGGCGACCTCGGCGAAGCTTTCGCCTTTGTCGAGCGCCTGGCGGGCCTGTTCGGCGCGGGCCATGGCCGCTTTCTGGTCGCGCTTGTCGTCCACGGCGATCAGAACATGCGCCACCTCGCGGGTGGTCGACGCGCTCTCACGCATGGATTTGCGTGCCTGATACTCAGCCTCGATCTGCTTGTCGCTGACCTTGACCCGGTCGCGGTAGAGATCCGGCGTCAGCAGCAGGTACTGAACCCGCAGTTGCTCGGGGCGCATGAAATCGTCCTTATGCTCCTGGTAGAACGCTTGCACGTCCTGGTCCGAGGCGGTCATCCGTTGACGCAAGTTGTTCACCGAGACGCTGGCATAGCTTACATCGCGGCGCTGCTCGCCGAGCCGGCGTTGTACCGCCAGTTCCGCTGGCAAGGCAAAATCGGTGGCGGCGAAGGCACTGCGGTATTGCTGGCTGATGTGATCCTGCCGCAGGCCATCCAGATAGCCGCGCGGCGACATGCCCTGGGCACGCACCAACTGCTCGAAGGTCTGCTCGGAGAAACGGCCATCCTGTACGAACGCCGGGTTGGCGCGAATCAGTTTCGCCGCCTGCGCATCGCTGAACTCCATGCCGGCATTTTCGGCGGCGGCATTGACCAACTGCTCACCGATGATGCCTTCCAGTACCATTTGCGGATGGATAAAGGAATCCAGCATTGATTCTGTGACGTTCGGGCTTTGCTGGCGAATCATCTGCCGCAAACGCTCCGTCCGTGAATTGACGTAGGCGCGGGTGATCTTGCTGCCCTCCACCTCCGCCACGGTATCCTGGCTCCCCCCACCGGAAAAATAGCCATAAAACCCGGAAATGACAAAAGGAAGAATTATCAGGCCAAGCAGTACCTTGCCCACGGGCCCGCGGACAAATCGCCTGAACTCCTGCATGGTTTACTCCATGGAATCGCGTTGATCGTTGTTATTGGAGACCTGAACGGGTGTCAGGTTCCAGAAAGCAAAAAAGCGTACCCGCTAAGGATACGCTTCGTGCTGGCGGAGCGGACGGGACTCGAACCCGCGACCCCCGGCGTGACAGGCCGGTATTCTAACCAGCTGAACTACCGCTCCCGGGACCAGATCAGTTCACCGCGTCTTTCAACGCTTTGCCTGCTTTGAAGCCCGGAACCGTGGCAGCGGCGATCTTGATGGTTTCACCGGTCTGCGGGTTGCGGCCTTCGCGTTCGGCGCGCTGCTTCACGGAGAAGGTACCAAAGCCTACCAGAGAAACGCTGTCGCCTTTTTTCAGGGCGCCGGTAACGGCATCCAGAGTGGCGTCCAGTGCACGGCCAGCATCGGCCTTGGAAATATCGGCGGCCGCGGCGATGGCATCGATCAGTTCGGATTTATTCACAAAATTCCCCTTTTCTATTTCCGGTTTTTGGTCGAGGCGCGATGCCCTCTCCATTCGACGAAGCCGCCTTTATACCAATGGCTCCAGAGGGCGTCAAGAAAGGATAAGAGGCATCACCCCAGTTAAAAGAAAGATAAAAATCTTTCCAGATCAATATGTTAAAACACACGTCAGAAAACGAATCCGTGCCCTTTCACTACCCGGGCGATGGCCATGGCCACCGCCTCGATCAAGATTGCACTGCTCGTTTAACCACAAGACCGCGGCGCCATCGGGCACCGGGCACCGGGGTCAATGTGTGCTTGGCCTTTCTGTTTCCTGCCGTGCTTTTTCGTCGGCCAGGGCCAGATCCTCCTCCACTTCCGCCTCACTTAAGGGGGTGGGCGTGCGCGTCAGAGCCACTTCCAGCACCTGATCGATCCATTTTACCGGACGAATATCCAGCGACTGCTTGATATTATCCGGAATCTCTTTCAGGTCCCGCTCATTCTCATGAGGAATCAGAACCGTCTTGATGCCGCCACGGTGAGCGGCAAGCAATTTTTCCTTGAGACCACCAATGGCAAGCACCTGGCCGCGCAGGGTGATCTCACCGGTCATCGCCACGTCGGCGCGAACCGGAATACCACACAATACCGAAACCATCGCGGTACACATAGCGACACCGGCACTCGGGCCGTCTTTCGGCGTGGCACCTTCAGGCACGTGAATGTGCAGATCATTACGATCCAGCTGCCGGCGGCGGATGCCCAGTGAGCGCGAGCGACTTTTCACCACCGTCCAGGCGGCCTGAATCGATTCCTGCATGACATCGCCCAGCGAACCGGTGGATGTCACCCGCCCTTTGCCCGGAGTGGAGACACTCTCGATGGTCAGCAGTTCCCCGCCTACCGAAGTCCACGCCAGCCCGGTAACCTGGCCGACCTGATCCTGCTCCTCAGCGAGCCCGTAACTGAACTTGCGAACGCCCAGATAATGCTCGGTGTTGTCCGCCGTCACCGTGACCGCATCCTCGCTTTTCGCAAGCAGGTGTTCCTTGACCACTTTACGGCACACCTTGCTGATTTCGCGCTCCATGCCACGCACACCGGACTCACGGGTGTAATGCCGCACGATATGGCGCAGCGCGTCCTCGTCGAAGCTGAGTTCGTTTTTCTTCAGGCCGTTGGCGGCGATCTGCTTGGGAATCAGATACTGGGCGGCGATGTTGACCTTCTCGTCCTCGGTGTAACCAGGCAGGCGGATCACTTCCATGCGGTCAAGCAGCGGCGCCGGGATGTTCATCGAGTTGGAGGTGCACACGAACAACGTCTCCGAAAGGTCGAAGTCCACTTCCAGATAGTGATCGTTGAAGGTGTTGTTCTGTTCCGGGTCGAGCACTTCCAGCAACGCCGACGCCGGGTCGCCGCGCATGTCCATGCCCATCTTGTCCACTTCGTCGAGCAGGAACAGGGGGTTGCGGACGCCCACCTTGGAGAGTTTCTGTACCACCTTGCCCGGCAGTGAACCGATGTAAGTGCGGCGGTGACCGCGAATTTCCGCCTCGTCACGCACGCCGCCCAGCGCCATGCGCACGAACTTGCGGTTGGTGGCGCGCGCCACCGATTGCCCCAGGGAGGTCTTGCCGACCCCGGGCGGGCCCACCAGACACAGCACCGGGCCTTTCACCTTACCGACCCGGTTCTGAACGGCGAGAAACTCAAGAATGCGCTCCTTGACCTCTTCCAGGCCATAGTGATCCTTGTCGAGGATCTCTTTGGCATGGGCCAGATCGTGGCGCACGCGGCTGCGTTTTTTCCACGGCAGCGAGGTCATCCAATCGAGATAACTGCGTACCACGGTGGCTTCCGCGGACATCGGCGACATCATGCGCAGCTTATTCAGCTCGCTTTTTGATTTTTCCTTCGCTTCCTTGCTCATGCCGGAGGAATCAATGCGATTTTCCAGATCCTCCAGCTCATTGCCACTCTCGTCCAGATCGCCGAGCTCTTTCTGAATCGCCTTCATCTGCTCGTTCAGATAGTACTCGCGCTGGCTCTTCTCCATCTGTTTCTTGACCCGGCCACGGATGCGCTTTTCCACTTTCAGCACGTCCATGTCGGATTCCATCAGCGCCACCAGATGCTCGACGCGCTCGCGCACGTCGACCATTTCCAGCACGTCCTGCTTCTCTTCCAGTTTCAGTTGCAGGTGAGCGGAGATGGTGTCCGCCAGCCGGCTGACCTCATCGATGGAGGACACCGAATTAATGATCTCCGGGGCCACTTTCTTGGAAAGCTTCACGTACTCTTCGAATTTGGCGAGCAGCGAACGCGACAGCGCTTCCTGCTCGCTGTCCGCCGGCAGCGCATCGCTGAGTTCGCGGACATCGGCAAGGCCACCCTTGTCGTCAAAACGCGCGGCGCTGACATGGCCGCGCGAGCCGCCTTCCACCAGCACCTTGACGGTGCCGTCGGGCAAGCGAAGCATTTGCAGGATCGTGGACACGGTACCGACCCGATAGATCTCGCTTTCGCCAGGATCGTCATCGGAGGCATTGCGTTGCGCCACCAGCATGATCTGCTTGTCGTCAGCCATCGCCGCTTCCAACGCGGCGATCGATTTTTCCCGACCCACGAACAGCGGAATCACCATGTGGGGGTACACCACCACGTCACGCAGTGGCAATAAAGGAATGTCTTTCAGCACCTGTCGCCCCTTATCCGTTTCGAAACACGGCCGCGTTACAGGTCACGCCCGATGTCAGTCGGGCGCGACTCTGGACGTTTGCTCGCTGTTTTCGTATATCAGCAGTGGCTCGGATTCACCTTCGATGGTGGCACTGTCAATCACCACCTTCGCCACGCCGTCCATTGAGGGCACCTGGTACATGGTGTCCAGCAGCACGCCTTCCAGAATCGAACGCAAGCCACGGGCACCGGATTTCCGCTCCATGGCCTTGCGGGCCACGGCTCTCAGGGCGTCGTCGCGGAAATCGAGTTCGACGCCTTCCATATCAAACAGGCGAACATACTGCTTGGTCAGGGCGTTGCGCGGCTCGGTGAGAATCTGAACCAGCGCCTCCTCGGAGAGTTCCTCGAGGGTGGCCACCACCGGCAAACGCCCGATGAACTCGGGAATCAGGCCGTATTTGACCAGATCCTCGGGCTCCACGCTGGCCAGCGTCTCGCCCACGGTCAGCTTGTTGTCCTTGCTCTTCACCTCGGCGGAAAAACCGATGCCGCCTTTATCGGAACGGTCACGGATCACCTTATCCAGACCGGCGAACGCGCCGCCGCAGATAAACAGAATGTTGGAGGTGTCGACCTGCAGGAATTCCTGCTGGGGGTGCTTGCGCCCGCCCTGCGGCGGCACCGACGCCACCGTGCCTTCGATCAGTTTGAGCAACGCCTGCTGAACGCCCTCGCCGCTCACATCACGGGTGATGGAGGGGTTGTCGGACTTGCGCGAGATCTTGTCGATCTCATCGATATAGACAATGCCACGCTGGGCTTTATCCACATCGTAGTCACACTTCTGCAGCAGTTTCTGGATAATGTTTTCCACGTCCTCGCCCACGTAACCGGCCTCGGTCAGCGTGGTCGCATCGGCGATCGTGAACGGCACGTTCAGCAGGCGCGCGAGGGTCTCGGCGAGCAGGGTTTTACCGCTGCCGGTGGGGCCGATCAACAGAATATTGCTCTTGCCCAGCTCGACTTCATCGCGGCCCGAGCGGCCTTTCGTACCCAGACGCTTGTGGTGGTTGTACACCGCCACCGACAGCACCCGCTTGGCCCGCTCCTGGCCGATCACATAATCGTCCAGCGTGGTCTTGATCTCCTGGGGCTTGGGCAGACGCTCGTCGCCACCGTCCCGGGTCTCTTCCTGCACTTCCTCGCGGATGATGTCGTTGCACAAATCCACGCATTCGTCACAGATAAAGACCGACGGTCCCGCGATGAGCTTGCGGACTTCATGCTGGCTCTTGCCACAGAACGAGCAATACAACAGCTTGCCGTCATCGCCCTTTCCGGTGTTATCGGTCATCGAATCGCCTCTGAAACCTGAGAATCTCGTTTGAAGATGCAGGGTGAAACCGGCTTTTTCAAGCCCGTCGGCGCTCACCCGGCGCCCATTAGGCCATTTATTGCGCTTCGCGATCAGCCGCGGCGGCGCAGGACCTCGTCGATCAGCCCGTATTCCTTGGCCTGCTCCGCGTCCATGAAGTTATCGCGGTCGGTGTCGCGCTCCACCACTTCCAGCGGCTGGCCGGTGTGGTGCGCAAGCAGGCGGTTCAGGTCGCCCTTGATCTTGAGGATCTCGCGGGCGTGGATTTCAATGTCCGACGCCTGCCCCTGGAAACCGCCCAGCGGCTGGTGGATCATCACCCGCGCATTGGGCAGCGCATTGCGCTTGCCTTTGTCGCCGGCGGCGAGCAGGAAGGCGCCCATGCTGGCGGCCTGGCCGATGCACATGGTGGACACCGGCGGCTTGACGAACTGCATGGTGTCGTAGATCGACATGCCCGCGGTCACTGAACCGCCCGGGCTGTTGATGTACAGATTGATGTCCTTATCCGGATTTTCCGATTCCAGGAACAGCATCTGGGCAACAATCAGGTTGGCCATGTAATCCTCTACCTGGCCGACCATGAAGATCACCCGCTCTTTCAGCAGGCGTGAGTAGATGTCGAAGGAACGCTCGCCCCGCGAGGTCTGCTCGATCACCACGGGCACCAGGCCCACGTTGCTCGGATCCTGCATCAGGGTTTTCATTTCCGGGGTCAAAGACGTAATCCGGCTCAGGTCGATCATCAAGTGGTTCCTTATCTGCCTCTAGCATGTGTGCCCCGAAGGACACGCCCGTGAAGCGGGTATTGGGGCGTGCCGGCCACTCTGCAAGGGCCGCTTACCAGGGAATGACTCCGATAGTAAGGTGGGGCCGGTGAGGCGTCCATAAAGGCGGGTAAAACAGGGGTCTAACTGCGCAAAAGTTGCGCAAATTGGCTCAATTTAAACCAAAACGGGGCCCAAGGGCCCCGTTTTGCTGTTTCGCGACGCGGCGTGCGGTCGCTTATTGGTCGTCCTGCTGGCGCGGTTTTACCGCTTCCTGATAGGGCAGGCTCTTCTCTTCCACCTTGGCGGATTCGAGCACGAAATCGACCACCTGGTCTTCCAGCACCGCGCCTTCGATCTGCTGAAGCTGCTGCGGATTGCTGTACACCCAGTTAACCACTTCCTCGGGCTGTTCGTACTGCGCGGAGATCTCTTCGACCCGGGCCTTCACTTTGTCGGCGTCGGCGCTCAGTTCGTGTTTGTCGAGGATCGCGCGCACCACCAGACCCAGGCGCACGGAGCGCTCGGCCTGATCGCGGAACAATTCGTCGGGCAGCATCGAGGCATCGAACTGCTGGCCGCCGCCAAACTGCTGCACCATCTGCTCGCGCATGCGGCCGGATTCCTGCTTGACCAGTGCGTCGGGCAGGTCGAACTCATGGCTCTTGGCGAGCCCGTCCATGACCTGTTCCTTGACCTTGCCGGCAATGGCGTTCTTCAGTTCGCGCTCCATGTTCTTGCGCACTTCCGCCTTGAACTTGTCCATGTCGCCGTCTTCGACACCAAAGCCCTTCATGAACTCACCGTCCACTTCCGGCAGGCTCTTGCCTTCCACCTTATTGACCTTGATCTCGAACACCACCGTCTGGCCTTTCAATTCCTCGGACTGGTAGTCCTCCGGGAAGGTCACGTCGATGTTCTTCTGCTCACCGGCCTTCATGCCGACAATGCCGTCCTCGAAACCGGGAATCATGCGGCCGGAACCGAGTTCCAGGTTTTGCCCTTCGGCGCTGCCGCCTTCAAAGGCTTCGCCATCTTTCAGGCCTTTATAGTCAATGTTGACCTGATCGCCGCTCTCCGCGGCACGATCCACTTCCTGATAGGCGGCGCGCTGCTCGCGCAGGGTTTCGATCATCTGATCGACGTCGGCGTCGGTCACTTCGGAAACCGGCTTTTCCACCTCAATGGCGTCGAACGGAGCCAGCTCGACGTCCGGATACACCTCGAACGTGGCCACGAATTCCAGATCCTTGCCACTCTGGTTGGTGACCGCCTCGAAACCGGGCATGCCGGCGGGCTGCACTTTCTCTTGCTCGACCGCCTCAATGAAGGAATCGCGCATCACATCGGCGAGCACTTCGTTACGCACGGCATCCCCAAAGCGACGCTTCACTTCGCTCATCGGCACCTTGCCGGGGCGAAAGCCGTTCAGGCGAACGCTCTTCTGGGCTTCACGCAGCTTCTCGTTCACCGCGGAATCCACTTTCTCCGCCGGCACACCCACCGTCATCCGGCGTTCCAGACCTGAAGTCGTTTCTAAAGAAACCTGCATAACATCCTCTTTATAAAGACTTTTGGATCGCCAGCTACCCGGGGGTTTGGCCAGCGCTCTCCGTGAAGGGCACGAATTATAGTCAATGCCGGCGCCGCTGCCTATATGGCGCGGCCCTCATCGTGGACACAATATCGTGGATACAAAAAAGCCTTCGGGCTGCTACCCGAAGGCTTTTGCGTGCCCCGCCGAAACGCGCTGTCGCGACGTCTCGGAGGGCTGCCAGTTGGGGTGGCTGATGGGATTTGAACCCACGACCACCGGAGTCACAATCCGGGGCTCTACCAACTGAGCTACAGCCACCATTAACATGGTGTCGAAAAAGCCTGGCGGGCTTTTTCTTGCGTTTCACCCGCCACTGTTCCGGCCGATGAAAAAATACGAAGCAGGATGATGCCGATCTCGCCGCGCCCTGCGCGCGTTGCGATGGCGCACCTGGCAGGGCTCGAACCTGCAACCTACGGCTTAGAAGGCCGTTGCTCTATCCAATTGAGCTACAGGCGCATTTCAGATCGTCCGCCGTTTGCTCAACGTGGTCGGGGTGGAGGGATTCGAACCCCCGACATCCTGCTCCCAAAGCAGGCGCGCTACCAGGCTGCGCTACACCCCGTGAGCAGGTCGAGCGAGGCGGCATAATACTCGCCACCCCGGGGGGCGTCAACGCCGCGAAAGCCTTTTAAAAACAGGATGTTCGAATTTTAAACGCCGTAAGGAAAGCGCATCGGCGATGGGCCCGTGGCGGCGAAGCATTTTTGCCCGTGCGGCGGCGGCGTGCGAGAATCGCGCCCCTGGTTTGTCCCCTTCCCTACCGAGAGAGACCCATGAGCGCGCAGATTCTGGATGGCAAGGCCCTGGCCCAACATTTCGAAGAGGAGATGCGCGAGCGCGTGCAGGCCCTCAAAGCCAAGGCCGGCGGCCGCACCCCCATTCTCGCCACCCTATTGGTCGGCGCCGACCCAGCCTCGGCCACCTACGTGAAGATGAAGGGCAACGCCTGCCAGAGAGTCGGCATGGATTCGCGCGCCATCGAGTTGCCGGCGCACACCACCACCGAACAACTGCTCGCGGAAATCGACGCCCTCAACAACGACCCGGACGTGCACGGCATTCTACTGCAGCACCCGGTGCCCGAGCAGATCGACGAGCGCCTTTGCTTTGACGCCATCGGTCTTGAAAAAGACGTGGACGGCGTCACCTGCCTGGGCTTTGGCCGCATGGCCATGGGCGAAGCCGCCTACGGCTGCGCCACACCCAAGGGCATCATGCGCCTTCTTGAGCACTATAACGTGCCCCTGGAGGGCAAACACGCCGTGGTGGTCGGCCGCAGCGCCATTCTCGGCAAACCGATGGCGATGATGCTGCTCGGCGCCAACGCCACCGTGACCATTTGCCACAGCCGCACGCAAAACCTGGCGGCCCTGGTGCGCCAGGCGGACCTCGTGGTGGGCGCGGTGGGCAAACCGGAATTCATCAAGGCGGACTGGATCAAAGACGGCGCCGTGGTGGTGGACGCCGGCTTCCACCCGCAAAAGTGCGGCGACATCGAACTCGCCCCCCTCACCGACCGCGTCGCCGCCTACACCCCGGTCCCCGGCGGCGTCGGCCCGATGACCATTAATACGTTGATTTTTCAAACGCTGGAGGCGGGAGAAAAGGCGTTGAACGCCGGACGCTAGACGCCGGACGCCGGACGCTAAAACCCGGCGCGGAACGCATCGGCGTGTTTCCTGTAACGCCGGACAGCGTCCCAGAAAACACGCCTTTACCGGTCAGGCTAAGGGTTTAGCGTCCGGCGTCCGGCGTCCGGCGTCTAGCGTCTAGCATCCGGTTCCACAATCTCCACACTGGCGGTCATGCCCGCCGCCAGGCGCAGGTTTTCGGGGGCATCGATCAGTTCGATGCGCACCGGGATGCGCTGGGCCAGGCGTACCCATTCGAAGGTGGGCGCCACGCTGGGCAGGCCCTGGTCACCGCCGGCGATGGCGTTGCTGTTGGCGATGCCCCGGGCGATGCCCGTTACCTCGCCGCGCAGGGTTTGTTTCATTCCCAGTAGCCGTACCCGCGCCTTGGCGCCGGGTTCAATGCGATGCACCTGGGTTTCCTTTAGATAGGCCTCGACCCAGAACGAGCGCGCGTCCACCAGGGTCATGACCGGTTCACCGGCGTGGGCGTAGTCGCCTTGATGGGCTTGCAGATGGGTCACGTAGCCGGCCACCGGCGACGCCACCTGCGCCCGGGTCATGTCCAGTTGCGCGCTTTCCACGGCCGCCTGGGCGGCGTGCAGATCGGTCAGCGCCAGGGCCTGGGCGCTGACCGCCTGTTCGCGCTCCTCCCGGGACACCGCCGCGCCCAGATTGCGCCGGCGGCTGGCCTCGTCGGTGCGCAGTTTCAGTTCCTGCTGGCGATGGGCCAGCTGCGCTTGGGCCTGGGCCAGGTTGAGCCGGTAGCGCTCCGGGTCGACGCTGAACAGGGTGTCGCCCTGCTCCACGTATTGATTGTCGCGCACCCGCATGGCGGTGATCGCCCCGGAAACGTCCGGTGCCACATTGATCACCACCGCCCGCACCCGGGCGTCCCGAGTCCAGATCTGATCAAAATAGTGATACCACAGATAACTCACCGCCAGGGCGGCGGCGACCACCAGCAGCAAGGTTAGCAATAGCGGGCGCCAACGGCGCGCGGCGGTGTCAGCCATGGGCACTCCATACCAGCCAGGCCCACAGAATCAGGGCCATCAGAATCAGAAACAGGCAAAAGCCGGCCAGCGCCGGATGCCAGAAAAAACGGTAGCCGTCCACCCGGTTGATGCTCCAATGCAGCGGCACCAGCAGCAACAAGGCGATCACCACCACCGGCAACAGCGGCGGCAGCAGCACACCGGCCAAATTGATCTCATGCAGCACCCCGAACCTCCAGGCCTTGCCAGGCGATGGCGCCGGAGCCGGCCAGGAAAAAGCCGGCGTATCCGCGGATAATATTGATCTGCATGCGCAGGCGCACCACCGCGCGCACCAGCCGCCGCCGCTCCCCTTCGCTGTGCGCCTCGCGGTAAGCGCGCTGGCATTGGCGCAGCACCGAATCGGTGTCACCGGCCAGGGCCAGCCAGCGATCCTCGCCACCCTGGCGTAACGCGCGCTGGGTATCGCGCACCAGGCGTGTCAGCGACAGCCGCACCGGGTCCGGCACGCCGCGCCGGCACAGCGCATCCAGATAGAGCAGCCCGAGACCCAGCGTGACACACGCCATGGCGCCACGCAGCAACTCGCCATCACGCTCCTGGTCCGGGTTCAGCTTCGGCAATAACAGACCAATGCGGTCATAGAGGATGGTCTCCATCTGATGCCGGGGCCGGCGCCGGTGGATCGGCCAGCGCGCCAGGGTCTGGCACAGATCGCGGCACAGGCGGCGGCGGGCGCTGGCGGCATCGTCGCTGGGCCAGATCAGCAGAAAGGCGAGCACCGGCATGCTCATGCCCAGGGCCAGGCCGAGGATATTATTGAACAGCGGCGTGGCGGTGAAGTCCTGGGTCGGCCCGATGTCCAGCAGCACCGGGAAAAACACCGTCACGGCGGTGCCGATGGCCGCCGACGATGGCCGCGTCATGGCCAGGCCGGCGAGCACATAGGTGGGCGCCAGCCACCACACCAGCGCCGCGAACCCCTCACTGCCCGGCAGCAACACCAACCGGTAGAGCACCGCCAGCAGGGCGGCGGTGGCGGCGCCTTTCATAAAGCCACTGGCGGCGCCCACCGGGTCGTCGCGGGTCGAGAACAACGCACAGATCACCCCGGTCATAATGACGATCTGCGGCCCCTGGCTGGCAGCGCTCAGGTACCACAGGGTCACCGCCGCGCCGATGGCAATGACGGCACGCACCGCGTTGCGCAGCGCCTGGCGATAATCCAGATGCAGCCTTGAGGTGCCGGCGCGCCAGGGGGTTTGCGGGGTCTGGTCGGAAAGCATGGCGTAAATCACCACGCTGGAGCGCAGCCGATCGCACAGCTCCGAGCAATGCTCCAGGGCCAGTTGCAAGGCATAAAAGCGCTGTTCGGTGCCCTCCACCTGATCGCCACGCAGCGCTCTCGCCAGCGCCTGGGCCTGCTGGTGCAACCCGGACAACCGCTCGCGCAGTTGCACGAAGTCCTGTTCCGGGTCCAGCGCCGCCACGCCGGCGAGCAACTGATCCAGCGAATTCTGGCGGTGTTCGTCGGCGTAACGGGTGATGTAGGCGTTGAGTGGCCCCACCGAGGTGATCATCGCCAGCATTTCGTGGCCCAGCCGCCGGCACAGACCGGCCCGGCGGCGCAGACGGGCGGAATCGAACAACGCGTTTTCGCGCAGGTTTTCCAGCGCGATGCCGCTGGTCAGCAAGGCGCGGCGGCGTTCTTGCAGCGCCGCGTTGTCGAGGCGCCCGGCAGCGCTGTCGGCAACCAGTGAAATCAGCGCGCGCAGTTGCTCCCGGGCGCGCTCCAGGTAGGCGCGGCTGGCCGGCAGCGGCCACACCAGCACGCTGGCCAGGCTGGCGCAGACAATGCCCAGGCTGATTTCGGTGACCCGGGCGACGGCGGTAGCGAAGGCCGCGTCCGGCTGCAGCGCCGCGGGCAGGCCGATGATCAACGCGGTGTAGCCGGCCAGCACAAACGCATAGGAGCGGAAATTGCGCAGCAGGCTGGCGCAGAAAGTACACAGCCCCAGCCACGCCGCGATGGCGATAAAGAAGAACACATGCTGCTGATCGCTCAACGAGACCAGCAGCAACGCCATGCTCGCCCCGCAAACGGTGCCGATCAGACGATACAGCCCCTTCGCCACCACCATGCCGCCCAGAGGCTGGGCGACGATGTAGACGGTGGCCATGCACCACTGTGGCTTATCCAGGCCCAGCACCAGCGCGATCAGCAGGGCCAGCATGCTGGCGGCAAACGTGCGCAGCGAGAACAGCCATTCCCGGCGGCCGGCGTCGCGAACAAAGGCGGGCAATAAACGGCGGGCGTGGACGGTCATGTTCTCTCCATGCTCATAACCGATTCAGTATAAAGCAGCGGCGGGCTATTCCCACTGGCCGGTTGTCCGCCCTGCCCCCTCGGGCACGCAATCGCAACAGAGTTGCAACCGGAATACCACAGGAGTGTCACGCTCTTCGTTCTAGGCTCGGTGTTTCCGCCTTTTTAAGGAGAGAGTCATGGCCGGTAAGTTCGAAGTGGAAACAGCCAAGAATGGGCAATTCTTCTTTCGCCTGAAAGCCGGCAACGGCGAGATCATCCTGAGCAGCGAGTAGTACACCAGCAAAAGTGCCTGCAACAATGGCATCGAGTCGGTGAAGAGCAACGCCGCCCAGGACGAACGCTACAAGCGCCAGGAGGCCAGCGATGGCCGGCATTACTTCAATCTGCGCGCCGGCAATCACGAGGTGATCGGCACCAGCCAGATGTACAAGGACAAAGGCGGAATGGAAAAGGGCATCGACTCGGTGAAGAGCAATGCCCCGGGTGCCACCGTGGTGGACAAAAGCTGATCAGCGCCGGCCCGCGCCGAGGTTAAGCCTCGCGGGGCCAGGATTCACGCAGGCCAACCACCCGGTTGAACACCCGACGCTGAGCGTCGCTGTCCTGATCCACGCAGAAGTACCCTTCCCGTTCAAACTGAAACCGGCTGCCCGGCTCGGCGTTGGCCAGGGCAGGCTCCACCAGGCAGCGTGACAGCACGCGCAGGGAATCCGGATTAAGGGTATCCAGGAAATGGCCGCCCTCGGGCACTTTGGCCGGGTTGGCCACCTGGAACAGCCGGTCATACTGACGCACTTCGCAGGGCACGCCGTGCACGGCGCTGACCCAGTGAATCACGCCGCGCAGTTTGCCTTGGCCTTCGTCGTTCTCCGGGTTCTTGCCCAGCGTGTCCGGATCATAACTGCAGCGTATTTCGATGATCTCGCCCTGGTCATCACGCACTACATCGTGGGCGCGCACCACATAGCCGTAACGCAGCCGGACCCGGTCACCGAGCACCAACCGCTTGTACTTTTTATTCGCCTCTTCGCGGAAATCGTCCTGATCGATGAACACCTCGCGGGTGATCGGCATGCGCCGGGTGCCCATGCTCTCATCCTGCGGATGCTGGGGCACCTCCAGCGATTCTTCATGGTCTTGCGGCCAATTCTCGATCACCAGCTTGAGCGGATTGATGACACAGAAAGCACGGGGCGCGTGCTGATTCAGGTCGTCACGTACCGCCTCTTCCAGCAGGCTCATGTCGATCACGGAATCGGCCCGGCTGACGCCCACGCTTTCGCAGAAGTTGCGGATCGCGGCCGGCGTGTAGCCGCGCCGGCGCAGCCCCGCCAGGGTCGGCATGCGTGGATCGTCCCAGCCGTTGACGTGCCCTTCGTCCACCAGCAGCTTGAGCCGGCGCTTGCTGGTCACGGTGAAATTGAGATTGAGGCGGGAAAACTCATACTGGCGTGGCTTCGCCTCGATGGCGGCGTGCTCCACCAGCCAGTCGTACAGCGGGCGGTGCTCCTCGAACTCCAGCGTGCACAGGCTGTGGGTGATGCCTTCTATGGCGTCCGAGAGCGGATGCGTGAAGTCATACATGGGGTAAATGACCCACTTGTCGCCGGTCTGGTGGTGCGCTTTTTTGCGTATCCGGTAAAGAATCGGATCGCGCAAAGTCAGATTCGGGTTGGCCATGTCGATCTTCGCGCGCAGCACCGCCGCGCCTTCATCAAAGCCGCCGTCGCGCATTTTCTCGAACAACGCCAGGTTCTCATCGACGTCGCGATCCCGATGGGGGCTGTGGCGCCCGGGCGTGGTAAAATTGCCGCGCATCTCGGCGATCTGTTCCGGGCTCTGGGTATCCACGTAGGCCAGACCCTGGCGGATCAGCGCCACCGCGTAGTCGTAAAGCCGATCGAAATAGCCGCTGGCGAAGCGCACCGGCCCGGACCACTCAAAGCCAAGCCAGGTAACATCGTCCTGAATCGCCTGAATGTACTCGTCGTCTTCTTTTTCCGGGTTGGTGTCGTCGAAGCGCAGGTGACACTGGCCCTGATAGGCACTGGCGATGCCGAAATTCAGGCAAATCGACTTGGCGTGGCCGATGTGCAGATAGCCGTTGGGCTCCGGCGGGAAGCGGGTGACCACCCGACCATCGTTTTTTCCCTCGGCCAGGTCACGATCGACGATCTGTCTGATAAAGTTGGTGGTCGCTTTTGCTTCACTCATTGAGCCGCCTGCGGCTGAAATACGGGGTGCGCTAGTGTACAGTGCGCCCCCTCACAGTCAAAGACTCCCAGGAGCCGGAACCGTCATGAAAGTGCAGTTGACCACCACCTACGGAAAGATCGTTTTGCAACTGGATGCCGTGCGCGCTCCGGTCTCCACCGAGAACTTCGTGCAGTACGTGCGCGACGGTCATTTTGACGGCACCGTCTTCCACCGCGTGATCAGCAACTTCATGATCCAGGGCGGCGGTTTCACCCCGGACATGACGCAGAAGCCGACCCGCGAACAGATCGAGAACGAAGCCGGCAACGGGCTCTCCAACGAGACCGGCACGATTGCCATGGCGCGCACCTCCGACCCGCACTCCGCCACCGCCCAGTTCTTCATCAACGTGGCCGACAACCATTTCCTGGATCAGGCCCGCTCCCCGGACGGCTGGGGCTACGCGGTGTTCGGTAAGGTGGTGGACGGCATGGACACGGTCAATAAGATCAAGGCCGTGGCCACCGGCAGCAAGGGCTTCCACCAGGACGTGCCGCGCGAGGACGTGATCATTGAGTCCGCCGAGGTGATCGAGGAGTAAGCACGATGCGCCGCCTGTTCATTCTGCTTGCCTTGCTGCCGGCGCTGGCACTGGCTCAGCCCCGTGTTGAGCTGACCACCAGCCAGGGCACCGTGGTGCTGGAGCTGTTCGAGGACAAAGCCCCGGCCACGGTGAAGAATTTCCTCGACTATGTGGACGCCGGCTTTTACGACGGCACCGTGTTCCACCGGGTGATCCCCGGCTTCATGATCCAGGGCGGTGGCTTCGACGCCGACCTGGATCAGAAGAAGACCCGGGCCCCGATCGCCAACGAAGCCGACAACGGTCTGCGTAACGAGCGCGGCACCGTGGCCATGGCCCGCACCGGCGACCCGGATTCCGCCACCGCCCAGTTCTTTATCAACCTGGTCGACAACGGCAGCCTGGACCACCGTGGCAAAACCCAGCGGGGCTGGGGCTACGCGGTGTTCGGCAAGGTGGTGGACGGCATGGACACCGTGGACCGCATCGCCAAGGTGAAAACCGGCGTCAGCTCCCTGAACGGCTACCCGGCCCGGGATGTACCCCGGCCGCTGATCGTGATCGAACACGCGCGCCGCCTGAGCACCGACCAGACCGCCGCCCAATGAGCTACAGCCTGCTGATTTCCGATTTGCATCTGGACCCGGCGCGCCCGGAGCACCTGGCCGCGCTGGGCGATCTGTTGCGCCAGCACGGTGGCCAGGCCCAGCGCCTTTATGTGCTGGGCGATCTGTTCGAGGCCTGGATTGGCGACGACGATGACAGCGACTTCAACCGCACCGCCATCGATGCTTTTCGTGCCTTCAGCGATGCCGGCAGCGAACTGTATTTCATGCACGGCAATCGCGACTTTCTGCTTGGCGAGGCGTTCGCCACCGCCTGCGGCGGCGCCTTGATCGACGAAGGCACGGTGGTCGATCTGCACGGCACTCCGGTGTTGCTGATGCACGGCGACAGCCTGTGCACCCGCGACACCGCCTACCAGCAGTTCCGCGCCATGGCCCGCGACCCGCACTGGCAGAGCGCGATGCTCGCCAAGCCCTTGCAGGAGCGGCGCATGATTGCCCAGGGCATGCGCATGCAAAGCCAGGGCAATAACGCCAACAAGGCCGAGAACATCATGGACGTGACCCCCGAAGAAGTGGTCCGGGTCATGGACCAGGCCGGCGTGCGCGATCTGATCCACGGTCACACCCACCGCCCCGCCGTCCACGACGTGCCCCTCGCCCACGGCGCCGGCAAACGCTGGGTACTGGGTGACTGGGGCAAGCTGGGTTGGTGGATCATCGCCGATGGCAGCGGCTTGCGGCTGGAGAGCTGGGAGATTGATCCCGAGTTAAAAGTTGAAAGTTAAAAGTTAAAGGCGCGAGCCCAGGCCATGCCGCTCGGATCGGCATTCTCCGCGTTTCAACTTTTAACTTTTAACCTTCAACTGATCTTTGGCACCCCCGAATGAAACCGGAATTCCCGGTCAGGTTCTTCGATCAGCGCCCTCTCCTTCTCCTTGAAAAACGCCACGCGCTCGGCGATGGGGCCGTTGGCGTAGCGTTCGGCGAGGTCCAGGTAGTCTTGAAAATGGCGCGATTCGCTTTTCAATAGATAGCGGTAGTAGCGGCCCAGCTCGGCGTCCACGTGGGGTGCCAGAGCGGCGAACCGCTCGCAGGAGCGCGCCTCGATCAAGGCGCCGACGATCAAGATATCCACCAGCCGCCCCGGCTCGCTGGTGCGCACGTGCAGACGCAGCCCCTGAGCGTAGCGCGCCGGCGACAGATGGTCATACACCACGCCGCGCTCGCGCATCATCGCCAGCACCTGCTCGAAGTGCAGCAGCTCTTCGCGCGCCAACCGGCTCAGCGTGTCCAGCAGCTCCGGGCGGTCCACGTAGCGAAACATCAGGTTGATCGCCGTCGACGCCGCCTTCTTTTCACAGTGAGCGTGGTCGATCAACAGAATGTCGGGATGCGCCAGCGCCCAACCGATCCAAGCGTCCGGAGTGGAACACGGCAGAAAGTCGCGCAGTGGGGTTATGTCGGTCATGGCCACCTCGAGGGAAACGGCGCCAGTTTAACGCGTTGCGCGTGGGATGCCAGGTGCCTGTCGCCTGACGCTGGACGCCTGACGCTGGACGCCTGACGCTCAACCCAGTGCTGGGGTGATTGGCGTGTTTCCTGAGACGTTCCAGAAAACACGCCGTAATTTTCGGTCTGGGGGTTTGGCGTCCGGCGTCCGGCGTCCGGCGTCTGGCGTTCTCCCCCCATCCCTTTATAATCGCCGCCCATGGGCCGCAAAACCAATCCTCGCATTCAACGACTCAAAGGGCGCAGCGCCGTTTTCGCGCTGCGTTTGCTCGGGCTATTGCCGTTTGGTCTGAACCGGGCGCTGGCGACACTGATCGGCGCCCTGCTGGCGCGATGGCCCGGCGAAGCGCTGAAAATCACCCGCATCAATCTGGCGTTGTGTCTGCCTGATCATGCGGATCGCGAGCGTCTGGCCCGCGCCTCGCTGGTGGAAAGCGTCAAGAACACCTTCGAGATCGCGCTGTTCTGGCGCCGCCCGGAAGAGGGCCTGGAGCGAGTGGTCAGCGAAGACGGCGACGCCGAGCTGCGCCAGGCGGTGGCCAATCGCGAGCCGGTGCTGATCCTGGCGCCGCACCTGGGTTGCTGGGAAGTACTGAATTTCTGGCTGGCGCGGGAGTTCGGCCTGCACGCCATGTTCGCTCCGTCCGGCCTGCCGGAGGTCGACGAGCTGGTGAAAACCGGCCGCGAGCACTTTGGCTCCACCATGTACCCGACCACCGCCCGGGGCGTGGCCGGGCTGGTGCGCGCCATGCGCAAAGGCGCGCTCACCGCGATTCTTCCCGACCAGGTGGCCGACCGTCGCAGCGGGCGGTTCTCGCCGTTCTTTGGTCAGGCCGCCTACACCGGCACGCTGAGCTGCAAACTGGCGAAACAGACCAACGCCCGCGTGTTCATGGCCTGGGCCCGCCGCCTGCCCGGCAGCGAAGGCTTCGAAATCCGCGTGCGCCGCGCCGACCCGGACGTGCACGACGACGACCTGGATCACGCCCTCAAGGCCATGAACCGCTCCATCGAGGCCCTGATCCTCGAAGACCCGGCGCAGTACCTGTGGAGCTATAAGCGGTTTCGCCGGCAACCGCCGGGTGGGACGTTGCCTTATTAGAGCGCCAGACGCCGGACGCCGGACGCCGGACGCTAAACCCGGTGCTGGGGTGAGCGGCGTGTTTTCTGAAAGGACACTCCAGGAAACACACCGCGCCTTTCCGCGTCGGGTTTAGCGTCTAGCGTCTAGCGTCTAGCGTCTAGCGTCTGGCGTCTGGCGTCCGGCGTCCGGCGTCCGGCCTCCCCCCCATCTATTCCGAACATTCACCCCATGAATGACAATAACGCCAGTTTGATTTAACAGTGGATCGTGTTTCCGCTATACTCCGCGCGCAATTCCAACCCCAAGACACACCCCAAACCATTGATTTCCAAAAGAAATCAGTCAGACGAAACGAGGGATTCGCTGTGCTAGAAGCCTATCGCAAACATGTCGAGGAACGCGCCGCCGAGGGCGTCCCCCCGAAACCGCTGGACGAACAGCAGACCGTCGAGCTGGTGGAACTGTTGAAAGCCCCCACCGCCGGTGAAGAAGACGTCATTCTTGATCTGTTCGTTAACCGCGTGCCGCCGGGCGTGGATCAGGCCGCTTACGTGAAGGCCGCTTTCCTCACCGCGATCGTTAAAGGCGAAGCCAGTTCTCCCCTGATCGACCGCAAACGCGCCACCGAACTGCTGGGCACCATGCAGGGCGGCTACAACGTGGCGCCGCTGATCGAGCTGCTCGACGACCAGGAGCTGGCCGATGTGGCCGCCAAGGAACTCAAGCACACCCTGCTGGTGTTTGATGCCTTCCACGACGTGGAAGACAAAATGAAGGCCGGCAACGCCAAAGCCAAAGAGGTGATCGAATCCTGGGCGGAAGGCGAATGGTTCACCGATCGCAAGGATCTCGCCGAGAAATTCACCGTCACCGTGTTCAAGGTGACCGGCGAAACCAACACCGATGACCTGTCCCCGGCCCAGGACGCCTGGAGCCGCCCGGACATCCCGCTGCACGGCAACGCCATGCTGAAAAATGCCCGCGAAGGCATTTTCCCGGAAAAAGACGGCGAGATCGGTCCCCTCAAGCAGATGGAAGAATTGAAGGCCAAAGGCCATCCGGTGGCCTATGTGGGCGACGTGGTCGGCACCGGCTCTTCCCGTAAATCCGCCACCAACTCGGTGCTCTGGCACTTCGGGGAGGACATCCCCTTCGTGCCCAACAAGCGCGCCGCCGGCGTCTGCATCGGCGGCAAGATCGCGCCGATCTTCTTCAACACCATGGAAGATTCCGGCGCCCTGCCCTTCGAATGCGACGTGGAAAAGATGAACACCGGTGATGTGATCGACATCTACCCGTTCGAAGGCCGCGTCGAGAAAGACGGCGAGGTGATCGCCGAATTCGAACTGCGCAGCCAGGTACTGCTGGACGAAGTGCGCGCCGGCGGCCGCATCAACCTGATCATCGGCCGTGGCCTCACCACCAAGGCGCGCACCGCCCTGGGCCTGGAAGAATCCCCGCTGTTCCGCAAGCCCGAGCAGCCCGGCGACTCCAATGCCGGCTTCACCCTGGCGCAGAAAATGGTCGGCAAGGCCTGCGGCCTGGAAGGCGTGCGGCCGGGTATGTACTGCGAGCCGAAGATGACCACCGTCGGCTCCCAGGACACCACCGGCCCGATGACCCGCGACGAGCTGAAAGACCTGGCCTGCCTGGGCTTCCAGGCGGATCTGGTGATGCAGTCGTTCTGCCACACCGCCGCCTACCCCAAGCCGGTGGACGTGGAAACCCAGCACACCCTGCCCGACTTCATCATGAACCGGGGCGGCGTGTCCCTGCGCCCGGGTGACGGCATCATCCACTCCTGGCTGAACCGCATGCTGCTGCCCGACACCGTCGGCACCGGCGGCGATTCGCACACCCGCTTCCCGATGGGCATTTCCTTCCCGGCCGGCTCCGGCCTGGTGGCCTTCGCCGCCGCCACCGGCGTGATGCCGCTGGACATGCCGGAATCGGTGCTGGTGCGCTTCAAGGGCAAACGCCAGCCCGGCATCACCCTGCGTGACCTGGTCCATGCGATTCCGCTGCAGGCGATCAAGGAAGGCCATCTGACCGTGGCCAAGGCCGGCAAGACCAACGTGTTCTCCGGTCGCATCCTGGAAATCGAAGGCCTGGAAGACCTCACCGCCGAGCAGGCGTTCGAGCTCTCCGACGCCTCCGCCGAGCGCTCCGCCGCTGGTTGCACCATCACCCTGTCCGAGGACAGCGTGGCGGAATACCTGACCTCCAACATCACCCTGCTCAAGTGGATGATCGCCAACGGCTACGGCGACGCGCGCACTCTGGAGCGCCGTATCCGTGGCATGGAAGAATGGCTGGCCAACCCGAGCCTGATGCGCGCCGACGCTGACGCCGAGTACCACACCGTGATCGAGATCGACATGGATCAGATCAAGGAGCCGGTACTGTGCTGCCCGAACGACCCGGACGACGCCAAGACCCTGTCCGACGTGGCCGGCGCCAGCATCGATGAGGTGTTCATCGGCTCGTGCATGACCAACATCGGTCACTTCCGCGCCGCCGGTAAGCTGCTGGAGAAAGTGGACGGGCTGACCACGCGCCTGTGGATCGCGCCGCCCACCAAGATGGACCAGCACCAGCTTACCGAGGAAGGTTACTACAACATCTACGGCCGCGCCGGCGCGCGCACCGAGATGCCCGGCTGCTCGCTGTGCATGGGCAACCAGGCCCGCGTGGCGGCGAAGTCCACGGTGGTCTCCACCTCCACCCGCAACTTCCCCAACCGCCTCGGTCAGGGCGCCAATGTGTACCTGGCGTCCGCCGAGCTGGCGGCAATCGCCGCGGTGATCGGCAAACTGCCCACCGCCGAGGAGTACATGGAGTACGCCAACACCATCGACTCCATGTCCGGCGAGATCTACCGCTACATGAACTTCGACCGCATGGATGAGTATCAGCAGGTGGCCGATACCGTGAAAATTCCGGTGGCGCAAGCCAGTTAAATTCCGGTTTTGAACGGTTGCTAAAAAAGCCCGGCTTCGTGCCGGGCTTTTTTTTGGTTCATCGCGGATTAGCGGGAAGCTTCTTTTGGCTCGCGCTTGGGCCGCTCCATTGGGGACGCGGGACAAGGGCGGTGCCTTCCGGGACCGCTCACGCCATCCCTGGCCGCTGTTTGTTTGGCCGTCCCTGGCCAAACAGCTCCCTCCAGGCACCGCCCTTGTCCCGCTCACTGAGCAGCGTCACCGCCACGGGTCATCACACCGCCAGGACCGCGACGGCCCGGCCGTGCCGCTCTGGAGGGTCTACCCCTTGTTGTGTCGCCGAGGCGCGGGAAATTGATAGGGTCAGTTGGCCAGGGACGGCCAACTGAGGCGGC
>NZ_NMQZ01000014.1 GCF_002864685.1 Alloalcanivorax mobilis
ACCCGAAGGGCGACACAACGGGGTGTCCTTCTTTGTCTACTTTCTTGGACAAGCAAGAAAGTAGAACGCCCAACAGGGCGTCAGCGGCGATGGGAGGTGGATCAGCATGCGTCAATTCCCGCTATTCCGCGAAGAACCTTTTTTTAGGACCGGCAAGCTTCAAACTGCAAGTGGCAGGCTACGTCGTCACCTCCCGCAGCTTGAAGCTTGTAGCCCCCCCTACAAAGCACGGCGTCCGATCCAGCACGGTCTCGCCCTGTTCCCCCTCCCCACGACGTCTTTACGTAATCTTTACAGTTCCCCTGGTTGAAGAGCCGTGCCCTCCCCCTCAGGCTAGCCCCTGTCCGCGGACAATATTCTTTTCTCGTTGTCCGGTTTTCGGAACGACGTCTCTTAAGGAGGAGAATGATGACCAGCGAGGACCTTTTCCCAACCCGTCACGATGAGCGCCATGAGCGTTTCAGCCGCGTCGATCCGGTCATTCACGCCCGCAATCAGGAGCGCTGGAACGGCCCACTCGACGAGGTATCCCTGTCCCGCTATGAACGCGATGGCTTTCTCTGGTTCGAGGGCTTTTTCTCGCGGGAGCGGATGAAACCGTTCTTCGATGAGCTTAAGGAAATGGCCAGGGACACCGATCTGATGAATTCGGACCAGGTGATCAAGGATCCGGATTCCGGCGATTTGCGTTCGGTGTTTGATATGCACCGCATTTCCGAGCGTTTCGACAAACTCACCCGAGACCCGCGCATCCTCGGTATGGTGCGCCAGTTGCTCGGCGGCGACGTTTATATCCACCAATCGCGAATCAACGATAAGTTTGGCTTTCAGGGCAGCGGCTTTAACTGGCACTCGGATTTTGAAACCTGGCATTCCGAGGATGGCATGCCGCGTATGCGCGCGGTGAGCGCGTCGATCATGCTCACCGACAACAACGAATTCAATGGCCCGCTGATGCTGATACCCGGCTCACACCACTATTTCGTGCCGTGCGAAGGCAGCACGCCGAAGGACAACTGGAAGGATTCCCTGAAAGCACAGCGTCTGGGCGTGCCCAGCCAGGAAAATCTGATTGATCTGGTCAATCAGGGCGGCATCCAAGCGCCCAAGGGGCCACCGGGGTCGCTGTTGCTGTTCGAGTGCAATACCCTGCACGCGTCCAACAAAAACCTGTCACCGTGGCCACGGGCGAACCTGTTTTTTGTCTACAACAGCGTGGACAACACACTGGAACAGCCCTACTGCGGCAATCAACCCCGGCCCGACTTTCTTGGCAATCGGGAGGACACCGAAGCGCTCGCCATGCACGACCATCTGGAGCCGCTGTAACGCGGCTCCGGTTTACACGCCCAGTGATTCGATATCGCCGGCGAGAATCGCCAGTTGATGCGCGATCGAATTGCGGAACGCCTCGGCGTTGACCAGATAGGAGGGGGCCGAGCAGGTCAGCGCCATGATGGTGCCGTCTTGCAAAAACACCGGTGCCCCGGCGGCGTTGATGTTGCGATCCCAATCGCCCAGCGACAAACAGAAGCCGCTCTCTTGAAGCTGGCGGGTGGCGTCGTCCAGGGCTTCCTCGAAGCGCGGCCAGTCATCGCCGTATTTCTTCTCCAGGGTGATTTTCATCATATCCCGGTCGTTTTCACCGAGCGCGGCGAAATAAGCGCGCCCCGCCGCCGAGGTCGCCAGCGGCATGCGCAAACCGATCTCCATGCGCAACATGGAGGTGTCCGGCGGCAGCCGGTTTTCCACGTAGATCATGTGCAGCCGGTCACGGCAGGTCAGCCCCACCGAGACGTTATTGCGGCGCGCGAACTCGTCCATATAGGGCTTGGCGAGCTGGCGCACTTTCAGGTTGGAGACATAGGCGTAGCCCAGCGATAACACGCCGGAACTGAGCTGGTACTTTTCCAGATCAGGCAGATAACTGAGGTAACCCAGGCGCGTCAGCGTGTACGTCATCCGTGACACGGTGGCCTTGGGCAGGCTGGTCAGGCGCGCGATGTCCTGATTGCCCAGAATCACCCCACCCTGACTGAAGGCACGAAGCACATTCAGGCCGCGGGACAACGCTTCAACAAATTTGCGATCTTTGGGTGCTGTTTCCAGATCCCCGATGGGTTCGATATTTTTAGTCATTCGTCCAATTCGTCGCCAGATAAAACACAGCTTCCGGAACCAACCCGCGGTGCCGGCGCCGGCAAAAACCAACGCGGCGTCCATCGCCGCTGAGTCAGCGGCCGGGCCGCCCAGGGGGCGATCCGGAAGGTCCGATCAATGCAACTACCGGGAGCCCGTCAAAAGGTGTCTCCCCCTGCTCGGCAGAGCGACAGTGACGTTATGGGGCATATTGCATGTCCGGCCACGGTACCATGTTTCACCCAGCGAAACCAAAACCTTCTTATCCGCACGTCCCTCTCTGCGTTTCTTTCCGTTCCACGGCCGGCGCCAGCACGAAGCGGCGCCGGCGCGGCGCGGCTCAGGACATTAAACCAGGCAGGAACAGGACGATCTGCGGAAAGGCGATCAGCAAAATCACGGTGACGATGTCGGCGACGATAAACCAGGTCACCCCTTTGAATATCTGGCCGATTGACACCTCATTACGCACCACCGCCTTGATAATAAAGCAATTAAGACCGATCGGTGGCGAGATCAGGCCGATCTCCAGATATTTGATCATGATGATGCCGAACCAGACCAGGTTGTAATCCAGCCCTTTGATGATCGGAATCACGATCGGCAGGGTCAGCAACATGATCTCGATGGAGCCCATGAAGGTGCCGAGGAAAATATACAGCAACGACAGACAGGCGAGAATCACGAACGGCGGCACGTCGAAGCTGGCGGCCCAGGTGGTGAGATCCGCGGCAATGCCGGTCAGCGCGGTGAACGACGTAACCATATAGGCGCCGATCACCGCCGCGAACAACATGGCGGTGGTTTTCAGTGTTTCGCCGAGCGCATTCGAGGTCTTTTTGCGGTCCAGACGGCGGCTGAACACGCACAGAAGAAAAGCCACCATGGCGCCAATCCCGCCTGCCTCCGAGGGCGTGAACAGGCCACTGTAAAGGCCGGCCACGATCACCACGATCAGGACCAGCATGCCCCAGGTCTTGTTCAGCGCGGCCAGCTTCTCGCCGGTAGTCGAGCGCTCCACCGGTGGCGCCAGAGCCGGATTGTGCTTTGCCCGGACCATCACCACCGCCACATAAATGCCCAGCGACAGCAGCCCGGGAATCACCCCGGCGACGAACAGCTCGGCAATCGATTGCTCGGTGAACACGGCGTACAGGATGATCAGAATGCTCGGTGGGATCAGCGAGCCCAGCGTGCCAGACGCGGCGACCACGCCGGTCGCCAAGCCTTTCTGATAACCCCGCTGCAGCATTTCCGGTACCGCCATGCGCCCCATTGCAGCGGCAGTGGCCAGGCTTGAACCACTGATCGCGGCGAACAGCGCGCAACCCACCGCGGAGGCCACCGCCAGGCCGCCGGGCACGCGGCCCAGCCACAACCGCGCGGCGCCATAGATATCCCGGGTAAAACCACCCTCGGTGGCCAGGTAGCCCATTAGCAAAAACATGGGAATGGTGGTGAAGGTGTATTCCGCGGTACTCGAATAGGGCAACTTACCGAGGAAGGAATTGGCGGTCATCATGCCCGCCTGAATATCGAATGACTGGCTGCGCGCGGCGATCACCAGCACCATGCCGACGTAACCGGCGGTGACCAGCACCACGGCAATCGGCACGCGCAACAACAGCAGCACAATCATGCCGGTGGTGACAACGATGCCAACGGTTTGCGGATCCATGCATCACTCCATTGTTGTTTTGTTGTGATTGTTGATGGGCGGCTTCACGGTTTTTTCGCCAGATCGGCGGTATCGCGCAGCGCCGCATCAAACTCGGTTTCGTCGTCGGGACGCGACGCCGGCCACAACAGCTGCGTCAGTATTCTCAGGCACCACCAGGCCAGCCCCAGCGGGATCAGCATCTTGGCCGGCCAATCACGCAGATCAAGCACGCTGTTGTAAGCCAGTTCATCGAACACGAACGCGTCGTGGGCGCTCATCCAGCTTACGTAGGTCATGGTCCCGAATACCGCCAGCCCAAGCAGCAGGCCGATCGAGACCAGCAGCGTCTGCACCGGTTTGGGCAGGAAGTCGGTGAGCACCGTGACCTCAAGATGAGCCCCCTGGGACTGCACCCAGCTCAGTGGCAAAAACACCAGCGCCACCATCAGCATTTCACTGATCAGCAGATCATCGGGCAGCGGCGTGTTGAAGAAAGTCCGTCCGATCACGGACAGAAAGGTGACCAGCACCATGGCGCACAACATCAGCTTGGCGATCACGATGAACACCGTGTCGACCAGCGACATACCACGCTCTATGTTTCGATGCAGATTATTCACGGCATTGTCTCCCGGTTTAGTCAGCACACAGCCCGGGCCGGATGGCCCGGGCGAGGACCACTAGAAAGTTACTTGCGATCCCAGGGATAGCCGTTTTCTTCCACCTCTTTCTCGACTTTATCGATTTCCGCCATATAGGCTTTGTAGATCTTGGGGGCCGCCGGGTTGCGTTTGGCCAATCGACCCACCACGTCCTCGTCGGCCTGACTTACCGCCTTGGCCCAGCTTCGACGCTGTTCGGCGTTCAGGCGGATTACCTTGGTCGGGTACTTTTTGTCGTTGGTCAATTCATCGCGGCTGTTTTTGCTGTCGATCAGGTCTTCCCTTGCTTCGCGCAGCAGCAATTCGTCCTGCAATGACTTCAGTGCTTTCTTGGATTTTTCCGAAAGATTCTCGTAGACCCGTTTATTCATCACCACGATATTGGTTTGCTGGCCCAGGTTCGGCTCGATCACGTAATTGGCGATCTCGTGGTGACGGTAGGGAATCACCAGGTTGAGATAACTCTGAGCGCCATCGATGGTGCCGCGCTCCAATGCGGTGTAGATATCCGGAAAGGTCAGATTCACGGTGGCGACGTTCCATCCGCCCTGCTCCGCTGCCCTCGCCCAACGGGAGGCGAGACGGATTTTGTCGCCTTTCAGGTCGTCCGGGGTGTAATAGGGGCGGTTCTTACTGAGCAGCACGCTCGGTCCGATCGAGTAATGGGACAGATAGACCATGTTGTTGCGGTCCAACTCCTCCTTGAGCTCCGGAAAGCGATCGTACATGCGCCGCCAGGCTTCCATGGCCACGTACTGATCGCCGGTGCCGACACCGGTGGTGGACAGATAATGCAAAGGCATGCGCGCCTGGGAATAGGCGGGAATCACATAGCCGGCATCGGCGACGCCGGAGCTGACACCATCGACCGCGTCTTTCAGCTTTACCAGGCTGCCCATGTAATGAATGTTCAGGCTTAGCTCGCCGTCACTACGTTTCTCCAATTCATCGGACCACCATTTCAGAACCCGGTTGTAAGAGGTGTTGGTCGGCGGTGTGGAACTGGCGAAAGAAATCGCCCGCGCCGAGGCGGCTCCGGAGATTGCCAGCCCCAGGCCGGCGATCGACAGGGTAATCAGGGCCTGAGTACAGAACGTCTTCAATATCTTCGTTTTAAACATATTGCTACTCCCGATGGTCTTGTTGTTAACCCGCCCGGAAAAGCGGGTTTTGTGGCCGCTGCGAGCGGCGTGGAAGAGTCAGGAAGGCGATCGTTTGCCTTCCTGGCCGGGGATCAAAACATAAATTCGCCACCATTCACGTGCAGCGCCTGACCGTTGACGAAGCTGCCGCCATCGCCGCACAGATACAGACAAGCAGCGGCAAGATCATCGACCTCGCCCCAACGCCGCACTGGAATTTCCTGCTTTTTCTTTTCCAGATCGGTGTTCGGGTACTGGCTCCAATCACGGGTGGTGTTGATCGCCCCCGGCACCACCGTGTTGCTGGTGATGCCGAAAGGCCCGAATTCCCGCGCCAGCGCTTTACTGAAGCCATGCATCCCCGCCTTGCAGGCAATGTTGTGGGCACGGTTGAGAATGTGACCGGTAAAGCCGTCATAGCCGGAAACGTGGATCAGTCGCCCCCAACCGCGCTCTTTCATGCCGGGAAGGACCAGGCGATCCAGGTAGAAAACAGCGCTGAGATTGGTTTCCAGAACCTGTTTCCAGTCGTCGATGGAGACCTCCAGAAACGGCTGGTGAAGGCGACGACCGACGTTGGAGATGGCGATGTCCACCGGGCCGAAGCGCTGCTCGGTGGCCGCCACCATTTTTTCCACCGCGTCGGGGTCGGACACATCGCAGAGATGGCCCATGGCCTCGCCGCCCATCTGCTCAATCTCCGCCACCACCGCATCGACTTTTTCCTGACTGCGGCCACCATTGATCACCACTCGAACACCGGCCTGGGCCAGGCCAATGGCGATGGCTTTGCCGATGTTCTGGCCGGAGCCGGTCACGATCGCGGTCTTGCCGCGCAGTACCTGATTGTTATCATTCATAGGCTTTCCTCCAGGGCACCAGGCCCCTCAGTACTCCGCATCCGGGTTATGCGGTTCGCGCCGCCAGCGCTTCGGCGAATGCCACTACTCTTTGCGCTTGGTCGGCGTGCAAGTTTTCAATCATGTTGCCGTCCAGAACCGCCACGCCCTTACCCTCGGCGAGGGCGTCTTTCCAGGCGGCCAACACACGCCGCGCTTGTTCGACTTCACTGAGATCGGGGCCAAACAGGCGATTGGCGGGCTCGACCTGGCTGGGGTGGATCAGGGTCTTACCGTCAAAGCCCAACGCCCTGCCCTGCCGGCAAACCGATTCGAAGGCGGCAACGTCGCGCAGATCCAGACACACGCCGTCGAGCACCTCGCAGCCGAAGCGCCGCGCGGCCACCACCGTGCGTGACAGCGCATACAGCAGCGGCAACCGCTCGGCACCCGGCTCGACACGCAGTTCCTTGATCAGATCGGAGGTGCCCATGACCATCACGGCGGCCCCGCTGGCCGCGATCTCATCCACATTGGCCAGCGCCTGAGGTGTCTCGATCATGACCCAAAGCGCGGGCCGGTGTGCTGCATCGCCGAGCTGCTCAAGACAACGTTTCGCCATCGCCGCGTCGTCCACCTTTGGCACCAATACGGCGTCGGGCGCGGCGCCCACCGCGGCTTTCATGTCGTCTTGGAACCAGGGAGTTTGCTCGCCGTTGACACGCACGATCATCTCCCGATGCCCATAGCCGCCGGCACGCACCTGGTCGCACACCAACCCGCGCGCCTCATCCTTGCGCGCCGGGGCGACGGCGTCTTCCAGATCAAGGATCACCGCGTCGCAATCCAGGCTCTTCGCCTTTTCCATGGCCCGCTGATTGACACCCGGCATATACAGCACCGAGCGTCGTGGTCTGAGTGTCATCGTCATGGTGTCGCTCCCGCCGCCTTACATACCGATCAGATCGGCCTTGCGAATGGTGTTTTCGAGAATCCGTATCGAGGCCGCGTCGACCATATCGCCGTCCACGGCGACCGCGCCGAGGCCCTGGGCTTCCGCTTCCTGATAGGCCTTGGCGAGCTTGCGCGCGCGATCCACGCTGTCCTTGCTGGGCGAGTACTCATGGTTGGCGATTTCGATCTGACTGGGGTGGATTGCCCACTTGCCGCTGGCACCGAGAATCCGCGAACGTTTGCACTCTTCCCGATAGCCTTCCGGGTTCTTGAAGGCGGCGTAGGGACCATCAACCATGTCGATGCCGGCGGCGCGCGCGGCGATGATTACCTTGTTGCGCGCGTAGTGCCAGATATCGCCGGGGTAGCCGTCGGACGAGCCGATTGCCTTCGTATCCACACCCTGGGACGCGGAATAATCGCCGGGGCCGAAAATCAGTGCTTCCAGACGCGGTGATGCCAGTGCGATCTCCTCGGCGTTGATCATCGCTTCCACCTCCTCGATCAGCACCTCCAGGGCGATGCGGTTTTCAAGACCAAGCCGGGTTTCGAGCTGGGTCAGCAACACATCCACCCACCACACGTCCTTGGCGCTTTTCACCTTGGGAATAATGATCATGTCGAGATTGGCGCCGGCCTGCTCCACCACATCGATGATGTCGCGGTGGGCGTATTCGGTTTCCAGATTGTTGATTCTCACGGCACGGGTTTTGTTGCCCCAGTCCAGGTTGTTCAACGCCGCCACCACCTTAGCGCGGGCGCCTTCCTTTTCGCTGGGCGCCACCGAATCCTCGAGATCAAGAAACACCAGATCCGCGTCCGAGGCGGCGGCCTTGGCCATCATCTTTTCGCTGCTGCCCGGGGTGGACAGTTCCGAACGACGTAAACGCATAAGTTTTATCCTTTTGAATAGCTCGCAATAACGTTTTCTTCTTCCAGCTTCGCCAGCTCATGGCCGGTGTAGCCAAAACTCTTCAGCACCGCCAGGGTATGCTCACCGAGCATCGGCGCGCGCCGCGCGCCGGTGGACGGCGTGTCGCGCAGGCGGATCGGCGGAGCGGCAAACGTGCCGCTGTGCCGGCTGCCCGGATGTTGCAAGCGCAGAAACATGGAACGCGCGGGGATGTGAGGATCGTTGAAAATGTCTTCGGCGGTATTGATCGGCCCGGCCGGCACGAACCCACCCAGCGCCTCCATGATTTGCTGCTTGCTGCGCGGTGCGCACCACTGGGCCAGGACAGCGCGCACCTCGACGGCGTTCTCTACCCGCGATGGGTTATCCATGTAACGCGGGTCCTCGGCCATGTCGGGGCGTCCGATGATCCGGCACAGCTCTCGCCAGAGGTTGTCCCGGGGCGCGGCGATGGTGACCCAGCCGTCCCGGGCGGGGAAATTGTCGAACGGACACAGCAACGGATGGCTGGTGCCCTGGGGCTTTGGTATCTCGCCGGTGTAGCTGTATTGATAGACGATCCGTTCGCACAGGCTGAGGATGCTGTCGTACATGGCCACATCGAGAAACTGACCCTGGCCGGTGCGCTCGGCATGCCAGAGCGCGGCGGCAATACCAAAGGCGGTTTGCACCGCCGGGAAGATATCGCCGACGCCCGGGCCGATCTTGATCGGGCTGTCGGCATCCGGCCCGGTGATGCCCATCAGGCCGCCCATGGCCTGGGCAACCACATCGTAGGCCGGCCAATGGGCGTAGGGGCTGGCGCCGGTGCGCGGGTCACCGAAACCGCGAATGCAGGCGTACACCAGCTTCGGATTGATTTCGCGCAGCCGTTCATAGCCCAGCCCCAAGCGATCCATTACACCGACGCGAAAATTTTCCAGCACCACGTCAACGCCGGCCACCATGCGCAGCAATACTTCACGGCCGGCCTGCTGTTTCAGATCCAGCGTGACGCTGGCCTTGTTGCGATTGACACTATGAAAATAGCCGCCGTAATGGCGATCAGTATCGTCGTCGAAGTGCGGCCCCTGCTTGCGGGTCTGATCGCCACCAATCGGCTCCACCTTGATCACCTCGGCGCCCATGTCGCTGAGCATCATCGAGCAATAGGGGCCGGCCAGCATTTGCGTCAGATCAAGCACCGTGACGCCCTTAAGGGGGCCGCCGCCTTCGCGCTTCCAGGAACTCATGCACGACCCCAATGGCTGCGACGTTTGAGCATCACCCGTCGCTCCCCGGTGAACACCACTTTGTCGTCCTGGTTGATACCGATATGCCGGAAGGTGATCACGCCGGCATCCTCGCGGGGCGCGTCGTCAACGGCCAGCACCTCGCTGAAGGCGTACAGGGTGTCGCCGTGAAACACTGGATTGGTGAAGCGGATCTTGTCCAGGCCCATTTCAAGCAGCGCCTGCTCGGCGGTGTCCTGAGAGGCCAGGCCAATAATGAACGACGCGGTAATGCCGCCGAAATTAATGCGCTGCCCGAACGGCGACGACGCCATCCGATGCTCGTTGAAATGGCCCTGGGCGGTGTTCATCACCTGCAAGGTAATCAGCACATTGTCCATCTCGGTGATGGTTCGCCCGCGGGCGTGGCGAAATACCTGGCCGGGCTCGAAGGCTTCAAAGTAGTTGTCGTTCGCGGTGAGAGTGTCAGGCGTGGTGGTCATGCTTTGATTGCTCCCAGAAGCCGGTCGGAGATAATCCGTTTCTGAATTTCCGAGGTGCCTTCGAAAATTTTGGTCAGCCGCGCGTCGCGCCAGTAGCGCTCGACGGCGAAATCGGTGGTGTAGCCGGCGCCACCGTGAATCTGCAAGGCCTCGCTGGTGACGCGCTCGGCCATTTCGGCGGCGAACAGCTTCACCATTGAGGACTCCTTGTCGCAGCGGCGGCCGCTGTCGATTTCGGTGGCCACGTAATACATAAGCTGGCGTGCCGCCTCGATCTGCGCGGCCATGTCGGCGATCTTGAAGCGGATCGCCTGGAAATGGGCAATCGGCATGCCGAACTGAACGCGCTCCTGGGCGTACTTGATGGCGTCTTCCAGCGCACCGCGAGCCAGGCCGATGGAGCGTGCCGCCGTGTGCGCGCGCGCCACTTCCAGTTTGCCCATTGTGGTGTAAAACGCTTTGCCCTCTTCGCCAATCAGCGCGCTGGCGGGCACCCGGCAGTTCTCGAAAGCCAGCTCGAAGGTTTTCCAGCCCCGGTAACCGATTTTCTTCACCGCGGTGCCCTGGACCCCCGGCGGCAAGGTGCCCCGTGGCTTGGGAATATGAAAGGCGCTGATGCCTTTATGGCGGGCTTTCGGGTCCACGTTGGGATCGGTGCGTGCCATCACGGTGAGGTAATCCGCGCCGTCGGCGAAGGTGCACCACATCTTGCTGCCATTGATCAGCCAGTCGTCGCCGTCGCGGCGCGCCCGGGTGGAAAGGTTGGCCACATCGGACCCAGCGTTGGGCTCGGACAGCGCGAACGCACCGAGGTATTCACCTCGGGCGATGCGCGGCAGAAAATCCGCTTTTTGCTGTTCGTTAAAGCCGCTGCCGGCGGCATTGCCGCGCGCCATAATGCTGGCCACGCTCATCCAGCCACGCGCCAGCTCTTCGGCCACCAGACAGTATTCAAAGCAGCCAAGGCCGAGACCTTCGTAACGGGTTGGAATCATGATTCCAAAGAAGCCCATCCGCGCCATCTGATCACGCAGCGACATCGGTATCTCGCCGTTGATCGGGTCAAGCTCGTTGGCCACCGGCAGCACTTCTTTCATGGTGAAATTGCGTGCGGTCTCCTGGATCATCAACCGCTCTTCGGTCATGTAATCGGGCACGTCGTCGCGCGGCGGGATGGGGGGATTCTCTCTGCTCATGGTTATTTTCCTTCCAGACGTTTGGCGATCAGGTTGGTGCGGTGGAATTCGATGACGCGCTCGCCGCGCTGATTGAAACCTTCCGTATGCCAGGTAGCGATGCCGCCATCGGGCCGGCTGTCGGAGTCACGCAGAGAGATCACTTTGCTGCGTGCCGTCAGGGTGTCACCGGGATAAACCGTGCCTTCGAAAGTCAGCTTTTCCACGCCCAGAAAGGCGCCGCCGGATTCACTGAGGGCTTCCACCGACAGCCCGAACACGGTGAGAAACACCAGCATTGGATTGATCACGACGCTTTCGTGGTCGTGCGCGCGGGCATACTCGGTGTTGAAATAAAGCGGATTGAAATGCAACGTCATGGTGCTGAAGCGGGTGTTGTCTTCCTGCGACAGGGTGCGCCCCCAGTGGTGCTCGAACAGCTGGCCAACGGTCATGTCGTCCAGTCCGTTTCCTTTTGGCCAGTCACTCGCTTTCGCTTTCAGCGCCTGTACATCAATCATGGTGATTCCTCTCTGTCCGGAAATGGGTGTCCGGCAATGGGTGTCAGGGAATAGGTGTGCGGCGATCAGTGTTGCGGCGTGGTCAGCGACAACAATTCGCCGATGTCACCGCTGTCGTGCAGGGCGGCAACACCGGTGAGCAGCGTGTGCGCGCGGTGGGCGCCGATCACCGGCGTCGCCAGGGCGAGAAATTTATCGCTCAGGCGCCGCCACTGTTCAGCCAGGCCCTGTCCGGAGGCGGGTCGTGAAACATCGCCGTGTCCGGTCACCGTGTCGCCGTTGGTGAGCACCACGCTCACCTCGCTGCTGTAGTTGTTGGCCAAGGTGTCCACCGCTTCGACGCGCACCTTGTCGCGAACCGCGATGATGTCCGCATCGCGGGCCATGCGGTCGGTGAACATGGACTCGCCGGTGCCCCTGCGCAGGAACGCAAGCGCCGCCGTCATGCGCAGGCTGAACTTGCCCTGCAGGCCGGTTTGCGGGTTTTCGATATTGCACACACGCAGATGGCCCGGGGGCACACGCACCACGATCTCGCGCACCTGCGAGGGCGTGAACGAGTGTTCCGATTGCAGCGCGGTGAGCGCCTCGATGGTGGCGTGGGTCAGGTAGCAGGCGGCGTGGTATTTAAACAACACCCCAGTGATGCCCAGGGGCTCGCCGGGGCCGGCGACGCCGGCGGGATTGATGCCGTCCGCCTGGGTGGCGACGAAGCCCTGTTCCGCCTCCAGCGCATTCGGATGGGCGGTAAATCCGCGCTCCGCCAGCTGCCATGCGAACAGGCCGGCGGCCGCCGCTTTACCCGCGTGCAGCGGTTTGGCCATGGTCCCGAACATGCATTTCAAACCGGCCGCCTGGGTGGCGGCAAGGCCAAACGCGGTGTTCCAGGTCGTCGGGTCGGCGCAGGCCAGATGGGCGCACGCGGCCGCGGCGCCGAACGTGCCCACCGTGGCGGTGCAGTGAAAACCTCGTGCGTAATGACCCGGCGAGACCAGTGTTCCGACCCGGCATTCCGCCTCCACGCCCGCCACAAAGGCGGCGATGAAAGCTTTGCCAGTGGCGCCACGTTGCTCGGCCTGGGCCAGCAGAGCGGGAAAAACCGGAACCGAGGGGTGGCCGCCCATCTGTGAAACCACGTCATCGAAATCCAGAGCGTGGGAAGCGGCGCCGTTGATCAGCGCCGCCCAGCGCGGGCTGCTGCGCTGCCGATGACCAATCAGCGTGGCGCGTGGCGCGCACTCGTCGTCACCGGCCTCGTCGCGCAGTATCTTCACCAGCGGCTCGCCGCCACCGCCGAGGGTGACGCCCAGCCAGTCGAGAAAGCAGTGCTTTGCGAATTCCACTTCCTCGGCGTTGAGATCGGTGTATTTTATTGACCGGACCCGGCCAACGATCGCCGACGTAATGTCGGAATTTTTCTGTTTATTGTTCTCGGATTCGGGGCTCATGATCACTCCTGAGATACCCGGCATTGCGTTCATCCATGGGTGTACACTTTGATGAACCTGCCTTTTCAGTCGCGCGCCAATGAAAAAGATTGGATTTTTATCAACCGTGCGACCAACCTGATGTCTCATTATGGTGAGCCGCTCTTGCGACGCCATTTGCTAAACGTTAATGTCAAATTAACCGCAGGTTATGCCGCGAGGTTTTCAAGTGCGCAGACGTCGTTTACCCCCTTTGAACCCGGTCAGAAGTTTTGAAGCGGCCGCTCGCCATGGCAGTTTCACGAAGGCCGCCGAGGAACTGCATGTGACGCCGGTCGCAATCAGCAGACAGGTGGCCGTGCTCGAAGGGTATTTTGGCATTCCTCTGTTCGACCGCCTGCACCAGACCTTGCGTCTGACCCAGGCGGGGCGCGATTTTCTGCCCTGCGCCACCGCCGCCTTTGATCTGCTCAGCGAGGGCGCGCGCAAGCTGCAGACGCGCAGCTCCGAGCCGGTGGTGATCTGCGCCTACCCTTCGGTGGCGATCCACTGGCTGATCCCGCGCCTGAGCCGTTTTCATGACAGCCACCCGGATATTGAAATTCGCATGACCACGGCGGTGGCGCCCAAGGAATTTGATTACGACGAAGTCGACATTGGCCTGCAGTACCTGCACGACGCCCGTCAGGATCTGATCACTCAGCTGCTGCTGCCAGACATCATTCAGCCCGCCTGCAGCCCCAAACTGCTGGGCGGGCCGCACCCGCTGCCCCCGGCGGCCAACCTCAGCCACCATATCTTCCTGCACTCCCAGCATCGCCAGCAGGACTGGCAAGAGTGGCTGCAAGCCGCCGGGCTGGACGACATCAAACCGGCCCGAGAGCTGACGTTCACCGGCTCAAGCCTGGCCTATCAGGCCGCCGCCGAAGGCATGGGCGTGGCCGTGGTGCAAAGACTGCTGGTCGACGAGGAATTTCGCTCGGGCCGCCTGGTGGCGCCCTTTAATCTGGCCGCGCAACGCACCAAGGGCATTTGCATGGTGAGCCGCCCGGAGCGGCTCGACGACCCCCGTGTGGCGGCCTTCCGCACCTGGCTGGAAGCGGAAGCGGATGTCGCCATCGCCCGCCTTGATCTTTCCAACACCATCAATCTGGGCGAGGAGGCTGTGCTCGAGTTCAGTTAACTGTTCCTCGTTTCGCCTTCTCTCCCGCTCGCCTTGCACACCGCCCATTTTGATTTTTTTGAAGCATCTGGCACCTCGAACCTTCTGTTTTTCTGGGGAACAGGGAACGAGGTGAAAGGGCCAGGCGGTGTGTCGTGGACGTTTTCCTTTTCGGTGTTACAGCGCGGGCACGGCCTTTGCGCCGGCTATGCGCTGCCTCGCGCTGTTCCCTGCTCCCTGTTCCCGGCTCCCTAAAAAATACCCACAAAACTTCTGGTTAACCCTGCATTAATTTTTTCCCAGTCGTAAAGTCGGGGTGGGGTTTCATAATCACTATGACAACCACCGTATGAAAATCCGCTTTCAGCCGTCGCTGCTTTTTGCCACGGCGTTTGGAATTTTCCGGGAGAACAAAAAATGCAAGCTTTTCGTTTCGATCCGGTCGCCTTGCCGGAGAGCGCCAGACAGTTGCGACGAGAAGTTCGTGACTTTCTCGCCGAACAGATCAGTAAAGGTGGAATTACTCCGCACCGTAATTCCTGGGGCAGCTACGACGCTGACTTCAGTGCGTTATGCGGCGAGCGGGGTTACATCGGCATGCGCTGGCCAAAACGCTACGGTGGCCATGAAAAAAGCGCCCTCGAGCGTTATGTGGTTACCGAGGAGATGCTTGCCGCCGGCGCGCCGGTGGGGGCCCATTGGGTCGCCGACCGGCAAAGCGGCGCCAATATCCTCGCCCACGGCAGCGAGCAGGCAAAACAGGAAATTCTGCCGGAAATCGCCGCCGGCCAGTGCTTTTTCGCGATTGGCATGAGCGAGCCCAATTCCGGCTCCGACCTGGCCGCCGCCACCACCCGAGCGGAACCCACCGAGGGTGGCTGGCTGATCAACGGCACCAAGATATGGACCAGCAGCGCGCACCGCGCGCACTACCTGATCGCGCTGGCCCGCACCGCCGCCAAAACCGAAGACCGGCACGCCGGGCTGACCCAGTTCATCGTCAAGCTCGGCGGTGACGACGTCAAAGTGCGGCCCATCTATAACCTCTACGGCGGCCATGACTTCAATGAGGTGGTGTTCGACAACACCTTCGTTCCCGCCCACCGCGTGATCGGCAAGGAAGGCGACGGCTGGCGCATGGTCACCGGCGAGCTGGCGTTCGAGCGCAGTGGGCCGGACCGCTTTCTGAGCACCTTCCAATTGCTGCGGCAGCTTATCGATGCACTCGGCGAACAACCGGATCGCCGTGATCGCGCCGCCCTGGGCCGGCTGGTCGCCCATCTGGCCACCCTGCGCACCATGTCCACGTCGGTGGCGGGCATGTTGGAACGGGGCGAATCGCCCAACCTGGAAGCCGCTCTGGTCAAGGACATCGGCACCACCTTCGAACAGGAGATCCCCGAGATCGCCCGCTTGCTGGTGGAAGCCCGCCCCGGTCTTGAGCGTGGCGACCCATTTAACGAAGCGCTGGCCCGAGCGGTGCTTACCTCACCGTCGTTCACCATTCGTGGCGGCACCCGGGAAATTCTGCGCGGCATTATTGCGAAAGGGCTGGGCCTGCGATGAGCGAACTAAAGGACATTTTTCTCTCGACCTGCGACCGGCTACTCGGCGAATTGAACACCACCGACGCTGACGATCACGGCTGGCCACGGGCGGCCTGGCAGCGGTTGGTGGAACTGGGCCTGCCCGCAGCGCTGACGCCGCAGCACGGTGACGATGGCTTGAGCGTCGCCGACGCTCTGGCGGTGAGCGAGCTGTGTGGCTATCACACCCTGGCCTTGCCGTTACCAGAGACTCTGGTGGCGAACCGGTTGCTGGCGCTGGCCGGCTTACCGATCGGCGATCAGCCGTTGACCCTGGCGGCCACGGCGGGCGAGACCGTGCGCCTCGACCGTGAGCAGGACCATTGGCGGTTGCACGGCGAGTTGAGCGCGGTGCCCTGGGGGCGCCACGCCGACGCCGTGGTGCTGCAGGTGGAAAGCGATCAGGGCAGCCGGCTGGTGCGGATTGCCGGCGCCGGTCTTGCCTGGCGCGCGGCCACCAATCTGGCCGATGACCCGCGTGACGATGCCAGCGTGGATCTGCGAGTTGAAGACAGCCAGTGCCCGCCCTTCCCCGCCGGCTCCCCCTCGCTGCTGGAATGGGGCGCGCTGATTCGCGCCCTGCAAATGAGCGGCGCCATGCGCAAGACACTGAAACTGGCGGTCGATTACGCCAATGAGAGGGTTCAGTTCGGTCGCCCGATCGCCCGTTTTCAGGCAATCCAGCACCAGCTCGCGGTGGCCGCCGGGCAGCTCGCCGCGGCCACCGCCGCCGCCGAGGACGCGGCCCGCCGCACCGATGGTCGCGACCATGGCTTTTCCATCGCGGTCGCCAAGGCGCGGGTTGGCGAGGCCGCCGGGCTGGTGGCGGCGATCGGACATCAGGTGCACGGCGCCATGGGCTATACCCGTGAACACACACTGCACCATGGCACCCGGAGGCTGTGGTCCTGGCGCGACGAATACGGCAACGAATCGTTCTGGCAAACACGGCTGGGCACGCTGGCGGCGAGCGGCGGCGGCGATGGCCTGTGGGCCACCCTGACCGCCCTGCAGGACAGCAGCGAGGAGCAACAATGAGCGATGAACTGCTGTTCCAGGTCGACGACGGCGTGGCCCTGCTGACCCTCAACCGACCGGACAAACGCAACGCCTTCAACCGCGCCATGATCGAGCAATGGCTGCAAGCGCTGGAGCAATGCCGCACCCGGGCGGACATCGGCGCGGTGGTGCTCACTGGCGCCGGCGACCGGGCGTTCTGCTCCGGCGGCGACATCGCCGATATGAATCGCGGCGAGCGTGGCACCTGGTCCACCAAGGACTATCTCTGGGAAGCCATCCACCGCATTCCATTGGCGCTGGAGCGTTTGGACAAACCGGTGATCGCCGCCCTCAACGGCACCGCCACCGGCGCCGGCCTGGACATGGCGCTGATGTGCGACCTGCGCTTCTGCGCCGACCACGCCCGGCTTGGTGAAACCTACATCAAGGTGGGCCTGGTGCCCGGTGACGGCGGCGCCTACTTCCTGCCGCGCCTGGTAGGGCTGCCCAAGGCATTGGAACTGCTCTGGAGCGGCGACCTGATCGACGCCGGCGAGGCCCTGCGCATCGGTCTGGTCAACCGGGTGTATCCCAGTGACACGCTGCTGCCCGAGACGCTGGCCTTCGCCCGCCGCCTGGCGGACGGCCCGCGCCGGGCGCTGCGCCTGACCAAACGGACCGTCTACCAATGCCAGCGGTTGGATCTGAGTACCGCCCTGGATCTGGTGTCCTCGCACATGGGGCTGGTGACGCGCGGCGCCGAGCACATCGAAGGGGTGCGTGCGTTTTTGGAAAAGCGGCCCGCGGATTTCCGTGCCGCCGGCGACCAGGAAGCTGGCCAGTAACCCATCTCAGCGGAGGTATCTCAATGCGCTTCAGTAATAAAGTCGCGGTGATCACCGGCGCCGCCCAGGGCATTGGCGAGGGCGTCGCCCGGCGGCTCGCCGAGGAAGGCGCGCGGGTGGCGTTGCTGGATCTGGACCTGCAAGGCGCCGAGCGGGTCGCCGCCACCCTGCCCGGCGACGCGCTGGCGCTGCGCTGCGACGTCAGCCAGCGGGATCAGGTTGAGGACAGCCTGGAACGGGTTCAGCAACGCTTCGGCCGGCTCGACGTGCTGGTGTGCAACGCCGGGCTGACCCGCGACAACCTGATTCACAAAATGACCGACGACGACTGGGATCGGGTCATCGACACCCACCTCAAAGGCAGCTTCCTGTGCTGCCGGGCCGCCCAGCGCTACATGGTCGACCAGCGCTACGGAAAGATCGTGCTGATGTCCTCGCGGGCGGCGCTGGGCAATCGTGGCCAGAGCAACTACGCCGCCGCCAAGGCCGGCTTGCAGGGCATGGCCCGGGTGCTGGCGATGGAGCTGGGGCCGTTCAACATCAACGTTAACGCCATCGCCCCCGGGCACATCGAAACCGAAATGACCCGCGCCACCGCCGCGCGCATCGGCATCGATTATCAGCAATTGCAGGAAAAAACCATCCAAGCCAATGCCATCAAACGCGTTGGCCAGCCCGAAGACATCGCCGCGGCCGCCGCTTTTCTGGCCGCCGACGAAGCGGGCTTTATCACCGGCCAGGTGCTGTGGGTCGCCGGGCGGCCAACGGTCTGACCTTCGCGGCCAACGCCGCCCATGCCAATAACAATGGAGTGTTTCATGTCGACCTCGACAGCCCCGCTCGACTTTTCGCGCCTGCGCGCCCTGTTTCAACCGTCCTCGGTGGCGATTCTGGGGGCCTCCGACGACCCCGCTAAAATCAGTGGTCGCACCGTGCGCTATCTTCTGGAGAGCGGCTATAAAGGCCGGATTCTGCCAATCAATCCGCGCCGCGACCAGGTTCAGGGCCTGCAGGCCTACCCGGCGGTGGAGCAGGTACCCGGCGACATCGATCTGGCCATCGTCGCCCTGCCGGCGACGCTGGTCCTGGAGGCCGTGCAGGCCTGCGCGGATCGCGGGGTGCGGGCGTTGATACTGTTCAGCGCCGGGTTCGCCGAGACCGGCGAGGCCGGCCGCCGCCAACAAGCGCGCCTGACCCGCATTGCCCGCGAATCCGGCATGCGCATTCTCGGCCCCAACTGCCTGGGCGCGATTAATCTGCGCCACGGCATGATCGGCACTTTTACCTCGGGAATGGAAGGCGGGCTGTCGCAACCGGGCCGCATCGGCTTTGTCAGCCAGAGTGGCGCGCTCGGCTCGCACTGTTTTGCCGCCTTCCGGGAACGGGGTCTGGGTTTCAGTTACTGGGTCACCACCGGCAATGAATGCGATCTGGAGTTCGCCGATTGTCTGGCGTTTCTCGCCCAGGACCCGGACACCGACGTGATCGCCGCGTACATCGAGGGCTGCCGGGACGGCGAGAAACTGAAAAAAGCCTTGGAAGTGGCGCGCCAGAATCGCAAGCCGGTGATCTTGCTGAAGGTCGGCGAATCGGAAATCGGCGCGCAGGCGGCGGCGTCCCACACCGCTTCGCTGGCCGGTTCCGACGCCGTCTATGATGCCGTGTTCCGCCAGTACGGCGTGTGTCGCGCGCACTCGATTACCGAATTCATGGAGCTCACCTACGCCTGCCTGGGTCGCCGTTTCCCCGCCGGGGATCGCATCGGCCTGGCCACCGTGTCCGGCGGTGTCGGGGTGCTGATGGCGGATCGTGCCTCGGCCCTGGGTCTGGATGTGGCGCCCATGCCACAGGCCGCCCAGCAATGGATGAAGCAGCGCTGGGCGCCGGCGGCGGTGGCCAACCCAGTGGACACCACTGCCCAGGTCACCAGTGATCGCGCCCTGCTCACGGAGTTCGTGGAAAAGATGCTGGACCAGGGCGACTACCACGCCCTGGTGATCTTTCTGGCGCACACCGGGCTGGTCAAGGAAACCTCCGATCGCCTGCGCGATCAGTTGCGCACGCTACGGCAACGCTACCCGGAACGCCTGATCATCATCAGTACGCTGTGCACGCCAGCGATCCGCGCCGATTACGAAGGCGACGGCTTCCCGGTGTTCGAGGACCCCAGCGTGGCGGTGCAGGCGGCGGCGGAGCTGATGCGCCTGGGCCGGCAGTTCAAGGCCGCCGAAGCTGGCGGCAACGGTGTGCCGCTGTTCCATGGCGGCGGCCTGCCGGCGCCGCCGGCGCACCTCAACGAATTCACCGTGAAACAGTATCTGGCGGAAGCCTGCGTGCCGGTGGTCGATGAACGGCTGGCGCATTCCGCCGATGATGCCGCCAGCGCCGCCGCCGAAGTGGGCTACCCGGTGGTGTTGAAAATCGTCTCCCCGGACATCGCCCACAAAACCGAGGCCGGCGGCGTGATCCTCAACCTGGTCAACCCGACCCAGGTGCAATCCGCCTATCGCCAGATCATCAAGCGCATCCGCTGCCGGCACCCGGCGGCGCGCATCGATGGCGTGCTGGTTTCGCGCATGGTGATCGGCGGCACGGAAACCCTGATCGGCGTGCAGCGCGACCCGGTGTTCGGGCCGGTGGTGGCGTTCGGCCTGGGCGGCATCTTCGTGGAAACCCTCAAGGACGTGGCGCTGCGGCCGGCACCTTTTGGTCTTGAAGAGGCGCACAGCATGATCCGCGAGATTCAGGGTTACCCGCTGCTCAGCGGCGCGCGCAATCGGCCGCCGGCGGACACCGACGCCCTCGCCCGCGCGCTGGTGGCGGTGTCCCAGGTGGCGTCGCGCAACCGCCACTCGCTGCTCAGCATGGACATCAATCCCTTCATTGTACTGCCCCGTGGCGAGGGCGCCGTGGCGGTCGACGCGCTGATGATTCAGGCCAGCGACAACGCCGCGCCCGCCCCCGGCAACGCCACCCATGAGGCGCCTTGCCATGCTTCCTGACGCCCACTTCGCCGGCCGCGTGGCGCTGATCACTGGTGGCGGCACCGGCATCGGCCAGGCCATCGCCACGCAGCTGGCGGCGCTGGGCGCCGATCTGGTGATCGCCGGGCGCCGCCGCGAGCCGCTTGAAGACACCGCCAGCGCACTGCGCGGTTACGGCGTCAAGGTGCTGCCGGTGGCCATGGACGTGCGTGACGCCGAGGCGGTGCAAGCCATGGTCGACACCAGCCTGGCCACGTTCGGCCGCATCGACATGCTGGTCAACAACGCCGCCGGCAACTTTCGCGCGCCAGCCGTGGCGCTCTCGGAGAACGCCTGGCGGGCGGTCACCGACATCGTGCTGCATGGCACCTGGTTCTGCACCCAGGCGGTGGGGCGAGTGATGATCGAGGCCGGCGGCGGTTCCATCCTTAATATTGGCACCGTCGGCGGGTTCCACGGCGGGCCGCTGGCGGTGCACTCGGCCAGCGCCAAAGGCGCGGTGCTGGCGATGAGCCGAACCCTGGCGGTGGAATGGGGCGCGCACCGGGTACGGGTCAACGTGCTGACGCCCGGCGCCACCGCTGACACCGGTGCCGTTGGTCAGTTGTTCCCCGAGGCGGATGCGCAACAACGGATCATCGCCGCGATCCCCGCCGGCCGTTTCGCCCGCCGTGAAGAGATCGCCGACGCCGCCTGTTACCTGCTCAGTGATTACGCCGCCTACGTCACCGGCGCCAACCTGGTGATCGACGGCGGCAAATGGCTCGGGCGCGGCCATCTGGACAACCCGAATCGCCCGGCACAGCCCGCACAAGGAGACACACCATGACACGCGAAGCAGTGATCGTCGGCGTCGCTGATACGCCGTTGCAAAACGGTGTTTTGAGAGACGGCGGCAGCGTTCTTCAGGTCCAGGCGCGCGCCGCCAAGGCGGCGCTTGACGAGGCCGGCCTGAGCATGGCGGAAGTGGATGGCCTGCTCAGCGCCGGCACCTGGGGGGTGCCCGGGCCGGGCAGCCTGATGACCATTACCCTTGGCGAGTACCTGGGCATCCGCCCGCGCTTCACCGACAGCACCAACATCGGCGGCGCCGCGTTTGAAGCGCATCTGGCCCACGCCGCGCTGGCCATTGAACGCGGCTACTGCGACGTGGCGCTGATCTGCTATGGCAGCACCCAGCGCAGCGAGAGCAGCCGCACCCTGGGCGGGCGCGCGCCGACCCTGACGATGCAATACGAAAGCCCGTTCGGCATGTTGATGCCGATTGGCGGCTATGCGATGGCCGCCATGCGGCACATGCACGATTACGGCACCACCGGCGAGCAGCTCGCCGAAGTGGCGGTGGCGGCGCGCGCCTGGGCATCGTTGAATCCGGCCGCCACCCGCCGCGAGCCGATCAGCGTCGACGACGTCCTGGCCAGCCCGATGGTGTCCGATCCGCTGCACAAACTGGACGCCTGCCTGGTCACCGACGGCGGCGGCGCGGTGGTGATGACCAGCGCCGAGCGCGCCCGCTCGCTGAACAGCAAACCCATTTACGTGCGCGGCTTTGGCGAGTCGCACACCCATTGGACCATCGCCCAGATGCCCGACCTGACCCTGACCACCGCCGCCGACACCGGGCGCCGCGCCATGAGCATGGCGGGCATCAGCCACGACGATGTGGACGTGGCGCAGATCTACGCCTCTTTCACCATTACCGTGCTGCTGACGCTGGAGGCTCTGGGTTTTTGCCCACGCGGCGGCGCCGGCGAATTCGTCGCCAACGGGCGGCTGGCTCCGGGGGGCGACTTCCCGATCAACACCAACGGCGGCGGGCTGTCCTGCGCCCACCCGGGCATGTACGGGCTGTATCTGCTGGTCGAGGCGGTGCGCCAACTGCGCGGTGAGTGCGGCCCGCGCCAGGTGCGCGATGCGCGCATCGCGTTGGTCAACGGCACTGGCGGCACGTTGTCCAGCACCGCCACCTGCGTTCTTAGCCGCGATTAGGAGAAACAGCATGACCAATCGTCCCGCCCCGGTGATCGACGACGACAGCCGTCCGTTTTGGCAAGGCACCGCCCGCCAACAACTGCGCCTGCCCTACTGCCGCGCCTGCGCGGCGGCGTTCTTTTATCCGCGCGCGCTGTGCCCGCGCTGTCATGGCGATGATCTGGAGTGGAGAAACGCCAGCGGCCGCGGCACCGTCTACAGCTACACCGTGTCGCGGCGCCCCGCCGGCCCCGCTTTTCAGGCCATCACCCCCTACGTGGTGGCGCTGGTGGATCTCGAAGAAGGGCCGCGCCTGCTCACCAATGTGCTGGTGGACCGTCCCGATCAGGTGCACATCGGCCAATCGGTGACGGTGGTCTATCAACCGCTCGGCGACGGCGAAACCGTGTTGCCGCTGTTCCAGCCAGAGGCGGCGCCTGAGCGCTGATCGAGGCGGTGAGCCGCCGCACAGCGCGGCCGGAGAATCCGATTGACTGCTATTGACCATACCGACGCTGAACAAGGGCTGCCCGTGCCCCGGCGTTACTGGGCGCTGTTGGCCACCGCGTTGAGCATTGGCATGGCGGTGATGGACAACACCATCGTCAACGTGGCGCTGCCCGCCATCGCCGAACAACTGCGAATCGCGCCGGCGCAATCCATCTGGGTGGTGAACGGCTACCTGCTGGCGGTGGCGATTGCCCTGTTGCCGCTCTCGTCGCTGGGCGAGATCATCGGTTACGGCAGGGTCTACCGGGGCGGGTTGCTGGTGTTCACCGTCGCCTCGCTGCTGTGCGCGCTGTCGGATTCCCTGGTAACCCTGACCGCCGCGCGTTTTCTGCAGGGCTTGGGCGCGGCCGGCATCATGAGCGTCAACGTGGCGCTGGTGCGTTTTATTTTTCCGGCCCGCTCGCTGGGCAAGGGCGTGGGCATCAACGCCATGGTGGTGGCGGTCTCCACCGGCATCGGCCCGACCGCCGCCGCCGGCATTCTGTCGGTGGGCACCTGGCCCTGGCTGTTCGCTATCAATGTGCCGATCGGCTGCCTGGCGATGGTGATGGCGGCGCGTACCCTGCCCCACACGCCCCGTTCGTCGCACCGTTTCGACGTGATCAGCGCGCTGCTCAATGCCTTTGGTATCGGCCTGTTGGTGATCGCCATCGACAGCCTCGCTCACGGTGTGCCGGGCTGGGTGATTCTGGTCGAGCTGGTCAGCGCGCTGCTGATTCTCTACTGGCTGGTGCGCCGGCAACTGTCCCGGCCATCGCCGCTGTTGCCCGTCGACCTGCTGAAGATCCGGCCGTTCGCGCTGGCCGTCGGCACCTCCATGTGCGCCTTTACCGGCCAGACCATGGCTTACATCACGCTGCCCTTTTATCTGCACGACGGGCTCGGCTACAGCGCCGTCTGGACCGGCCTGCTGATGACGCCTTGGCCGCTGGCGGTGATCATCATGGCGCCGATCGCCGGGCATCTGGCCGACCGCTACGCCGCCGGCGCGCTGTGCGGGCTGGGCCTGGCCCTGCAACTGGTCGGTTTGATCCTGCTGGCCACCATGCCCGACCCGCCGATGATGGCGGCGGTGCTCGCCAGCATGGCGCTGTGCGGGTTCGGTTTTGGTCTGTTCCACGCGCCCAACAACCGCACCTTGATGAGCTCGGCGCCGCCCCACCGCAGCGGCGGCGCCGCCGGCATGCAGGGCACCGCGCGCCTGATCGGCCAGACCCTGGGGGCCTCGCTGACCGCCTTGATATTCGGCCTGTTCCCCCAGCAAGCCATTCCCTGCGCGCTGCTGGTCGCCGCGGGCGCCGCCGGCATGGCCGCGCTGGTCAGCCTGCTGCGTCTGCGCACGCCCGCCTCACCCTGACGGAGATCACCGTTGTCCGAACACCCTTTCCCGTACCCCGCGACGGCGCGTTCCCAGGTGGTGCGCCTGCAAAGCACCGACTGCCATCTGCGCCAATGGGGCGACCCGCACGCACCGACGTTGTTTTTATTGCACGGTTGGCTGGATACCTCGGTGTCGTTTCAGTTTCTTGCCGACGCCCTGGGCTCCGGCTGGCGACTGATCGCGCCCGACTGGCCCGGTTATGGCGATACCCCCGGCCGGCCCGGCCCCTATTGGATGTACGACGACGTGGCGATACTGGATGCCCTGCTCGACCAGTGCGCCGCGGATCAACCGGTGACCCTGGTCGGCCACAGCTATGGTGGTCAGGTGGCCACGCTGTACGCCGCCGCCCGCCCCGAGCGGGTCGCCCGTTGCATCAGTCTGGAAGGGTTCGGGCCGCCCCAGGTGGCGCTGGCGGATGCCCCGCAACGGCTGGCCGGCTGGCTCGACACCATCAAACAACGCCCTCGCCATCGCCCCTACCGGGACCGCGCTGCCCTGGCCGATCGTCTGAGTCATGCCAACCCCCGGCTGACGCCGGAACGCGCCGCCTTTCTCAGCCGCCACATCGGCCAGCCCGATGCCGGCGGTGAGCTGATGCTGCACATGGACGACTGGCGACGCCTGCGCGGTTTGCCGCTGTCGTTCCCGGCGGCGGACCATTTTGAAACCATGTTGGCCGCGATTCAGGCGCCCACCTTATGGTTGCGCGGCGACCAATCCCATTACATGGCCAACGTGTTCCCCACCGACGCCCTCTATCAGCACCGTTTCCAATGTCTGCGCCACGGCCAGCAGGCGCTGATCGAAAACGCCGGCCACAATCTCCATCACGACCAGCCCGAAGTCCTTGCCCACCACTTGCTCGAATTCATCGAGCGCACCTGAAAGCGCGGAACAGGATAAAGAAAACAGGGGACCATGCGAGGCCATGCCGAATTGGATGCCGTTCCTTGTGGGCAGGGGCTTCAAGCTTCAAGTGAGGTGCAGCGGCGTCGGTTTTTTTGGTTTATCCCGCTTTAGCGGGAATTGTCTTTTGGGATCGTGTCTGGTTGGCGCTATTGAGGACGCGGGACAAGGGCGGTGCCTTCCGGGACCGCTCATGCCATCCCTGGCCGCTGTTTGTTTGGCCATCCCTGGCCAAACAGCTCCCGCCAGGCCCCGCCCTTGCCCCGCTCACTGAGCAGCGTCACCGCCACGGGTCACCAAACCGCCAGGACCGTGACGGCACGGTTTGGCGCCAACAATGACGCTTGAGAGACTAGCGTCCCCATGATGGGTTTAAGGTCGATCTATTGGCTTACCGGGAAAGGGCTTTACTCACGGGTTTGCTAGCAGAGCCGTCAATACTCTTGGATGAAACTGCTTGGCCAGATTTTATCTCCAACGGCGACGGCCTGGTCGTGCCGCTCTGGAGGGCCTCCCCCTGTTGTGTCGCCGAGGCGCGGGAAATTGATAGGGCCAGTTGGCCAGGGACGGCCAACTGACGCGGCGGACGACAGGATGTCGTCTCGTCGCCGACCCGGCCATCAATTTCCCGCGACTCGGGTACCCGAAGGGCGACACAACGGGGTGTCCTTCTTAGTCTACTTTCTTGGACAAGCAAGAAAGTAGAACGCCCAACAGGGCGTCAGCGGCGATGGGCAATGGATCAGCTCGAGACCATTCCCGCTAAACCGCGATGAAGCAAAAAAAGCCGCTCCCGAAGAAGCGGCACAAGGTCACTATGACCGCGGCATGCGCCGCGGGTGGAGAGCCCGGTCAGAATACGAATTCAGCGCCCACCGAGACCGCGAACGGGTCGCCGCCGGCGACGGTGGCGACTTTGTCGCCGTGCGCGTAATCGGCGGTGCGGTATTTGCCGTTGTCACCGTTACGGGTGGTGGTGGCCAGGGTGTACACCTTCAGGCGCGGGAAGATCTGCTGGTACAGGCCCAGGGAGAACTGATCCGCTTCGTCGTCGCCGCCGGCCTGATCGGATTCATCCGCGTGCATCCACTGGGCGCCGACGGTGGTCTTGGGCAGCAATCGGTACTGGGCAAACAGGCCATAGGCCGAACGGGACAGGGAACCACCGGCCACATCGCTGTCGGTATCGATGTTCTCAAAGATAACGCCCATCTTGGCGGCGCCGGCGGTGTATTTGGCGGCGGCCCGCCAGGCCTCCACTTCGCCCCCGTAGATTTCCGAATAGTTGGCGTAAGCCGCGGTCAGCGTTACTGGCCCCAGGTCATAACCGGCGCTGGCACTGAACATGTCGCCGTCGTTGTCATCGATAAAACCCTGGTTGCCCTCGTTGACGTCGCCGCCGGGCTGATCGTAGGCAACCTTGTTCTGATCCAGAGCGTACTGTACCGCCAGCTTTACATCGCCGACTTCGCCGTTCCAATACAGCGAGTTGGAGCCGCGCAGGTCCAGTCGTGAACCGTTCTGCGAGCTCTTACCAAGAATCGCGAAGGGGTCGCCAACGGTGGTCACGAATATGGTGTTAGCGAGCCCCGCCCGTTTAAAAGGGATGTCCATCAGACCAACACGGAACAGACCTAACGGCGTTTCCACGCCAAGAAAAGTGTCCCGGTTGGACCAGGTGTCGTCGGTGGCGGTGTCCGGATTGAAGTTCTGCTCGACCTGCCACACCACGGTATAGGGCTGCTCTTTAACCGCGTAAGAACCGCGAAAGCCGATGATGGTGGTGTTGGATGAAAGCCCGACACTGCCGTCGGTGAGGCCGATGGATTTATTCTCTTCGGCGCCGCCCAGATCGGAATCCGCGTAATCCACCGAAAGGCGGACCTTGCCGTAGATTTCGAAGGTCTCGGCGGTTTGCTCGTCGCTGTCCAGATTGACCGGAAAGCTGACCGCGTAAGCGTTGCTGGCGAGCAGCAACATGGAGGGCAATCCCACCGATCCCAGCGCCAGGCTCAGCGCGGTTTTCTTGATTGTCATTTCCACTTCCTCTTGTTGTTGTACGGCCGGGCGTGCGCCCCGGCTCGAGGAAAGCCCCCGACACGCCGCTTCGTTGATTCCGTCATGGCTCCCGAGCCGGATGGTCGGAAATAAGGCTTGCTTTACTAACGAAACGTCGGATTTGTCAGGTGCCTTTTTATTTCGCATTGCGGAACATGGATCAGAGAATTTCAATGATCACGGATCTGTTCCGGGCCTCGAATATAGCGATGCGAATACAGCGAACAAGGAGGTTCAGCGGCTTTCTTAACCGCCAAGACGGATTCTTTCCGGCACACTCGGGCTATCCCTTTAAGCGGCTTTTTGTTCCGCATAGAAATATTTAATTCTGCATGGCAGTACAAAAATGAAACGATTCATTGGTATCAACAGGCGCGCAAAGTTCGTCAGGAGGGGTATCATGTCGCGCCATTAGCAAATCCCCCGATCGGTGCCCTGTCAGCCGGAGCCATGATTTGTCCCCCAGCGCCCTCCCCCAAAGCGACACCTCATCCCCCCTTCCACCGCAAGACGGTGTCCCCAAACCGCAGCGCTACTGGGCCATTCTGGCGGTGGCGGTGAGTACCGGCATGGCGGTGATGGACAGCAGCATCGTCAACGTGGCGCTGCCGGTGATCGCCGACAACCTGAATGTCAGCGCCTCCGAATCGGTGTGGGTGGTGAACGCCTATCTGATCGCCGTGGCGACCACTCTGCTGCCGCTTTCCGCGTTGGGCGACATCGTTGGCTACCGGCGCGTCTACCTGGCCGGGCTGGCCTTGTTCACCGTGTTCTCACTGGTTTGCACTTTTTCCGATTCGTTGCCGATGCTGGCCGCGGCGCGCTTTTTTCAGGGGCTTGGCGCGGCCGGCATCATGAGCGTCAACGCCGCCCTGATCCGCTTTATTTATCCGACCCGGAAACTGGGCAAAGGCATCGGTATCAGCGCCATGGTGGTGGCGTTCTCCACCGGCATCGGGCCGACGGTGGCGGCGGGGATTCTGTCGGTGGGCGACTGGCCGTGGTTGTTCGCGGTCAACATTCCCCTGGGTTGTGTGGCGTTTTTTCTGGCCGCGCGCAGCCTGCCGTTTACCCCCCGCGCCAGCCATCGCTTTGATTTTCTTAGCGCGGTGCTCAATGTGCTCGGCATCGGTTTGCTGGTGACCGCCATCGATGGCCTCTCTCACGGCGTCTACTGGCCCTGGTCGCTGTCACAAATCGCGCTGGCGGCGACGGTGCTGTGGCTGTTGGTGCGTCGTCAGCTCAATCGCAGCTCCCCCCTGCTGCCAGTGGATTTGCTGCGCAGCCGGCCGTTCGCGCTGGCCGTCTGCACGTCAATGTGTGCTTTCGCCAGCCAGATCACCGCCTTTATCGTGCTGCCGTTCTACTTGCACGACACCCTCGGTTACAGCCCGGTGCAGACCGGCCTGCTGATGACGCCCTGGCCGGCGGCGGTGGTGGTGGCGGCACCGATCGCCGGGCGGCTGTCGGACCGTTACCCGGTGGGCGCGCTGTGCGCGCTGGGGCTGTCGTTGAAGTTGATCGGACTGCTGCTGATCGCCGCGCTGCCGGCCCAGCCATCGCTGGCGGCCTTGCTGCCTTGCATGGCCCTGTGCGGGCTCGGCTTCGGTTTCTTTCAGGCGCCCAACAACCGCGCCATCATCGGCGCCGCCCCACGCCATCGCAGTGGCGGCGCCGCCGGCATGCAAGGCACCGCGCGCCTGCTTGGGCAAAGCACCGGGGCGGCGCTCACCGCGCTCGCCTTCGCGCTCACCGGCGGCGGCATCGTCGCGCCGCTGCTGATGGCGGCGGGTTTCGATGCCCTGGCGGTGTTGGTCAGCCTGTCGCGCCTGCGCAAGCGCCCGGACCCTGCGGTTTAGGGTTACCAAGGGGCGTGGAGCGACGCCGTTGGGGCGTTGGGGGTGGAGACGAGTTTTTAGTTTTCAGTGTTCAGTGTTCAGTTTTCCGTGGAGCGCGGGCACGGCCTTTGCCCCACCATGGCCGCACCCGTGTTGTCGCCTGAAGCTTGAAGCTTGCATTGCGCATGTTGCGTGAAGCGTGCCGCGTGCCAGCGTGTCGCGGCGCCCTTCGGGCGCCGCGAACAACCGCCTTCATGCCCCGCCGCCAGCGTTGTCGGCGACCACGCCGGCTTTCATCATCCGCCACACCTGGCCGGCGGCTTCCGACAGCGGCCGCGAACGCAGCCGGTAGGCGGCGGTTTCCACCACCACGCCCATGTCCAGGGGCAGCACCTCAATGGCTCCGGCTTCCCGGTCACCGGTCAGCAGAATGTCCGGCGCGATGGTGATCGCCCGGCCGCTACGGCACAGCGCCAAACAGGAACTGATGGTGCCCAGTTGAAACTCAGCGCCGCGCCGGCGCAGTAATTCCCGCTGGAACCAGAACGGCGCCTGCGCGCCGTATTCCGGTGCCACTCGTGGCAACGCCCAGGGGCGGGACAACACCATGCGCAGGGCGGCGTCCGGGTCGTGGGCAGCACGGTGGCCAGCGCCGCGCAGCCATTGTCGCGGCGCGACCAGCCGCACCGGCATGCGCAGCAGCGGCTGAATCACGCCGTCGGCCGGATCCGGCAGCTCTTGCAGCTTACGCACGTCGTAGACGAGAAAGTCGTGGCGGTAGGCGTACAGGCCCTCCAGCAACGCTTCGAAGTGATCGGTTTGAATGTCCAGGCGGATCGCCGTGCCCTGCCGCTGCAAATGGGGGGCCAGGGCCTGGGAGACGATGTCGGGAACGAACGGACCACAACCGACCTTCACCAGCCCGGCCAGGCCGTCGTGGAAGCTTTCGATCACGCTGTCCAGGCCGGCGGCTTCGTCCAGCACCCGCACCGCCTGGCGGTACACCAAGGCGGCCAGCTCAGTGGGCCGCAGCGCACGGGTATGGCGCTGAAACAGCGCCGCGCCGACGCTTTCCTCCAGCTTTTGCAGGCTGCGGCTCAATGCCGGCTGAGTGAGACCCAGGGCGCGGGCCGCCGCCGACACGCTGCCGTGCTCATAGACGGCGCGGAACTGAGCCAGATGGTGAAGCTGCCACATGGCGCTCTCCAATTCGAAAATGCATGGATATATTACCCCTTGTTATGAATCCGCCAAGCATACTCCCGGTCAGACGCAACAAAACAACAACAGGTACCGAGGGTTGGGCATGGACGACATCACACGCCGCCAGGTTCTCAAAAACATCGCCTTGGGCGCCGCTGCCCTGGGCGCCGCCCCCGCCTTGAAGGCGGCCCCGGCGCTGGGCAAGGGCACATCGTCAGCCACAAAGGGCCCGCCGAACGTGCTGTTGCTGGTGTCCGACCAGGAACGCTGCTGGGAGGATCTGCCCGGCGCCCTGGATCTGCCCGCCCACGAAAAACTGCTCACGCGCGGCACCGGCTTCACCCGCTACTACGCCAACACCTCGCCGTGCTCGCCGTCGCGTTCGGTGATGTACACCGGCCAGCACACCATGCGCACGCACATGACCGCCAACCTACACGCGCCGCCCTTCCCCACCCTGAACCGGGATTTGCCCACCCTCGGCCATGTTTTTCGCCGGCTCGGCTACCACACCGCCTACAAAGGCAAGTGGCACCTTTCCGACATCAAGGACGGCCCCGGTTTGATGTACGGCAGCTATCCCAGCCGAACCGATGCGCTGGATCAATTCGGTTTCAGTGAATACAACCTCACCGGCGATGTGCACGGCTCGGTGTGGCAGGGTTTTATCGCCGATCGCATGGTTTCCGGCGAGGCCAGCCAATGGCTGATGCGCACCGGCCAGCAACTGGATAAGCCCTGGCTGTTGGCGGTGAATTTCGTCAATCCCCACGACATCATGTTTTTTTCCAGCGGTGAGAAACAGGAGCGCTCACGCACCAACCCGGCGTTCATGGCACCGTTGCGCCCCGCGCCCCACGACCCGATTTACCGCCGGGACTGGTCCCAGGTTGGTTTGCCGGCGTCGTTCTATAAGGACGATCTGCACGACAAGCCGTGGAGCCACCGTTCCTACGCCCAGGTGATCGACAGCCTGTATGGCCGCATGGACCGCGACGACGAAGCCGCCTGGCTGGCCAATCAAAGCTACTACTTCAATTGCATCCGCGACGTGTCGCGACAGGTCGACCAGGTACTGCAGGCTCTGGAAGAAAGCGGGCAATTGGATAACACCATCATCGTGTACACCGCCGACCACGGCGAAATGGCCGGCGCCCACGGCCTGCGTCAGAAAGGCCCGATGATCTACAAGGAAAACAGCCGGGTACCGTTGATCGTCAGCCATCCGGACGTGGCCGGCGGCCGCAGCGTGGAAAATCTCGGCTCGACGCTGGATCTGCTGCCCACGCTGGTGTCACTGGCCACCGAAGGTCAGGGGCAAAGCGACACGCCTGGCGTGGACCTCAGCCCGGCCCTGGGTGGCCAGGTCACCGACCGCGACCGCAAGGGCATTCTGTTCGCCTATGGCGTCACGCTTTACACCGACCCGGAAACCACCCGCCGGCTGGTCAAGGACGGCGACGAAATCACCCCGGTGAAACTGATGACCGAGTTTCTCAAGCAGCTTCGCCTGGGGCCCGAGCTCGGCAACCGTGGCCTGCATCGCGGGGTCTACGACGGCCGCTATAAGTTCGCCCGCTACTTCAGCCCGGACAGCCACCACACCCCGAAAGACTGGGACACCCTCACCGGGCATAACGACCTGGAACTCTACGACACCCTCAACGACCCGGACGAACTGGTCAATCTGGCCGCCAAACCGGAGCAGGTTAAACCGTTATTGATGGCAATGAGCAACCGCACCAACGCTCTGGTGGCGGAAGAAGTGGGCGAAGACAACGGCTCGGAATTTCCAGGACCGTCAATGATGTACACGCTCTAGCGAACGCTGAATAACACCCCACCCTTTTCAAGCCCTTGGGGGGCTGCCCCGGCCACGGCCGGGGTATTTTATTGAACGGAACAGGGAACAGCCCGCCGGGCGGGCGGCTGCAAGCTTCAAGCTTCAAATGTGTGCCACGGCGCCGCTTTTTGTAGCTTGCGGCTTGCGGCTTGCAGCTTGAAGCCCCCGCCCTGTTCCCCGCATCCTGTTTTTCACCCGCCTAATGGCGGCGAGGCGGCGCGGGCGCGGCGCGCTTCGCGGGCGGTGAAGATCAGCATCACCAGGCCGCCGGCGATCAGATACCAGTAGAAGGTGATAAAGCGCCACACCACGATCACCGTGGCGGTAGTCAGGCTGCCCAGCCATGGGTTCAACATGGCGGCGCCGGCGACTTCCGCGCCACCGGCGCCACCGGGCAGCAGGGTCAGGTGCCCGGCGCCCATGGCCACCATTTGCACGAAGAACCCGTAGACCCAGTCGATCTGGTCGCCGAGCGACAATACCGCCAGCCAGATCACCGAATAACGCAATAACCAGTGCGCCAGGCACAGGCCAAACATGGCCAGCAGACGCCGTTTGGGCACCGCCAGGGTGTCTCCTATGCCGCTGCGAAAACGCAGCATCGAACGCGCCAGGCCAAACCGGCGCGAGCGCTTCACGCGCAGCCGGCGCAGCCACTCCCCGGTGGTGCTGAGCAGCGGGCGATGGGCGCGCGCCATCAGCACCACCAACAGCAGCCCTGCCGAGAGCAGCGCGAACGGCACCGCCAATTCCCACCAGCCATCCAGATTCAGATAGCGGGACAAGCCGTACAGCGCCAGCGTTGGCAGCAGCAGCAAAAACACCAGCAAATCGGTGAGCTGGTCAACGGCGAGCACCGCCGTGGCGGTGGCCGGCGCGACGCCATGGCGGCGCAACAAGGCGGCCATGGCGAACGGCGCGCCACTGCCACCGGGGGTGGCGTTAAGGGTGAACTCGGTGGCCATCACCGTGGCCAGCGCGGCGCGGTGGCTGAGGTGGCGGGCGCGGCCCTTGAGCATCAGGCGCAAACGCAGGGCATTGAGATTCCAGCACAGGAAAATCAACGCCACCATGCCCAGCAACCAGCTGGGCGGCACCTTGAGCAATTCGATAAACAAACCCTTGCCGCCGAGAATCAGCGGCACCGACGCGCCCACCAGCACGGCGACGAACAGCAAAACCACCCAGTGGCGTTTCATGCGGCCTCCCGGCGCGGCGTGGGCAGCGTCTGTTCGGCGAGCCACTGTTGTTTAGTCAGGCTGCGGCGGCGGCCGTGCAGATCACGGATGGTGTCCAGCCAGAAACGCCGGGAATCGGCGAATCGCAGGTCCACCGGATGGATCGCCAGGCGCAGCACCGATTGATCGTGGAAGCGCCGCAGGCGGTGCCGGTTGAGCGCGGCGAACAGGGTGCGCCGCCAGGCCGAACGCGACGACATCACCAGGGTCGGCAACGGCAAGCGGTGCTCGGAAGGCAACGCGTACAGGGCATGGGCGTCGGTGCGGTAGGCGAAGCCGGCGGCGGTAATCGCCCGCCGGCCGGCGGCGTTGCTGACCCAGCCCGGCGGCACGTAGCCCGCCGCCCGCCAGTTCTGGGCGTGGAACAACGCCAGGCCCTCGTCGATGCGCGCCTGGGCCTGGCGCTCATCGAGCGCCGCGAACTCCCCTTCGTGGGTGAGAATGCGCCGGCGTAAAATGCCGCCGGGCGATCGCGGTGGTGAGGCGTCGTCGGTGTGGGTATAGCCGTGCAGCACCAATTCGTCGCCGCGTGCCTGGCGAGCCACCATGGCGGCACAGAAGCCGGCGTCGTCGGCGGCGACGACGCCGCGATGAAAATGGGGCACCACCAACAGGGTGCACCTCACGTCTTGCAGATCGCTCAACTGGTCGAGGAAATCCCGATACAGAGGCCAACTGACCGGCGCCACATCGTGCAGGGATAACAGAAAGGCGGCGCGCTCAGGAGTGGGTTTCATTGGTGCCCGCCAGCAGTGCTTCGCCGCGACTGCCCAGCACCCGCCGATAATGCCCCAACAGACTTTCCACCACCGCGTCCCAACTGTGGCGCTCTTCCACGTAGGCGCGCGCCGCGCGACCCATGGCTTTCGGGTCGGCGTGTTCGAACAGATCGCGCACCGCCTCGGCCATCGCCGGGCCGTCGTTGGGCGGCGCGCGGCGGCCGCAATGCTCGGGCACCACTTCCGGCAGCGCGCCGGCGTCCACGCACACCACCGGTAGCCCGCAGGCCATGCCTTCCAGTGCCACCAGCCCGAAGGTTTCCTGATCGCCGGCGTGCACCAGGGCATCGGCGGAGGCCATCCAGCCGGCCACGTCTTCGGTGGCACAGAACTGGTCAATCACTGATACGTTGTCGGGGGCGTCCGGTTGCAAACCGGTGCCGATCAACAGCAGATGGTAGTCCGAACCCAGTGCGCGCATCGCGTCGAGCAGAACCGGAATGTTTTTTTCCTGGGTGCCACGGCCAGCGAACACCAGCAATGGCTGGTCCTCGCTCAGGCCCAGTTCGCTTCTCGCGTCGGTACGACGGTGATCGGGGTGGAAGGCGCACAGATCCACGCCGAGAGGTTGCACGCGCACGTCGCGGATACCACAGCGGTGCAGCTGCTCCGCCATCACCTGGCTGGGGCTGAGCACCAGATCGAACCCTTCATAGAGACGGTTGATGTACAACCGGGTGCTGCTGTCGAGAAAACGGCTGACGCGATTATGAATCAGCGTGAACAGATCGGAATGGTAAAAACCCACCGCCGGCACATCCAACAGACGCGCCGCCCGTTGCGCCGCCCACGCCGGGGTATAGGGGTCGCCGGCTTCAATAATGTCGGCCTGCAAGCCGGCCATCACGTTGCCCCACAACGGTACCCGCACCGGGAAGCGGAAACCCGGCGCCATCGGCAGGTTGATCGCCGGCAGTTGAATAAAATCGCCATCAAACAGGGCCTTCGCCCCCGGGTAGACCACTTTATGGTGAATGCCCGGGCGCTGGAGCAGCGCTTTTCGCTTGCTGTCGATGTAAGTGCGAACCCCGCCGCTGGACTGGGTATAAAACAAAGTGGTATCGACGATTTTCAAGCGGCTCTCCTTCATCGTCCCTTATCGTCGTGAGCGTTCAGGCCGAAGCGCTATCCCGCTGCCTTCTCGGCCGTTCCCCGGCCTTCGCCCGAACCCTCTCGCTCTGCTCGCTGCTTCACCGTGCAAAGCCTCTGTGTTATTTGATAGAAGGAACCGGGCGCGGGTTCAAGTAAGCGGCGGTAAAATATCACTTAGCGATCAGTTTAAGTGGCACTGGGAAGGTAAAGGCTTGTAAAACGACACAAAAAGACGCATTTGAAGGCAATGACAGGCGGATCATGGTCACCGCCCTCAAGTCTGGAGCAGCGGAAAACGATGGACTTCAAGGATTACTATCAGATACTCGGAGTCGAGCCGAATGCCGACGACAAAGCGGTGAAAGCCGCCTATCGGCGTCTGGCGCGCAAATATCACCCCGACGTCAGTAAGGACGACAACGCGGAAGCCCGCTTTAAGGAAGTGGCCGAGGCCTACCAGGTGCTCAAGGACAGCGCCAAACGGGCCGAATACGATCAGCTTCGCCAGTACCGCGCCAGCGGCCATGGCACCGGCGGCGGTTTCGAGCCGCCGCCGGGCTGGCGCCCCTCGGCGGGTGGCGACGCCGCCACCGGGCATGGTGATTTTTCGGATTTTTTTGAAAATCTGTTCGGCGCTGGCGCGCAGGGGTTCTCTTGGAACGCCGGTGCGGCTGGACGCCATCGTGGTGAGGATCTGGAAGTCGAGTTGCCGCTGTTTCTCGAAGACACGGTCAGCGATACCAGCAAACAGATTCGGTTTGCCCTGCCCCAGTACGACGCGCGCGGCCGGCGCCTCGCCGACCGGGAAAAAACCCTTAACGTGAAGATCCCAGCCGGCACCGGCGACAACGAACGCATTCGCCTGAAAGGCCAGGGGGCGCCGGGCCTGGACGACGCCCCCGCCGGCGATCTTTATTTACGCGTGCGGCTGGTGCCGCACCCGCTGTTCGATGTGGATGGCCACGACCTGATCATTACCGTGCCGGTGGCGCCCTGGGAAGCGGCGCTCGGCGCCAAGGTGGATTTGCCCACCCTCACCGGCCGGCTCAGCCTGACGGTGCCCGCGCACAGCCAGAGCGGCCGACGCCTGCGCCTTAAAGGCAAGGGCCTGCCCACGAAAGGGGGCGCTGGAGATCTCTACGCGGTGCTCAAGGTGGTGATGCCCGAGGGCGGCGACGAAAGCGCCGATGCGCTCTGGCGGCAACTGGCCGAGCAGGCGGACTTCAACCCGAGAGCGGATTGGGAGCATTGACATGAGCAGTTGGCAAAACGGCACCCTTACCCTCAGTGAACTCTGCCATCGCGTCGCCCTGCCAAGGACCACGGTGGTGGAAATCGTCGAGGTGGGCATCATCGAACCGGTGCGCCACGGCAACGACTGGCATTTCGACGAACAGGTGGTGCTCCTGGTGACCCGCGCCTGTCGCCTGCACCAGGACCTGGGCATCGACTGGAACGGCGTGGCTCTGGCCCTGGAACTGCTTGAGGAAGTGGCCTCCCTGCGCCAGGAAAATCAGCGTCTGCGGCAACGGCTGCAACGTTTTTCGTGATCGGATAAACGCCGGAACCGCCGCGTTTATCAGGGCGTTTGCCGGTAAAACAGGCTCAATTGCCGGTACACCTCGGGCAGCGATTCCTTGAGCAGAGGCGGGGATTCAAAGAAGCATTCGCTGGCAACGGCGAAAAACTCGCCCGGATCTTCCAGGGCGTAAGGGTCCATAAACGGCTGGCCACGGCGTTCCGCCTGTTCCAACGCCTGGTAACCCTGGGTGAACGCATCGTGCCAGGCTTGCGGGCTCATTCCCGCGTGCAACGGTGGCGCGCCGTTGGGGCCGTCGCTGAGCATGTCCAGCTTGTGCGCCAGTTCGTGCAGCACCACGTTGTAGCCGTCGTCGCCGCCGGCCTCGGTGACGTCCGCCCAGGACAACAGCAGCGGGCCGCGCAACCAGGCCTCGCCGGCCAGCTCGCGCCCCTGGGCGTGCACTACCCCGAACTCATCCATTTCGCCGTCCGGGGTGACGAAGGTGTCCTCGTAGACGATCAGGGTGTACCAGCCGTCGTACCAGTCCAGGCCCAACTCCAGAACCGGCACCACCGCCATGGTGGCGATCAGCAGACGCATGTCATCAGCCAGCTCGAAATCGCCGCCGGGGACCATTTCCTTGCGCACCAGAAAACGCAACGTGGCATCGTACAGACGATCCCGGGCGGCGCCGCGATAGCGGGCCGCCACCGGCCAGACCGCCACCGCGCGCTCCCACTGCTGCCGGGTCACTGGCAGGCGAGCCACCTTGCGCGTTTCCAGCCACCGCCCCAGCCGTTTGAACATCGTCGCTCACTGCACACAAAGGAGTGGGCAGCTTGCCCATTTCCGCGCCGGCGCTCAAGTGCGCCGGTGTTTTGCGTCGTGCCCGCAAACGGGTTTATATGGAGCGCCTTGCCTAAGGAACCTGACTGGAACCCACCATGGCGATCAGATCCGTTTCGTTAGCCTCTGCCCTGATATTGGCCCTGATGATGCTGGCCGTGCCCTCGCCGACCCGGGCGGATCAGTGGCAAGAAATGGAAGACAGCTTCGAACGGGGCGCCGATCAGGCGCGCTACTGGCAATGGGGCTGGGGCGCCTTTTACGCCGGCAGCAGCGCCTGGTCGCTGGTGCAGGCGCACCGCACCCATCACGCCGACGACCGCTATGACGATTACGTCGACGCCACCAAGGCGGCGCTGGGTCTGGCCGGCACCCTGCTGTTCGCCCCGCGGCACGGCCAGGCACTGCAACGGTTCCAGGCTCTGCGCGCCGACGGCGACCGCCAGGCCCTGGCCAGCGCGCGCATCGTCATGGCCACCCTGGCGGCGGAAGAAGAGCAACAACGGCGCTGGCGCAGCCGCCTGGGAGGGCTGATCGTCAACGGCCTCGCCGGCCTGGCCATCGGCCTGGACGACAACCGCCCCGGCGACGCCTGGGTCAATTTCGCCACCGGCATGCTCACCACCGAACTGAACGTGCGCACCCGCCCGGACACCGCCACCGCGTTCCTCGAACAGCACCCGGATTTCACCGTCAAAGCCAACGGCGGGCGTTTGGATTTTTATGTTCAGCGTTGGGTGACGCCGATGGGCGCCGGGGTGGCGGTGAGGTTTTAGGTAAGGGGGCAGTTTTCAGTTTTCAGTTTTCAGTTTTCAGTTTTCAGTTGGGAGACTTTTCCCGTTGGCCAGGTTTACTAAACACTGAACACTGAAAACTGAACACCGAAAACCCGCTCTTGGTTAAATATAATACGCCTTTAACGGCGGAAAACCGTTGAATTCCACCGCCGAGTAGCTGGTGGTGTAGGCGCCGGTGGAGAACCAGTACAGACGATCGCCGATGGCCAGGTTAAGCGGCAGGCCGTATTTGTAGTTTTCGTACATGATGTCGGCGCTGTCGCAGGTGGGGCCGGCGATCACCACTTCTTCCATCTCGCCTTTTTTCTCGGTGTAGATGGGGTATTTGATCGCTTCGTCCAGGGTCTCGATGAGCCCGGAGAATTTGCCCACGTCGGTGAACACCCAGCGTTGCAGCGCGGTGCGGGATTTGCGTGAAATCAGCACCACCTCGCTGACCAGCACACCGGCGTTGGCGATCAGAGAGCGGCCCGGTTCGAGAATGATTTCCGGCAGCTGTTCGCCAAAATCCTCTTTCAGGAAACGAATAATTTCCTGGGCATAGAGCGCCAGATCGTTGGTCTTGGTGATGTAGTTGGCGGGGAAACCGCCGCCCAGGTTGATCATCTTCAGCTCGATGCCGACTTCGTCGCGCAGCCGCTCGAACATGATTTTCACTTTGCCAATGGCGGCGTCCCAGGCGCCGATGTCGCGCTGCTGGGAGCCCACGTGGAATGACACGCCATAGGGGTCCAGGCCCAGGTCGCGGGCCAGGATCATCAGGTCCAGGGCCATGTCGGTCTGGCAGCCAAACTTGCGCGACAGCGGCCAGTCGGCGGTGTGGGTGCCCTCGGTGAGAATGCGCACGTACACCCGCGAGCCCGGCGCCGCCTTGGCGATGTTGCGCAGATCCGCCTCCGAGTCGGTGGCGAACATGCGCACGCCTTTTTCATAAAAAGCGCGAATGTCGCGGGCTTTTTTAATGGTGTTGCCGAAGATGCAACGCTCGGCGCCGACCCCCAGGCCCATCACCTTTTCCAGCTCATAGATGGAGGCGATGTCGAAGTTCGCGCCCCGGTCACGCAGCAGCGTGATCAGTTCCACGGCGGGGTTGGCCTTGACCGCGTAGTGCACTTTGGCGAACGGAAAATGGCCAATCAGCTCATCGTAATGCTTGCCGACGGTTTCCGTGTCGATCACCACGAAGGGCGTCTCCCTGGTGTCGGCCAGATCCTTGATGCGGCGAAAAGTCGCCGGTTCGTAATAGTCTTCGACGCGGATGGCCTCAGTGGTCATGGGTTCCTGGTTTCCCCTGTGATGCGCTACGCCCGCCGGCGGTGATCCGCGCGGCCCCGGCGCGACCGCGCCCGGGGTGCCCACGTTATCAATTTGCTCGGGTTTTGGGGAGCCGCTGGTGTAAATTTTCCTTGCCTGCCAGGCCGGGCGGGCTCTGCTACACTGCGCTCCCCGAGTTCACCTGCATGGAGTCTTCAATGGCCGCTGCCATGGCACTGCCCCTTGCCCTTCACCTGCTCGCCGCCGTGGTCTGGGTCGGCGGAATGTTTTTTGCCTATATGGCGATGCGCCCAGCGGTCGGCGAAGTCCTCGACCCGGCCCGGCGGCCGGCGCTGTGGGCGGCCACCCTGGGACGCTTCTTCGCCTGGGTGTGGGGCGCGATTCTGGTACTGCTGATCACCGGCTTCGGCATGATCTTCGGCATTTATGGCGGCATGGCCCAGGTCGGCGGGGCGGTGCACGCGATGCTCGGTCTGGGCATCGTCATGATGCTGATTTTCGGCCACGTCTATTTCGCTGCCTTCCGCCGCCTCAAACAGGCGGTGGCCAGCGACGATGTGCAGGAAGGCGCGCGCCGGGTCGGCCAGATCCGCAAGCTGGTCGGCCTCAACCTGATCCTTGGCCTGCTGGTGGTGGTGATCGCGGCCGCCGGGCGCTACCTGTAATCCCTTCCCGATGTGCCGTGCCCGCTAACCGGGCGGCGCGTCTTTACCTCTTTGATTCGGTGAGCGAACCGTGGGCGTGGTGAATTCGGGCAAGTCCGAACTGCTGCTGGTGGCGGTGACCCTGTTGGCCGGGGTCAGTTGGATGTTTTCCAAAGAGGCGGTGCTGCTGATGCCGCCCCTGTTGTTCATGGCGTTGCGGTTCGCCCTCGCCGGCCTGGTGCTGGGCCTCGCTGGCTGGCGCCAGTTACGGCGCATGAGCCGGGACAAGTACTGGCGCAGTTTCAAGGTGGGCGTGGTGTTCGGCCTGGCGATGAGCTTCTGGATCATGGGCCTGAGTGTCGGCAGCCATGTCGGCGAAGGCGCCTTTCTGACCAGCCTGGGGGTGGTGCTGGTGCCGGTGGTGGCACGGCTGGTGTTCAAGGAGACACCCCCGGCCAGCACCTGGGTGGCGCTGCCGGTGGCGGCCTCCGGTCTGGCTCTGTTGAGCCTGGATGGCGGCTTTCAAGCCGAGCTTGGGCAACTGTTCTATATTGCCTCCGCCTGCGTGTTCGCGTTGTTCTTTACCCTCAATTCCCGCGCCGCCAACGACGCCGTGGTACGCGCCGCCAACGGCGAGCAGATGCGCCGCGAGCGGGTGCCGGCGGTGGCGCTGACCACCGTGGTGTTGTTCACCGTCGGGCTGGTCACCGCCTGCGGCTCGTTACTGCTGGAGGACTGGCCCACCGCCATCGCCAATTTCACCCCGGTGATGCTCGGCTGGGTGGTGGCCAGTGCCACCGTCGGCACCGCCATGCGCTTCTTTGTGCAGACCTACGCGCAGAGCCTCACCGTGCACAGTCATGGCGTGGTGATCATGGTGCTGGAACCGATGTGGACGGCCCTGTTCGCGGTGTTCTGGTTTGGCGAGAGCATGTCGGCGGTGCAAATCTCCGGTTGTCTGATGATCTTCCTGTCGCTGATGGTGAACCGCTGGTCCAGTGTGCGCCGCCTGCTCAAGGCCTGGCTGTGACGGCGGCGCGCCGCCATTGCGCGCAACCAGCGGCCGGCTTAGCATTTGCCTGGCATCCGCCTACGTTAACAACTGGACACCGCCGTTGCGCCTGAACCGACTGCCCTCGCCGCCCTTAACCCGCGCCCTGCTGCCCTGGGCGGCGCTGCTCGGCTTATTGCTGGCGCTCGCTGTCGCCGCCGGCCCGGCGCTGGCCACCGGTGGCACGGCGGATGCGTTACCGCGCACCGTTGCCGTTGGCCAGGATGGCCAGCTCGCTCTGCTGCGCGACGTCGGCGCCGAATGGCAACGCCGTGGCGATGCGGACCATGGCGCCGGTGACCCGCCGCCGCCGGCCCTGCCCGGCCCGGCGTTTTCCGCGACGGCCGCCACATTTTTCCCTGCCCTGGCCAGCCGCGTGCCGATGGCACCGGCTCCGGTCATGGCCTTACGGTCCCGCCCAGGTGTTCCGCGCGCCCCACCTCTGTGAAGTCCCGACCCGCCCCAGGCCGCGTTTTCGCGGCGATCAATAGCAACAAGCGGTAAGCGGCGCCTGAACGCCGTGCCTCCGCGTGGTTGGAATTCAGAGTATGAAATCTTTACGCATCCGGGCGCTGTGCTATGGCCTGGTGATTCTGCTTGGCGTGCTGGCGGCGCTGCCCAATGTGCTGCCCACCAAACTGCTCCAGGACCTGCCATCCTGGTATCGGAACAACACCCTCACCCTGGGCCTCGACCTTCAAGGAGGTTCGCATCTTCTTCTGCAAGTACAGACCAAACAGCTGGTGCGCGAGCGCACCCTGCAACAGGCCCGTGATCTGGCCGAACAGCTTGACCAGAAAGGCATTCGCCATGGCCGCGCCCTGCTCGATGGCGATCAGGCCCGGCTGGTGTTGCGCCCCGGCCCGGACCAGGACGCCGCGATTCAATTGGCCGGAGCCGGTGCCCGGGAAAATGGCGTCACCCTGTTCGAGGTGAGCCGGGACACGCAAGGTATTCGTTTCGCGCCGAGCGGCGCGCTGCGCCAGCAATTGACCCAGGATGCCGTCTCCCGAAGCCTGGAAGTGGTGCGCCGGCGCATCGACGAAACCGGCGTGGTGGAACCTCTGATCACCCGCCAGGGCGAGGACGGTGTGCTGGTGCAACTGCCTGGTGTCACCGATCCGGATCGGGTCAAGGCGTTGCTGGGCCGCACCGCCCGGCTGACCTTTCATCTGGTCGAGGCGCGCCCGGGTGCCGACACACTCAGTCTGCCGGCCAGCGATCAATCCGGGCGCCACTATGTGGTCACCGCGGCGCCGCTGTTGGACGGCGGCCACCTCACCGACGCCCGCCTCGCCTTCGACCAGGCCAGCAACGCGCCGGTGGTCAACTTCCGCCTCGACAGCGAAGGCGCCAGGCGCTTTGGCGAGATCACCAGCGCCAACGTGGGCAGGCCGTTCGCGGTGGTGCTGGACGATGAAGTGATCACCGCCCCGGTGATCCGTTCGCCGATCACCGCCGGGCGCGGGCAGATCAGCGGCGGTTTCAGCAGCCGCGAGGCCGGCGATCTGGCGCTGTTGCTGCGCGCCGGCGCCCTGCCCGCGCCCCTGAAAGTGGTGGAGCAGCGCACCGTGGGGCCGGACCTGGGTCGCGACGCGATTCGCATGGGCGTGTCCACCGGGTTGCTGGGCGCCGCCCTGGTGCTGCTGTTCATGGTCGGCATCTATCGCCGTTGGGGGCTGATCGCCAACACCGCGCTGGTGGTCAACGTGGCCCTGGTGTTGGGCGTACTGGGCAGTCTCGGCGCCACCCTGACCCTGCCCGGCATCGCCGGGTTGATTCTCAGCGTGGGCATGGCGGTGGACGCCAATATTCTGATCAACGAGCGCATTCGCGAAGAAAGCCGCCGTGGGAGCAGCGCCGAGGGCGCCCTGCAAGCCGGTTTTCAACGGGCCTATGCGACCATCGTCGACTCCAACATCACCACGCTGATCGCGGTGGGGCTGCTGTTCATGTTCGGCAGCGGGCCGATCCGAGGCTTCGCCGTGACCATGGGGGTGGGCCTGGTGGTGTCGTTGTTCACCTCGGTGTCGGTGACCCGGCTGCTGATGCAGTGGCGTTTGCGCCGCGCCGGCCGCGCGCCCCTGGACATCCCAGGAGTGGCGGCGCTGCAACGGGACGACGACCGGCCGCCGATCCAGTTCATGCGCGTTAAAGGGCTGGGCGTTGCGCTGTCGGTGTTGTTGTCGGTGGCGTCGCTGATCGCCCTGGTGTACCCGGGTGTCAATCAGGGCATCGACTTTCGCGGTGGCACCAGCGTGGAGGTGCGTGCCGGCGCCACCACCGCCATTGAAACCGTGCGTCAGGGCCTCGCCGAACAGGGCCTGAGCGACGCGGCGATCCAGCAGTTCGGCGACGCCGGCCATTATCTGGTGCGGCTGCCGGCCAGCGCCGCCGCCGCCGCCCAGGTGGACCGGGTTAAAAGCGCGGTCACCACGGTGGCGCCGCAGGCCGATTTTCCCAAGGTGGATGTGGTCGGCCCCAGTGTCAGCGGCGGCTTCGTGCAAACCAGTTTGCTGGCGGTGTTGCTGGCCGGTGTCGGCATGTTCATCTATCTGCGCGTGCGGTTTAAGCCCTACTACGCATGGGCGGCGGTGATTACCCTGGGGCTGGATTTAAGCAAGACGCTGGGCTTTTTCGTGCTCACCGGCGTGGAATTCAATCTCACCGCGGTGGCCGCGCTGCTCACCTTGATCGGCTATTCCGTGAACGACAAAGTCGTGGTGTTCGACCGCATTCGTGAGAACCACGCACTGAATCCAGACCAGCCACTGGAAACCCTGATCAACCGCAGCATCACGCAAACGCTGACGCGCACCGTGTTCACCTCGACCACCACCTTCCTGGCGATTGTGCCGATGGCGCTGGCCGGCGGCCAGGCGGTGGCCAGTTTCGCTCTGCCGATGCTGTTCGGCATCGTGGTGGGCACCACTTCATCGATCTACATCGCCGCGCCAATGGTGATGATGCTCGGCAAACGTGCCCTCAGCCGGGAACGGCAAGAACAACAACGCATCGACAACGCCGACCCGGACGACGAACGCGCCCTGTTCGCCCGCATCGATTGATCCGACGTCCGACGCTTAACCGAAAACTGAAAACTCCGCTCTCTTTATTTATGACTCTCAAGCAACGCGTCGACCTTGTCGACGTATTGCTGGCGGGCGTCGTCCTGGCTGGTGCCTTTCAGTTTCGCCCAGGCGTCGTATTTGGCGCGCCCGACCATATCCAGCATGCCCGGCCTTTTGCCGCTCACGTCACCGCTGCTGCCCTGTTTGAAGTGAGAGTACAGATAAAGCAGATCGTCATTGGACGGTTTGCGGGTCAGCGTCTTTACGTCTTTCTGGGCCTGTTCAAAACGGGCTGCATCGGCCATTATTCGCACCTGTTGGTTAATTTAACGATAATTCATTAGGAGCCCGCGTGGCGGGCCCTCCCGAGTGGGCGCCGCATCGATCAACCGGCCACCGTCTTCGCGCATAACAACATAGCCACGCGAACAGCGTCACGTAAAGACGGCACGCAAACAAAGCCACGCGGAAAGCCACGGCGAGAGACCAGCAAAAAAACACCGCGTCACCGGGGAAGGGGAAGTTTATGTCGGGCACCAAATCATTGCCGTCGCTGGACAGCCGTCAGGAGCGGGCGCTCAAGCAATCTCTGAACACCTTGTGGGTGCGTTTTCCCGGCAGCCTGGAAGACACCTACACCGAGCACGCGGAACGCCGCGCCAAGAAGCTGATCAAGCGTTCCATCTATGTGCTGGTGTCGCTGTTTCTGCTGGTGGCGGTGCCGGTCTCGATCTTCAACCAGGAACACAATCTGGCGCTCTGGCAAAGCTTCGGGGTGTACCCCATCGCGGCCTCACTGGGCCTGTTGCTGCTGGCGATCAAAGTGCCGCGCCTGGATCGCTGGGTGACCACGCTGATCGGCCTGGCGCTGATGACGTCGCTGGCCGGCACCCTGATGGGGGCGATTTATCTGGAAGGCACTTTTCTCGGCCAGGTGGCGGCGTTTGAAACCGTCTATGTGCTGATCATCGGCTTCTCGATTCTGCGCCTGCCGCCCACCCGCACCCTGTTCTGGTGCCTGGGCTCGCTGATACTGGCGTTGCTCACCGCCATGGTGGCGGGCTGGTCGGTGAGCCCGGCGGCGCTGTTGCTGTTTTACGGATTTCCGCTGATGGTGTGCGCGCTCAATGGCTACATGCTGGACGCCAGCGCCCGCACCAGCTACGCCAACACCCTGTTGCTCAACCGCGAATCCGGGCGCCTGCGCCAGTGGCGCGACAACGCCGACCGGGAAACCCGCCGCCAGCGCATGCTCAACGAGTTCATGGCGCACATTGCCGGCAACCCAACGGTGGCGGTGTTGCTGGATCAGACTCTTGCGTTCCTGATCGCGGAAACCCCGGCGGTGGCGGGCGCCGCCTACCGGCTCGACGATGGCCTGCTTCACCAGGAGGCAGCGCGCGGCTTGAATCAGCAGGCCCGCCAACGGGACAACGTGGCCATCGAGGGGCTGCTGGGCGGGGCTCTGGAAGGCGGGCGCGGCGTCACCGTACGCCACGACGTGCCGGCCGGTTACCTGGATCTGGAAACCGGCCAGAGCCGGGTACGCCCGGCGCAGCTTCTGATGCTGCCGTTGTGGCACGGCGACCAGGCCCTGGGGGTCATTGAACTGGCGGCGCTGGAGCCGTTCGGCGACGACATGCGCACGCGAGTCGAGTCCCTCGGTGCCCCGCTCGCCTACGCCCTGACGGCGGCGATCGGCCGCGAGGCGTTTATCCGCCGGCACCGGGACGCCGGCTGAGCACCCGGCTTATGGCTGCCCGCGCCGGCGTTTGAGCGGCGCGGACAACCGCTCCGGATGGCGCGGACGCACGTCATCCAACAACGCATGGATCAGCTCCAGATCCCGCTGCAGATCGCCACTGGGCCAGATCGCCCGCAACACCCGCGCCTGACGGCGCCGATAGCAAAACGTCACCACGATGATCGGCAGGCGCAGATCCTCGGCGATGCGGTAAAACCCGGTTTTCCACTCCCTGGCGCCGGCACGGGTGCCTTCCGGCGTGATCCCCAGCCAGAATGGCTCCTCGCCTTGCAGGCGGGCTTTTGATTTCTCCACCACCCCACCGGCGCTGTCGCGGTTCACCGGCATGCCGCCCAGCGCCCGCAGCAACACACCCGCCGGCCCGCGAAACAGACTGTGCTTGGCCATGAAGCGGATATCCAGGCGTAACGCCTGGATCGCGCTGACCCCCACCAGACCATCGAAATTGGAGGTGTGCGGCGCGGCGATCATCACCGCCCGGGGCACATCCGGCAGAGTGCCCACTACCCGCCAGCCAATCAGTCTGAGGATCGCCCGGCCGAGAGCGGCCGCCAGCCAATGGCCGCGCCGCGGTACCCGGGGGCCGACGTCAGCGGCGCGCAGCGGCGGCAAGGCGTGGTCGGCGGCGCGGTCGCGAGGCGTATTCATCGCCGCACCGGACTCACGTGAACACCACGAAGGTCTGGCGGCTGAACGCCACCGGATTGCCGCGATCGTCCCAGATCGTGGCCTGGCTCTGCCCGTAGCCGTCAGCGAAGGCATCGGTGCGCACGTCGTATTGCCAGCAATCCACCGGCGGCAGCGTGGCGGGATCGACCAGATATTCCATGGTCCAGGTCAGCGAACTCATCGGCGCCGGCCGGCTCAGCATCGGAATCACCGACGAGGGCCAGGTGTCCGCCAGACACGCCAGGGTGGCGGCATCCTGGTTATCACTGGCCTCGCTGAAGCACATATAGCCTTGGAAATCCGGTTCCTTGGAGCCACTGAACGGGATATTGCCACCGGCATAGAAAAGATTGAAATAGCGCAGAAAGTCCGGCGATTTGCCTTCCAGGAACGGGACCTTGAAGCATTCCGAGGGGGGCTTGCAGGCCGGCGCGCGCGGCGCCGGCACGCGCAATTGCGACTCTCGGCCGTGGCCCAGGCTGGCCAGCATGGTGGCCACCACCTGGCCATCCTGGCGGCCGCTCACCTGCACCTGGGTGACCGACTTGCCGGCCCGCAGGGTGACCATATCCAGATCCAGCGGGCCGGGCACCATCGGCGCCACGAACGAGAGTGAGAAACTGCGCAACAGCGCCGCGTCGGCGTCCATGTTGGCCTGCATATGGCGGATAAGGATCGCCCCCACCAGCCCCCCGAAGGTGGCCCGGCCCTGGCCCCAGCCCTCGGGCACCTGCATACGCGGGCCCTCGGCCGCCTTGATAATGGAATCAAATTTCATAATGCGCTCCCGTGAAAAGCGGCTATTGATAGCAGAGAGGCGCGCCCCTGGAAAGGGCGGAAACGCTCAACCTTCAGCGCCGGCGCTTATTGGCGGCGCTTACTGGCAGAGGTAGCGACGGCGCTGAACGGGTCGTCCGGCCAGGGGTGCTTGGGATAGCGACCGCGCAGCGCCTTGCGCACTTGCGGGTAGCCGTGCCGCCAGAAATGCTCCAGATCCGCGGTGATCGCCGCCGGCCGCCCCGCCGGGGTGAGCAGTTCAACCACCAGCGGTACCCGACCTTCCGCCAGGGCCGGCAAGGCGCGCATGCCGAAACACTCCTGCAGTTTTACCGCCAGTCTCGGGCTGCCTTCGTTGTCATAGCGGATCATCGCGGTGCGCCCGGACGCCACCGCCACGCCGGCGGGCAGTTGTCGCTCCAGGGTCTGACGCTGGCCCGGCCCGAGCAGCAACCCGAGGGCGTCGGCCAGCGCCACCTTGCGCAGATCCCGCAGGCTGCGCAGGCCGGCCAGGAACGGCCCCAGCCATTGTTCCAGGTTAGCCAGCAAGGCCTGATCGCTGGTGTCCGGCCATTGCCGCGGCTCCAGCCGGGCCATCCAGCCCACGCGCGCGCGCCACTGGCGCAGCGCCGGCGTCCACGGCAACGCTTCCAGACCCTGCTGGCGCACGCCATCGAGCAACCCCGCCTGTATTTGTTCGGCGGACGGCTGCTGCAGTGGCTGGCTGTCCACCTCGATGGCACCCAGGGTCAACACCCGGCGGGCGCGCACCCGCTGGGCGCCGTTGTCCCAGGCCACCCGCTCCTCCCAGACGCCGCGCTCATCCAGGCACCGTCGCGCCTGTTGCTCATCCAGCGCCCAGGCCAAACGGATGTTGGCCTCGCGGGGGTCGCCGTCGGTTTCCAGCACCACCAGCCAGGCCCGGGTGCCGAGCGCGCTGCCCGGGGGCAAGCGCGCGCCACTGCCGTCGGCGAGCAGGTAACGGGGCGCCTCGCCCTCGCGGCGGCGCGCCAGCCGATCCGGAAACGCCTGCGCCAGCAACCCGCCGGCGCCGGCCAGCGGCTCGGCGCGGTCCCGCGCCGCCCGGTTCGCCAGCAGCCGCTGAGTCACCTGATGCAGCGCAGGCCAGTCGCCGCTGCGCTCAGCAAACCGGTTCAGGCGCACCGCCAGGTCCGGTTCGCGATCCAGGCCCGGCGCTGGCTCGGAAAGCAGCACCGCCAGCCGCGCCGCGCTCAGTGGCAGGCCCTGCTCGCGTCCCAGCCACACCAGCGCCGCCAACTCCGGCGGCAGCGGCAATTGCGCCAGGCGCGCGCCCCACTCACTGATGGCGCCGTCCGCGCCGAGTGCGCCAAGCCGCTGCAAGCGCTGCCGGGCCGCCGCCCAGGCGCCGGCCGGCGGCGGGTCCAGCCAGAACAGCTCGGCCGGGTCACGGCAGCCCCAACGCGCCAGATCCAACACCAGCCCTTCCAGGCCCACTTGGCGAATCTCCGCCTCGCCGCGCCGCGCCAGCACCTCGTCCCGGGACCACAGCCGCACGCAACGGCCGGGCCCCAGCCTTCCCGCCCGGCCGGCGCGCTGCGCGGCACTGGCCTCGCTGATGCGGCGCGTCACCAGGCGGCTGCGCTGGCGGCGTGGATCGTAATCCGGCCGCCGCTCCAGGCCGCTGTCGAGCACCGTGGTGACCCCTTCAATAGTGACACTGGTTTCCGCCACGTTGGTGCTCAACACCACCCGGGCCTGGCCCTCCACGTTGCGCAACACCGCCGCCTGGGCGTCGCCCTGCAAACGCCCATGCAGCGTCTCCACCGGCATCGGCAGGTCGGCCAGCAAAGCACCTAACCGGTCGATCTCGCCCACGCCGGGCAAGAACACCAGCACCGTGCCCTGCCCCGCCAACGCCCGCACCTGGGCGGCGCAATGTTCCAGCCACCGGCGGCTGTCCGGCGGCGGAGCATGGCTCACCGTCACCGGATGGACGCGCCCCTCACTGCGCACCACCGGCAGCGCCAGCCCCTCGGCCAGGGGCCCCACCTCCAGGGTCGCCGACATCACCAGCAGACGCAGCTCACCACGCAGCGCCTGACGCACCTCCTGAACCAGGGCCAGCCCCAAATCCGCTTGCAGGGAACGCTCGTGGAATTCATCGAACAGCACCGCCGCGTAGCCTTCCAGCGACGGGTCATCGAGCATCAGGCGGGTGAGCACGCCCTCGGTGACCACCTCGATCACGGTGGCGTGGCTGACCCGGCTGTCCAGGCGGGTGCGGTAGCCCACCGTGGCGCCCACCGGCTCACCCAACCGCTCGGCCATGAAGGCGGCCACCGCCCGCGCCGCCACCCGGCGTGGTTCGAGCAGCAGTATCTTGCCGTCGCCGCGCCAGGGCGCTGCCAGCAGCGCCAGCGGCACGCGCGTCGACTTGCCGGCGCCGGGCGGCGCTTCAAGCACGGCGCCGCCGCACTCCGCCAGACAGCGCAGCAGTTCGGGAAGGATGGTGTCGACGGGCAGAAGGGACATGGGGCGTTTTCAGTTTTCAGCTTTCAGCTTTCAGCTTTCAGTTTTCAGTTTTCAGTTTTCAGTCGCGATTGTGCGGGTTTTACTGAACACTGAACACTGAAAACCGAACCCTCACTCCCCTAAATCCGGCGCCGTTTGCGCCGTTCGCTGCTCGCCCTGCTGGTAACAGTCATCCAGCGCCAGCAAATAATATTCCAGCCCCCGTTGCGCGGCGGCGAAGGCGCGCTGGCGGGCGGGCTCGTCGGTGGCCAGCCGCTTTACCAGTTCCATCGCTTCGTGGGGGTGGGCGTCGTCGTAGCTGGCATGGGCGCGCAGCCAGGCCAGGGTGTGGCGGGTAATGCTGGCCTGCCCTTGCTCGGCGTAGTGCTGCATGCCGCTGACCACATGCTGGCTCCATTCGCCGGTGGCCCATTCCACCGCCAGGTTGGTGGCGGCGATGCTCTCATCAAGGCTTCCCTGATGGCCGACATCCCACAAATAGTGATTGATCGCGTTCATCGCCGCTGGCGGGCGAACCTGCTCCAGCTCCGCCAGGGCCAGCCCGAAGCCGGCGGCCCAGTCCTGGTACCAATAGGCGTGGCGTTGTTCCACCTTGATGTTGCCGATCAACCAGTTCCTGGTCTCTTCATGGCCGGGGTACAGACCCGGCCGGGTTTTCGCCAGGGCCAGCCCCATGTATTTGGGAAAATGCTCCACCAGCGGATAGAAGTGCAGCAACGCATCGCGAAAACGCGGCAACGACAGCGCCCCCTCACCCATCTCCTGAAACAGCGGATGCCCCGCGACCCGGTCCTTGAGTGGCACCAAGGCGTCCCAGAAACGTTGCGCCCAGGGCGCGTGCGGGGTCAGTTCAAGCGCTTGCTTATAGCGGGCGATGGCCATGCTTGTTCTCCTTATTGGTTCGCCAGTGAGTCAAGGGGAAGGCCCTGCAGATCGGCACCGGGCGCACCGTAACGCTGACAGTGCCTCTACAGCGGCGCCGTAGGAGCAGGCCGTGCAAGCGACGTCTTTTGGCCGAATGGCACGGTGTCTTTGCCGCGAACCTGACGGGTTTGCGGTCAGACGTCCGACGCGAAAACCAGAATCAAACCCGTCGCTGGCTGGGCCTGCTCCTACACAAAGATAGAAACCTTTCCGCCGCGTGGGCAGGGCCGATGGCACCGCCGTCAGCGCCGCAGCGCCCGCAACAGCGCCCGCCGCCGCCGCGCCAGCGCCGCCAGTTCGGCCCGCGCCGGCGGTTGCTCGCCCCGGTAGGCGAGCTGCTCGAACAGGCAACGCCAGTGGCCGGCGGCGCGGGCGGCGGTGGGCCGCGCCCGGCTCACCAGCGCGGCCAGTTCAGCGGCGGACGCCGCCGCCGGCGCCGTCAGGTCGCGGCGCGCCAGCGCCCGGCGCAGCCGGTGGAACTCCCGCTGCAACGGAGTGATGGGGCGGTCACGCCGGCGCAGCAACACCCAGGCGCCGAGCACGGCGGCGAACACCGCCAGCGAGACCATCAACGCCAGCCCCACACGCCACGGCGAGACCCCGCCCAGCAGGCGCTGCCAGAGCGCCCGCTGTTGGTCCTGACGGTAACCGAGCACCCATTTTTGCCAGTTGAAATCCAGGTAGTCCACCCATTGCCGGAGCTGGAACAGCAGCGGCAGGCGGCCGATGCCGCCCAACGCCGCGTCGGCGCCATCGCCAGCGCGTTGCAGGGCGCCGCGCAGGCCCAGTTCCACACGCTCCGGCGCCACCGCCCCAGTCGGGTCGACGCGCACCCAGCCCTGCCCGCTCAACCACACCTCGGCCCAGGCATGAGCGTCGTACTGACGCACCTGAAGGTATTCGCCGGCGTTCATCTCACCGCCCTGGTAGCCGGCCACCACCCGGGCCGGCACGCCAGCGGCGCGCATCAAAAAGGTAAACGCGGACGCGTAGTGCTCGCAGAAGCCGCGCCGGGTGCCAAACAGAAAGCCATCCACGGTATCGCCGCTCAGGCGCGGCGGCTGCAGGGTGTAATGGAACGGCCGCTGGCGGAAATAACCCAGGGCGGCGTTGACCCGGGCGCTGTTATCCCGATATTGCCGCCGCCATTGCTCGGCCAGGGCGCGGGCGCGGGGGTTGCCGCCCTCGGGCAACGACAGCATCAGGTCGCGCTCGGCCTGCTCCAGGGTGAGCGCCCCGGCCCGAGCGGCCGGCACGCTGTGCACCCGGTAACCCAGCGCCGTGTCCACGGCGTGATCGGCGACCAACCGCCAGTCACGGGCCAGGCCCATGCCATCCAGGTCGGTGAACGGCACCGCCAGGGCGTACAGCCAGCGCCGCTGGCTGGGCTCCATGATCACCCGGTAGCGATAGCCGGCGGCGTCGCCTCGGGCAGCCAGCAGACTCTGGTACCAGGGCGGCGCCGCGCCACGGCCCCGGTACAGGGTGTCCCGGTCACGCCAACCACGCGGGCGCGCCTGGCTCCAGGTGGTGCCGTCGAAGTAACTGTAGGTCAGGCCGCGCCAATAGCGCTCCCGGGGCGGCGGTGGCGGGCCCTGGAACTCGACCCTGAACGCCAGCGCGCTGGATTCGGTCAGGCTACTGACCTGCCCCGGCGACATGGTATCGCTCATGCCGGTGCGGGCCTGACCGCCGCCGAGCGGCATGCTCCACATCGGCGCCACCCGGGGCACCAGGATAAACAGCACCACCGCCAACGGCAGTGCCTGGCCCAGCAGCACAGCGGCGGTGCGCACATGCTGGCGACGCCGGGCGTGGGTATCGCTGTAGTTGATGCCCGCCAGGCTGGCGGTCAGCAACAGCAGGCAGCCGGACACATACAGGGCGGCACCGGGCCCCCGGTAAAACAGCAACACCGTGGCACAGACAAAATAGCCCAGTACGATCAACACATAGGCATCGCGCTTGCTGACCAGCTCCAGATACTTCAGCGCGAACAAACTGGTGATCAGCGCGGTGCCTGCTTCCGGGCCATGCAGCCGACCAAAGCTGCGCCAGGTCGCCGCCACCGTCGCCACCAGCAGCGCCAGCCGCACCAACCGGCCCGGCGACGCCAGCCGTTGCCGTTCGATCAAGGCCCGCCAGCCCAGCACCAGCAACAACAGAGCCGCCTGCCAGAGCGGGCCGCGCAACAATTGCGGCAGCGAGGCGGCGACGATGCCCAGGGTCAACCAGGTGCGCGCGTGGCTGGGAATCTGATAAATGCGCGCCATCAGCGTGGCCCGCCGTGGCGGGCGAGCAGATCCAGGGCACGCTGGCGGTGCTCATCGCCTTGCCCCGGGGCCAGGGTGGCATCGGGCAATTCCAGGGCAAACGGCCGGTTCTCGCGGGTCAGACGCAGCACCCAATAGCACAGCACCGAAAGGCGCGCTTCCATGCCCTGCCCCTCAAGACGCTGATAGCGCAACCACAGACGGCCATTGGCGGGCTCCTGGAACAGTTTGACGTGCAGACCTCGCCCGCGCGCGTACCCTTTCCAGTCCACCTGGCGCAGGGAATCGCCCGGCGCGTAGGCGCGCAGGCCCTGGAATTCCTCGCTGCCGATTTGCCCGGCCCGGGCCACCTCTCGGTGGCCGTCGCCACCGTCGGCCGGGCATTGCGCCGTGCTTTGTGGGCGCGGCCAGGCCCGGCAGGCCTGATCCAAGGCCACCAGAGACCAGCTGCGCAGCAGCCCCAGCGGGTAGCGGCTCTGCACCCGCAGGCGCGGCGGTGTCACCCGGCCACGACGCGGCAACGGCAGATTGAACCACAGCGCGCTCTCTTCACCGGGCTCGATGCTGATTTCCTGGGGTGGCTGATCGAGCCAGCTCAGCCACAGGCTGCGGTGCGCGCGCCGTTGGGCGATCAACACCACCTGCAGGGCGCCCTGGCCGCCGGCGAAGCCACTGCGCGAGGCGCCGGCGCGCAGGCTCAGGCCGGAGAGATTGCGGTAAGTGTGCAAAATGGTGACCACGAACAGGCTGAGCATGACGAAACACAGCCCCAGGATCAGGTTGTTTTCGTAATTGATGCCGCCGATGAACAACAGCACCGCCACCAGCACATAGAGGAAACCGTAACCGGAGGGAAAAATAAAAATACGGCGCTGATCAAGACGTACCTGAGCGGCGCGGGGAAGGCGGCGTTCCAGCCAGCGTTGCCAGGCTTGCTTGAACACGGCGCTTCCTCCCGCTCAGTGACGCACCACCGGTACGCTCTGCAGCAGCGACTGGGTCATGGCGGCCACGCTGCCGCCCTGGCGCGACTGCAAGCGGTGCTCGGCCACCGCCGACCACACCGCCTGCACGTCTTCGGGCAACACGTAATTACGGTCGTGGAGCAACGCCCAGGCACGGGCGGCGCGCAACAGCCCCAGGCCGGCGCGTGGCGACAGCCCGGCCTCCAGGCGGTCGTCGGCGCGGGTGGCTTCCAGCAAACGCTGGATGTAATCCAGCAGTTCGTCGGTGGCGCGCACCTTGGCGACATGGGCGGTCAGTTTGATCAGACCGCTGGGGTCGATCACCGGCTTCAGGGCGCGGGCCGCTTCGCGCAGATCGCCACCGGCCAGCAGCGCGCGCTCCACCTCCGGCGAGGGGTAACCCAGGGAAATGCGCATCAGGAAACGGTCGAGTTGGGATTCGGGCAGCACGAAGGTACCGGCCTGGGTCACCGGGTTCTGGGTGGCGACCACGAAAAATGGATCGGGCAGCGCCCGGGTGGCGCCATCCAGCGTCACCTGCCGCTCTTCCATCGCTTCCAGCAAGGCGCCCTGGGTCTTGGGGGTGGCCCGATTGATCTCGTCGGCGAGCAGCAATTGGGTGAACACCGGCCCCTCACGAAGAGAAAACGCACGGCTGTCGGGGTCGAACACGGAAACACCGAGGATATCGGCGGGCAGCATATCGCTGGTGAACTGAACACGGCGGTAGTCGAGGCGGAACACCCGCGCCAGCGCATGCGCCAGCGTGGTCTTGCCCATCCCCGGCAGATCCTCGATCAACAGATGACCGCCCGCGAGCATGCAGGCCAGCGCCAGTTTCAGCTGTTCGGTTTTACCCAGCACCACGCTGCCCACCTGGGCCAGCGCTTTATCCAACGCCTGCATAAACCCCCTCGAAGAAGAAAGTTAAAAGTGAAAAGTTGAAACGCGAAAAAGCTCGCCGCTATCCGGTTTCACCGTGCCCACGCCCAAAGTCCACGGTGGGCACCGGCCCAGCTCCTTTTAACTTTTAACTTTTAACTTTTAACTTGTTCTAGAATCCGAGCGCTTTGAGCCCCCTGCTCAAGTCGGTTTTCAGATCTTCCACGTGTTCCAGGCCAATCGCCAGCCGGATCAGGTTTTCTGTGATGCCGGCCCGCTCTTTTTCCTCGGGGTCGACGCGGCCGTGGGTGGTGGAGCCGGGGTGGGTGATGGTGGATTTCACGTCACCCAGGTTGGCGGTGATGGAAATCAGGCGGGTGCCGTCCATGAAACGCCAGGCGGCCTGGCGGTCGCGGTGGCCGTCGCTGTCTTCCACCTCGATGGCGATCACCGCGCCAAAACCGCTTTGCTGACGCGCCGCCAACTGGTGCTGAGGGTGGCTCTCCAGGCCGGAATAATGCACCCGGGCGATGCCCGGTTGCTGCTCCAGCCAGCGCGCCAGCAGCAGGGTATTTTCCGAATGCGCTTTCATGCGCAGGCCGAGAGTTTCCAAGCCCTTGAGGAACACCCAGGCGTTGAACGGGCTCATGCTGGGCCCAGCGGAGCGCACGAACCCGAGCACTTCGTCGGTGAGTGTGGCCGGGCCGACCACCGCGCCACCCAGGCAACGGCCCTGGCCGTCCAGATATTTGGTGGCGCTGTGAATCACCAGATCGGCACCCAGCTCAATCGGCTTTTGCAGCGCCGGCGTGCAAAAACAATTGTCCACGACCAACAACGCGCCCTGGTCGTGGGCAAGCCTGGCCAGCGCTTCGATGTCACCGATCTCGGAGAGCGGATTGGACGGGCTTTCCAGAAACAGGATTTTGGTTTCCGGACGCATGGCGGCACGCCATTGATCCAGATCGGCCAGATCCACCAGCGTGGTGTCGATATTGAATTTCTTCAAATAACGGTTGTAGATCACATTGGTGGTGCCGAACACGCTGCGCGAGCTGACCACGTGATCGCCGGGCGCCAGCAGCGCGAAGAAGGTGCTGCTGATGGCCGCCATGCCGGAGGCCAGCGCCACCGCCTTTTCACCGCCTTCCATGGCGGCGAGCCGCTCTTCGAAGGCGCGCACCGTGGGGTTGGTGAAACGGGAGTAGACATTGCCCGGCTGCTCGCCGGAAAAGCGCGCGGCGGCCTGGGCCGCGCTGTCGTACACAAAGCTCGAGGTGAGAAAGATCGGGTCCGAGTGCGCCATCTCGTCGGTGCGCAACTGCGCCCAGCGGATCGCCAGGGTATCGGTATGCAGTTCACTCGGGTCCGGTTTATCGCTCATTACCACCTCGGCTGGTCTGAATCAGTTGGAGTTATGCAGATCAATCACTTCGTTGTCGGCCAGAGCGCGGGTTTTTTCCCGTTTTTCCTTGGCGTTGTCATTGCGCCGGGCTTCCAGATCCGACAGGTAATTCTGATCAATGTTACCCGCCAGATAATGGCCGCTGAACACCGAGCAATCAAACTCCTCGATGTGCGGGTTGCCCTCTTTGCAGGCGCTGACCAGATCGTCCAGATCCTGGTAGATCAGCTTGTCGGCGCCGATCAGTTGGCAGACTTCCTGTTCGCTGCGGTCATGGGCGATCAACTCGCTGGCCGAGGGCATGTCGATGCCGTACACATTGGGATATTGAACCGCCGGCGCGGCGGAGGCGAAATACACCTTGTTGGCGCCCGCTTCCCGGGCCATCTGGATGATTTCGTGGCAGGTGGTGCCGCGCACGATGGAGTCGTCCACCAGCAACACGTTCTTGCCGGAAAATTCCAGCTCGATGGCGTTCAGCTTCTGGCGCACCGATTTCCGCCGCTGCTGCTGGCCGGGCATGATGAACGTGCGGCCGATGTAGCGGTTCTTGATAAACCCTTCGCGGTATTTCACGTTCAGGCGATTGGCCATTTGCAGCGCCGAGGTGCGGCTGGTGTCGGGGATCGGAATGACCACGTCGATGTCGTGATCCGGCCACACCCGTTCCACTTTTTCCGCCAGTTTCTCACCCATGCGCAGGCGCGCCTTGTACACCGAGATGTCATCGATGATGGAATCCGGACGGGCCAGATAGACCTGCTCGAAAATGCACGGGTTGAGGCTCGGATGATCGCTGCACTGACGGGTGTGCAGGCGGCCATCGGCGGTCACGTAAACCGCCTCGCCGGGCGCCAGATCCCGTTCCAGGTGAAAGCCCAGCGCGGACAGCGCCACCGACTCGGAGGCCACCATGTATTCCGGCCCTTGATCGGTCTCTTTCTTACCGAAGCACACCGGACGGATGCCGTGCGGATCGCGGAACGCGAGAATGCCGTAGCCGGTGATCATCGCCACCACCGCGTAGGCTCCCTCGACGCGCCGATGCACCGCCGCCACGGCATCGAAAATGTCGTCCGGTTCCGGCTGCAGCTTGCCCCGGCGTTGCAGCTCGTGGGCGAACACGTTGAGCAATACTTCCGAATCCGAGGTGGTGTTGATGTGGCGCAGATCGGCACGGAAGATGTGCTCGGCGAGCGCCTCGGAGTTGGTCAGGTTGCCGTTGTGCGCCAGGGTGATGCCGTAGGGTGAATTGACGTAGAACGGCTGCGCCTCGGCGGAACTGGAACTGCCAGCGGTGGGATAGCGCACATGGCCGATGCCCATGTTGCCCACCAGGCGGCGCATGTGCCGGTTGCGGAATACGTCCCGCACCATGCCGTTGTCCTTGCGCAGAAACAGGCGATCGCCGTCGCAGGTGACGATGCCGGCGGCGTCCTGGCCGCGATGCTGCAGAACCGTTAAGGCGTCATAGATCGCCTGGTTCACGTAGGAATGGCCGACAATGCCAACAATGCCGCACATGTTGAGAATCCTCTAGGACGAAGGGGTCGTGCCAAGGGCCGGATGGCCATTGAAGTTCATCAGATAGGCCAGCAACTGCTCCGCCATACGGCGGGTCCAGTCTTCCAGCAGAGCGAAATGCGGCACCAGCATGGACTGCCGCCACCAGGGGTCCTGGCCAAAAAAGCGGTGCCCAAGGGCCACCAGAACCACCACCACCAACGCGCCACGCAATGCGCCGAATACCATGCCCAGCAGACGATCGGTGCCACTCAGGCCGGTCACTCGGATCAGCTCGCCAAGCAAATGATTGATCAACGCCCCGACCACCAGGGTGATCGCGAACAGGGTACCGAAAGCGACCGCGGTGCGTAGACTCGGGGTCTGTATCTGGTCTTGCAGAAGCAGCTCCAGCGCCGGGCTGAACAGGCGCGCGACGAGAAAGGCGGCCACCCACGTCAGCAGGGAAAAGGCTTCCCGGGTGAAACCGCGACGCACACTCAACAGTGTCGACACGGCGATGATAAACAGGATGATGCCGTCTGCCAGATTCATGGAAAAGCGCGCGGTTGGAACAGGTCGCAGAGTCTAACAGAGGCTCCCTCGCTTGCACATGGGTTGGTTGGCTGGGCGGTGGACGCGAGACGCCAAGCGCCAAGCGCCGGACGCCGGACGCCAGACGCTAGACGCTAGACGCTAGACGCTTAAAGACAACCCCGGCGGTTTCGTATTGGCTGGCAGCACGAACACAGCACCTACCGTAGCCGCAACGCCTTCAACCACGGGTTTTGATTCTAGCGTCCGGCGTCCAGCGTCTAGCGTCTGGCATCCAGCCTCAAGGCGCGAATCCACGCACCAGGCCCTGCAACGCAAAACGCTTATCGTCGGCGAGGCGCTGACGCAGGGCTTCGGCGCGGTCGCGTTTGATTTCCGGGCCCACGAACACCCGCTGCCAGGTGTTGCCATCCTGTTGCACGGCGCGCGCGTAGGCGTTGTAACCGGCCTCCTTGAGGCGCGCTGTCAGGGCATCGGCGTTGGCGCGGTCGCTGAAGCTGGCCACCTGAACGGTAAAAGCCGGGCTGGGGTTGTCCGGGTCGGCGGTCGGCTCGGCTTCGGCGGCGGGCTCGGGTCGCGCCTGCGGGGCCGGCTCGGCTTGCGGTTCCGGTGTGGCGTCGGCGGATGGCTGCCGCGCCCGATCGGCGCCCTGATCGGCGGCGGCCAGGTCGCCGGCATCGGCCACCGATTGCCGCTGCTCGCTGATCTGCTGGTCGGTTTGCTGGCGTTCGTCGTCGCTGATCACCGGCGCCACCTCCGGCTCTTCCAGGGCCGGCGGTTCCGGGATCGACATGTCCAGGGCCACCCGCACTTCATCCGGGCTGCGCAACACCAGCGGCACCAGGATCGCGGCCAACAGCAACAACAGCAGAAAACCGATCAACCGCTGACGGGATTTCACGTCCACTTTTTCACTCTCCCGGGTCCGTTTCGCGCTCGATGACGGCCAGCGCCTCCGCGACGGTAAAGAATGAGCCCACTATAACCACCTGATCCCCCGCCGCGCTATCCGTCACCGCCTGATCAAGGGCGTCGGCGACGCTGGCGCAGTGACGGGGGGCAATCCGCTCGGGCAAGGCCCGGGCCAGGCGGCGGGTGTCCGCCGCGCGGGGCAGATCCGGCCGCGCCAGATACCACCGCAGCGGCTCATCGGCGAGCCGGCGGACCACCGCGTCCACCGGTTTGTCGGCCATCATGCCGAGCACCAGGCGCCGCTCGCCGGCGCAGGGCGGCAGGCGCGTGAACAGGCGGCTGAGCGCCTCCAGATTATGACCCACGTCCAACACGCACTCCACGCCCCGATAGCGCAGTTGCTGGCAGCGGCCTTGCAAGCGCAGCGTCGCCGCCGCCGCCAGGTGCTCGCTGGCCGGGGCCAGCCCGGCGGCACACAGCGCCTGTACCGCGCTGGCCAGGTTGTCGGCACTCAGCGCCACCGGCTCCGGCATCGGGTACGCCACCGTTTGCCCGGCACCGTCGCGCAACCGTAATTCGCCATCGGCGAGGTCGAACTCGCGGCCGGCCCGATACGGCCGCGCGCCGATCCGCGCGATTTCCTGGTCCAGATTGGCCGGCGCGTCGATCTCCCCGTAGATCAGTGGCCTGCCGGCGCGGGCAATGCCCAGTTTTTCCACGGCAATGGCTTCACGGCTGTCGCCAAGCCAATCGGTGTGATCCAGGCCGATGGAGGTCACCACCGCCACCTGCGCGTCAATCAGATTGACCGCGTCGAGGCGGCCGCCCAGGCCCACTTCCAGGATCGTCAGGTGCGCGCCGCTGCCGGCGAACAGCCACAACGCCGCCAGCGTGGTGAACTCGAAATAGGTCAGCGGCACCGTGCCGCGAGCCGCGTCCACCGCTTCAAAAGCGCGCACCAGGGCGGCGGCGTCGGCGGGGCCATCGGGCAGATGGATGCGTTCATTGAAGCGCAGGATGTGCGGCGAGGTGTACACGCAGCAGCGTTGGCCGCCCTGCTCCGCCAGCGCGCGCAGCAGCGCAACCACCGAACCCTTGCCGTTGGTGCCGGCCACGGTGATCACCGGCATCGGCAGTGTGGTCACGGCCAGCCGCTCGGCCACCTGGCGCAGGCGCGCCAGGCCGAGTTCGATGTCGCTGGGGTGGAGCCGCTCGATGCGCTCCAGCCAGTGCCGGAGCTGGAGGGCCGCAGAGGTCAAACAGCGTCCGCCAGCGGCGCCCCGGTCATGTTGGCGAGCAACCGGTGCAACGTGTCGCGCATATGCTGACGCTCCACGATCATGTCGATGGCGCCGTGGTCGAGCAGGAACTCACTGCGCTGGAAGCCTTCCGGCAGCTTCTGGCGCACGGTCTGTTCGATCACGCGCGGGCCGGCGAAGCCGATCAGCGCGTTCGGCTCGGCCACATTGACGTCGCCGAGCATGGCCAGGGACGCGGACACGCCGCCATAGACCGGATCGGTGAGCACGGAGATAAACGGCAAGCCGGCCTCGCGCAGGCGCTCCAGAGCGGCGGAGGTCTTGGCCATCTGCATCAGCGAGAACAGTGCTTCCTGCATGCGCGCGCCACCGCTGGCGGCGAAGCACACCAGCGGCAGCTTTTGCTCCAGGCAGACGTTCACCGCGCGCACGAAGCGCTCGCCCACCACCGACCCCATGGAACCGCCCATAAACCGGAACTCAAAGGCGCAGGCGACCAGCGGCAGACCGTTCAGCTTGCCCTTCATCACCACCAGGGCGTCTTTCTCCTCGGTCTCTTTCTGGGCGCCGCTGAGGCGATCCTTGTATTTTTTTGAATCCTTGAACTTGAGCCGGTCCACCGGCGCCAGATCGGCGCCGATCTCGCTGACCGGGCCCTCGTCCAGGAACAGCTTGAGGCGCTTGCGCGCGCCCACGCGCATGTGATGTTCGCATTTCGGACACACATCCAGATTGCGCTCCAGCTCCGGCCGGTACAGGGCGCTGTCGCAACGCGGACATTTCCGCCACAACCCTTCGGGAACATTGTTACGACGGCTCTCCTCCGGGCGGCGTACCGCGGGAAGGATTTTTTCCAGCCAGTTGTTGCTCATCGTCGACGCCTACTCTGTTGCGCGAACCGCGGGGCGGCTCAGGGCTTGTCCATGGCGGCACGCATGTCGGCGAGAATCGCCGCCATGGCGGGGGCGATCTTCTCCGGGTGCTGCTCGTGTTCGGCGGCCTGGCTGACCAGTACGCTGCCGACCACGACACCGTCGGAGACCCGGCTCACCGCTTGTGCCGATTGCGCGTCCTTGATACCAAAGCCTACCCCAATCGGCAATTGGGCAAGGTTGCGAATTGTTTCAACGCGGGCCGCCACCTCGTTCACATCAAGGCTGGCGGAGCCGGTGACCCCTTTCACCGAGACGTAATACAGGTAACCGCTGGCGGCGGCGGCAATCGACCGGATCCGAGCGTCGGTGGTGGTCGGCGCGATCAGAAAGATCAGGTCGATGCCGCGTTCACGAAACAGCGGCGCTACGTCCTCGCACTCTTCCGGCGGCAGGTCCACCAGCAGCACGCCGTCCACGCCAGCGGCCACGCAGGCGTCGGCGAAGCGGGCGTAGCCCATGATCTCCACCGGGTTCAGATAGCCCATCAGCACCACCGGCGTGGTGTCGTTGTCGCGCCGGAACTGGCCGACCATTTCCAACACGCGGGTCAAGCTGGTGCCGGCGCGCAGAGCCCGCTCACAGGCTTTCTGGATCACCGGGCCGTCGGCCATCGGATCGGAAAACGGCACCCCCAGCTCGATCACGTCGGCGCCCGCCTCGACCATGGCGTGCATGGCCGGCACCGTGACTTCCAGGGTCGGGTCGCCGGCGGTGATGTACGGGATCAGGGCTTTGCGTTGCTGCTCACCGAGTCGGGCGAAGCAGTCTTGAATACGGCTCATGACTCTCTCTCTTATGCTGACTGTCAGGCTACGCTTCGCGCCTAGAATTCGATGCCGTCGATCTCGGCCACGGTAAGGATGTCCTTGTCGCCCCGGCCGGACAGATTGACGATGATGTTCTGGTCCTTGTCCATGGTCGGCGCCAGCTTGCGCGCGTGGGCCACCGCGTGCGCGGACTCCAGCGCCGGCATGATGCCTTCCACCATGGTCAGTTCACGGAACGCGGCCAGGGCTTCCTGGTCGTTGGCGGCGACGTACTGCACCCGCCCCAGGTCCTTGAGCCAGGCGTGTTCGGGGCCAACGCCGGGATAATCCAGGCCGGCGGACACCGAATGGGTCTCGATGATCTGGCCGTTGTCATCTTCCATCAGATAGGTGCGGTTGCCGTGCAACACGCCCGGCCGGCCGGCGCTCAGCGGCGCCGCGTGGCGGCCGGTGTCAATGCCGTCACCGGCGGCTTCGACGCCGTACATGGCGACGCCGTCGTCATTCAGGAACGGGTGAAACAGACCGATGGCGTTGGAGCCACCGCCCACGCAGGCGACCAGGGCATCGGGCAGCTTGCCGGCTTGCTTGAGACATTGTTCGCGGGCTTCGCGGCCGATCACCGCCTGGAAGTCACGCACCAGCATCGGGTACGGGTGCGGCCCGGCCACCGTGCCAATGATGTAGAAGGTGTCGTCCACGTTGGTGACCCAGTCACGCATGGCCTCGTTCATGGCATCCTTAAGGGTGCGCGAACCGGAGGTCACCGGCACCACGTTGGCGCCCAGCAGCTTCATGCGGTACACGTTGAGGCGCTGGCGGCGAATGTCTTCCTCGCCCATGAACACGTGACACTCAAGCCCCAGGCGCGCGGCCACGGTGGCGGAGGCGACGCCGTGCTGGCCGGCGCCGGTTTCGGCGATCACGCGCTTCTTGCCCATGTGCTTGGCGAGCAGCGCCTGGCCAATGGTGTTGTTGACCTTGTGGGCGCCGGTGTGATTCAGATCTTCACGTTTGAGCCACACCCGCGCGCCGCCCAGTTCCCGGCTCCAGCGCTCGGCCAGATACAACGGCGAGGGGCGGCCCACGTAATGCGCCAGGTCGTAGTCGAAATCGGCCTGGAACTGGGGGTCGTCCTTAAGGCGCCGGTACATGGTTTCCAACTCGTCCAGAGCCGCCATCAGGGTTTCGGAGACGAACCGTCCGCCGAATTGCCCGAAATGACCGCGCTGGTCGGGGAATGCCTTGTAATCAGGACGTTCAGTCACCTCATGCTCCTTCGTGTTGATACCGCTCTCGGCGGCAATGAAAATCGGCAACGATGAACCGCTCAACCGCGCGCGGCACGGATAAAAGCGCGCATCGCCGCACTGTCCTTGATGCCACCCCGGCGGCGGCCATCGACAGCAAGCTGCTCGACGCCGCCACTGACATCCACCGCCCAGGGGCGAACGGTGCGCACCGCTTCGGCCACGTTGCTGGCATCCAGACCGCCGGCGAGCACCAGCGGCAACGCCGCATCGCGCGGCAGGCGCCGCCAATCAAAGCGCTCGCCGGTGCCCCCGGGCACGCCGGGCACATAGCTGTCCACCAGCAGGCCGCGCGCGCCGGCGGCGCGGTAACGCAGCGCTTCGGCGGCGGGATCGGCGCCGTCGCGCATGCGCAGCGCCTTGATCCATGGGCGCGTTAAGGCGGCGCCGTACTCGGGCGTCTCATTGCCGTGCAGTTGCAGCATGTCCAGCGGCAACGCGTTCAAGTGGGCCTGCAGGGTCGCCGGGTCGGCGTCCACGAACAGCCCCACGGTGGTCACGAACGGCGGCAGTGCCGCGAGCACGGCGGTGGCCTGGCGAAGGGTCACGTAACGGGGGCTAGGCGGATAGAACACCAGACCAATGGCATCGGCGCCGGCGCGCGCGGCACGCACCGCGTCTTCGGGCCGGGTGATACCACAGATTTTGATCCGGGGAGTGTTCATTGATGTCTTATCCTATCAGATCGGAGCAAGCATGGTGTCAATTATGCTATGAGATCGCGCTCAATCCACCCAGCCACAGCGGCCCCAACGGCGAACGCGGCAGTTCGAATTGCTCCGGGTAGCCGATGTCCACCAGATAGAGGCCGAACGGCGGCGCCGTGACCCCACCCTGGCGGCGATCACGGGCTTCCAGCACCTGAGCGGCCCAATCCGGCGCATGATGGCCAGCGCCAATACTCATCAGCACACCGGCCATATTGCGCACCATGTGCATCAAAAAAGCATTGGCTTCCACTTCCAGAATGATCAACGGGCCCTGCCGGTGAATCTGGAACAGGCTGAGTGTCTTGAGCGGCGATTTGGCCTGGCAATGCACACTGCGATAGGAGGTGAAGTCGTGGGTGCCAATCAGATGACGGCTGGCCTGCACCATCGCGTCGACATCCAGGGGCCGGTAATTCCAGGTCACCTGGCGCCGGAACAGCGCCGGCGGCGTGGCGTGGTTGTAGATCACGTAACGGTAACGCCGCCGCCGGGCGCTGAACCGGGCATGAAAGTCATCGGGCATCGGCACCGCCCAGTTCACCGCCACGTCCTTGGCGGCGAACCGGTTCGCGCCCATTACCCAGCTTTTCATGTCCCGCGCCGCGTCGGATTCGAAATGGCAGATTTGCGCGGTGGCGTGCACGCCGGCGTCGGTACGCCCGGCGCAAAACAGGGTGACCGGATGATTGGCCACTTTCGACAGCGCGCCTTCCAGTTCGCTTTGCACCGTGCGCACCCCTTCCTGCTGGGTCTGCCAGCCATGGAAGGCGCTGCCATCGTACTCTACCGACACCGCGATTCGGGTCATGGAAATTCGCAACGCTGCTGAAACGGGGGCGATACATTAAGGCATCGATGGGGGGGCGCGCCAGGGGGTGGGTGGGCGCTATACGCTATGCGCTCGCTACACGCAGCACGCTACCAGCCGGAGCCCGCAACCCTTTTTACGTCCGCCCAAGCGGCGACCGGGTTTTGACTGAGCGTGCAAGCGTGCCGCGTGCAGCGTGTAAGCCAGCTTGCCGCCGTGTCAGCCAATCCGTCCCAGCAGTTCGCGGGCTTCGCCCTGCTGTTCGCCGGTGCCTTCGTTGAGTACCTCGTTGAGGATGTCGCGGGCGCCGTCGGCGTCGCCCATGTCGATGTAGGCGCGGGCCAGGTCGAGTTTGGTGGCGTTCTCGTCGGTTTCACCGAGGAAATCGAAATCGTCGTCGTCGCCAAGCACATCCCGGTCTTCGGCACCGGCCAGCGGCGCGGCACCGGTGACGGTTTCCGGCGGCGCCTGGTCGTCGCCATCGAGCTCCAGCTCCAGGTCGCTGATGTCCAACCGGTCCGGTTCATCGGTGGGCGGGTTCCCGGTGTCGGCCTCGACGCCGGTCACCGCCGAGGGGTCCGCCGGATCGGCCGGCTCAAGCTCCAGGTCATCCAGGGAAAGATCGAAATCGTCCAGTTCCAGCTCGTCGGCATCCACGTGACGATCCGCGTCGGCCGGAGAGCTGTTGCGTTCGGCCACTTCGTTGAGCTGCATGTCCAGCTCTTCCAGGTCGAGATCGGCGAACGGGTTGTCGTCGTCGGCGGCGGCCTCGTCGTTGCCCTCTTCGAGCGCGCCTTGCAGGGAAATGCTCTGCTCGTCGTCACGGTCGTGGGCATCCGCCTGGTCGTTGTGCGGGTGGTCCAGCTCCAGCGTGTCGAGTTGCAGGTCGCTCTCTTCCAGCTCGTCGTCAAAACCTTCGTCATCGTCGCCGACACTGAGCACCAGGTCGTCGAGTTGCAGCGGCGTCTCGTCCTTCAAATCCAGATTGCGCGGCTCGTCGTCCAGGTCGAAGTCGAGATCGGAAAATTCCAGTTCGTCGTCGTCAAAAGTGTCGCTGGCTGCCGCCGTGGGCTGATCGTCGCCGGCTTCGTCGGACAGGTCCGAAGCCAGATCCAGCTCCAGGTCGTCCAGGGAGGGATCGCCGTCGCCGGCCCGCTCCCCCGGGTCGCCACCGAGACGTTTGATGGCCGCGTCCACGGCGGCGCCAGTGCCGGCATACAGCGCCGCCTGCTGGCGGAAGCCGGGCTCATCGCCGGTTTCTTTCAGCAGCTCCAACAGGCGAATCTTTAAATCACCGCGCTGCGGGTCCTGGTTGATCTCGTTGCGCAAGTAATCGACCGCCTGCGGATACTGACCGTAGGCCACGTAGACGTCGGCGCGCTCCATCGGGTCCATCTGATCGTCGTCCAGATCCTCGCTCGGCGGTGCGCCGAAATCCTCGCTGGCGTCACTGGCGCCCAGCGCCATGGCACTGCCGCCGAAGCCGTCGCCCTGGTCATCATCGTCGGGGCCGTATTGATGATCATCGTCGTCGTCGCCGTTATCCCGGCGACGGCGAATCAGCAACATCAGCAGTAGCAACAGAACCACCAGCAGCGCGCCGATATAAAGCAGGTTCCGCATGATCAGATCAACGATGCCGTTGCCGGCGGCGGCCTTCGGCGCGGCACCGTCCTGGGCGGTGCCGTTGGCGGCGTCGCTCGGAACCGCGCCGCTGTTGTCGGCATCGGCGTTGTCGGTTTGGCCCGCTTCTTCGGCGCGCTCGGAGGCGGTGCCGGCGTCAATGTCGCCGTTTTCACTTTCATCGCCCTGGGCGGCGGCCGGCGGCGCCGGTGCCTTGAGCAGGTCCGGGTTGACGTCGGCGCCCTGCTCTTCCTGAAGACGGCGCAGTTCCTGCTGAAGCGCGACAATCTGCTCGTTGCGCAGGTTCATCAGCTGGCGACTGGTGTCCATCTGCGCTTCGATGTCGTCGAGCCGGCTGCGCAGCTCGTCGTTTTCCCGATTCAGACGATCCAGGTTCTCGTCACGGATCGCCAGTTCGTTCTGCAGTGCCGCGGTGTTGGCGCTGCCGCCCTGTTGAGCCCCGGTGCCGTCGCCATCACTGGCGCCTTCGGCGGTGTCCGGGGTCACCAGGGTGACCCGACCCTGGCCCGAGGCGTCATTGTCCCGTGGCGCCGGGGTGTCACGACCGGTGGCGTCCACTGGCGCGCGCTGCGGGTTGCGCACCTGCTCATCACGGGTCTGCCGCTGGCGCCATTGCCGGTTCTGGTCCGCCATTCGCGAGACCGCTTCCGGCTCCGGCAGGTAACGAACCTGATCGGCGCTGGGCAGGCGCAGAACCGCGCCTTCACGCACCAGGTTGACGTTGCCGTCAATGAAGGCCTCGGAGTTGATCTCCTGAATGGCCATCATGGTCTGCTGAACGGACACATCCGCGGCGGGCCGGTTGCGCGATGCGATGCTCCACATGGTGTCCGATGCGGACACCCGGTAGGTGCGGTCCGTGGCTTCCGGGGTGCGGTCGGCGCGCGCCGGCGGCGGCGCGGCGGGCTGCGAACGCCGTGGCTCGGCGGGCGCGGGCGCGGCATTGTCGGCACGCGCTTGCGGCGGCCGTGATGGCTGGGACCGTGATGGCTGCGGCCGGGATTCGGAGCGGGGTTGAGGTTGCGAGCGCGATTCGGCGAGCGGACGGGGCGCCTGTTGCACCCGCGCCGGCGTCACCGCGTTGCTGCCGTTGTCGTAGCTCGGCGGATCAAGCAGCACGGTGTATTCGCGCATCAGACGACCGGTGGGCCAGAGAAACTCAACCAGAAAATTCAGATAGGGTTCACGCACCGGTTGGCGCGAGCGAATGTGCAGCACGGCGGCGTCGTCACCGCGGCGCTCGATCTGGAAGCGCAGGTCGGTGAGAAAATAGCTTCGATCAACGCCGGCGGCGTCGAAATCCGACTGCGACGCAAGATTGACAAGGATCTGATCCTCCGACAAATCGCCCACGTCGTAGAGATTGACGGACATGTCCAGCGGTTGATTCAGATAGGAATCGAGCTGGTAATCCCCTACCCCCAGCGCCGCCGACAGCCCCGGAGTCATGGCGGCCAGGGCAATAAAGCCTATCCCAAGTTTTCGGAGCATCGATCAGACCCTTTACTTATTATCCGTCCCAAGGAGCCGCGCCAGCCCCCCTGGCCGTGTTGGCGCCGGCCGGCTGGCCCGGCGCGCCGTGCTGCCCGCGCTGTGGCGTGTCGATCAGCCGCCTGCGTGAACGGCGCCCTGGCCAGGGGCGCTGAGGCTTTCACGGGCCACGGAATCGCGGGCCACGAAATTATCCGGTCGCGGTGTCCGGCTGCCAACAGACTATTGTTGCCGATTTTGCACAAACTCAGGCGAAAAACCTAGAAACTGCGTCACATAATGTCAGTAACTATCCATCACAGATAGTCTTTTATCAACGCCTCCACCAGCAGCACGCCGTTGTGCGCGGCCCCGGTTTTAATGTTGTCCGCCACCGTCCAGAAACTGAGGCTGCCCTGCCCATCAATGTCTTCGCGCACGCGGGCAATGCGCACCGTCAAGGTGTCGAGAATCTGTTTGACCGGCGAGGCGCCGTCGCCTTCGGCGCCGTTGTCCATGTGCACGCCGGGGGCGTGGTCCCAGCAGGCTTCCGCCTGGGCCAGCGTTACCGGCAGGGTACCCTGCACGCGCACCGACTGCGACAGGCCATGGAACACCGGCACCTGCACGCAGGTCACGTCCACCGCCAGATCCGGCTGGCCCAGTACGCGGCGGGTCTCCAGCATCAGCTTGAGCTCTTCACTGGTGTAGCCGTTGTCCTGCAGGCGGCCGGCCACCGGGATCAGATTAAAGGCGTGCTGCGCGCCCTCGCCTTCGTCGGCGTCGAGCCCGTTGAGCAAGCGCGCGCTCTGCCGGGCAAGCCGTTCCACACCGTTGCGGCCGGCCGACGACGCCGCCTGCATCTGGGTCACGGTGACCTGGGTCAACTCACCTTGTGCCAGCAGCGGCTTGAGCGCCAGCAGCAGTTGTACCGTGGCGGCGTCCGGCGCGGCCACCAGGTTGCGCTCGCGGGCGGCGGCCAGCTGCTCATCGTTAACGCCGGCCACCACCAGGGGCACATCGGATTCGTAACGGTACGCCGGCGACAGATCGATCACCATGGCGCCCGCTTCAATGGCGCGCGGCACCAGTTCCTGGGACACCGCGGCACCGGCCGCGAACACCACCAGTTGCACCTGGGAAAAATCGAACTCCTCGGCCTTGCCCACTTTCAGTGAGCGCTTGCCAAAATGCACGGTCTTGCCCTGGCTGCTTTCCGAGCCCAGCGCGAACAATTCACCGAGTGGCGGTTGCCGTTCGGCAAGCAGCTCCAGAAAAGCCCCGCCCACCAGGCCGGTGGCGCCCACTATCGCGAGTGCCGGTTGGTATGACATGTGTTTCTCCGGGGAGGTGTCTGAGTGAGTTTTGGGACGCCGGACGCTGGACGCCGGACGCCGGACGCTAAACCCCCATCTTCACAGTTTGGCGGCTACGCAGAAGCACTTGTGCGTAGCCGCAAGGGTGGCCCACCCGGGTTTTGACTTTAGCGTCTAGCGTCCGGCGTCCAGCGTCCAGCCCTTTATCGTTCCAACAAAATCCGCAACATCCGACGCAGCGGTTCGGCGGCGCCCCAGAGGAGCTGATCGCCGACCGTGAAGGCGTTCAGGAACCGCGGGCCCATGTTGAGTTTGCGCAGCCGGCCCACGGGCACGGTCAGGGTGCCGGTCACGGCGGTGGGGGTCAGGTCGCGCAGGGTGGCTTCTTTCTCGTTGGCAACCACTTTGACCCAGTCGTTGGCCTGGCCAATACGATCATAGATCTCGTCCAGGGGCACGTCTTTCTTCAGCTTCACGGTGAGAGCCTGGGCGTGGCAACGCATGGCGCCGATGCGCACACAGGTGCCGTCCAGGGGAATCGGGTGATCGCCACGGCCAAGAATCTTGTTGGTCTCGGCCTGAGCTTTCCACTCTTCCTTGCTCTGGCCGTTGTCCATCTCTTTATCGATCCACGGCAGCAGGGAGCCGGCCAGCGGGAAGCCGAAATGGTCGCGGGGCATGGCGTCGCCGCGCATGGAGGTGGCCACTTGCCGATCAATGTCGAGAATGGCGCTGGCCGGGTCGGCCAGGTGACGGGCAACATCGCCGTGAATGGCGCCCATCTGCGCGATCAATTCACGCATGTTCTGCGCGCCGGCGCCGGAGGCCGCCTGGTAGGTCTGGGCGCTGGCCCACTCCACCAGATCGGCATTGAACAGCCCGCCCAGTGCCATCAGCATCAAACTGACGGTGCAATTGCCGCCGACGAAATCCAGGGTACCGCGATCCAGTGCCTGGTCGATCACCTTGCGATTGACCGGGTCCAGCACGATCACGCTGTTGTCCGCCATGCGCAAGGTCGAGGCGGCGTCGATCCAGTAGCCTTTCCAGCCGGCCTCGCGCAATTTCGGGTACACCTCATTGGTGTAGTCGCCGCCCTGGCAGGTGACGATCACGTCCAGGGCTTTCAGATCATCCACGCTCTTGGCGTCGCCAAGGGTGGGAATGTCCTTGCCCACGTCCGGGCCTTGCTGGCCGACCTGGGAGGTGGAAAAGAACACCGGTTCGATGTCTTTGAAGTCATTTTCTTCGCGCATGCGGTCCATCAATACGGAACCGACCATGCCGCGCCAGCCGATAAAACCGACTTTCTTCATGTAAACCTGTCTCCCGAAAGGGCTCGCCCTTTCTTTCTGTGGATGATGGGGTTCAGCCGTGGCTCAGCGCTTCGGCGACGGCGGCGCCCATTTCCCCGGTGCTCACTTTACGAGTGCCCTCGGTGTAAATATCCGCGGTTCTCAACCCCTGATCCAGCACCTTTTCCACGGCGCTTTCGATGGCATCGGCCACGTCGCCGCGCTGCAGGCTGTAACGCATCAGCATGGCCAGCGACATGATCGTCGCCAGCGGGTTGGCGATGCCCTGGCCGGCGATGTCCGGCGCCGAGCCGTGGCAGGGTTCGTACAGGCCCTTGCGGTTCTCGTCCAGGGACGCGGAGGGCAGCATGCCGATGGAGCCGGTGAGCATGGCGGCTTCATCGGAGAGGATGTCACCGAACAGGTTGCCGGTGACGATCACGTCGAATTGTTTGGGCGCGCGCACCAGTTGCATGGCGGCGTTGTCCACGTACATGTGCGACAGCTCGATCTCTGGGTAGGCTTTCGCTTCCTCGGTGACCACTTCTTTCCACAGCTCGGTGACCTCCAGCACATTGGCCTTGTCCACCGAACAGACGCGCTTGCCGCGCTGCATGGCCAGGTCGAAGGCGACCCGCGCGATGCGCTTCATTTCCGATTCGGAATACACGTAGGTATTGAAGCCGACGCGCTCGCCGTTTTCTTCCTTGATGCCGCGCGGCTGGCCGAAATAGATGCCGCCGGTGAGCTCGCGCACGATCAGGATATCCAGCCCCGACACCACTTCCGGTTTAAGACTGGAGGCGTCGGCCAGTTGCGGAAACAGAATCGCCGGGCGCAGGTTGGCGAACAGCCCCAGCGAGGAGCGCAGCCGCAGCAGGCCGCGCTCGGGCCGTTTGTCGCGCTCAATGGTGTCCCATTTCGGCCCGCCGATGGCACCGAACAGAATGGCGTCGGCGGCGCGCGCCTTGGCCAGGGTGGATTCGGGCAGCGGATCGCCTTCGGCGTCGTAGGCGGCGCCGCCGACCAGCGCCTGGTCCAGTTCCACGTTCAGATCGAACCGTTGTTCAGCGGCGCTCAGCACACGCAGTGCCTGTTCAACGATTTCCGGGCCAATGCCGTCACCCGGCAATACCAGAATAGAGCTCATATTTTGTCCTGTTTACGAGGCGCGCGGCCCCTGATCCAGTTGTCCGTTGTTCCATTGAGTGGCCATTAACCGGTGCGGCGACACCCTTAAAACGTTGTCTCGTCCAGAATCGGCACCACCCCGGAGCCGGCTTTGCCAAGCACCGCCTGGTAGGCGTGCTCACCGTTGCCCTGGCTGATCGTGATGGCGTAATTCGCGGCCGCGTCGAAGCGGCACTCCAGCGTGCCGAAGCGCAACCTGCCACCGTGGTCGGCGAACACCCGCAGGCTGTGTTGCCCAGCGCTCAAACGCACCTGTTGCGCACCGCCCTGCTCCGCCACCCGCACGCCGTCCACGGCGAACACAGCGGCGGTGGCCGGCCAACGCCCTTCGCCGCCCTGCCCGGCCGCCTGATCGCTCACGGTCACGACGGCCACGGGCTGGTCGTCGCCCGGCGGCTGATACAGCGGCACCCCGGCACAGCCAGCCAGCAACGTGGCCAGCAACAGGCTCGCGAGCGCGCGCGGCGACGGCATTTAGAGCGCCGGTTCCTGGAACACCCAGGGTTCCGATTGCGCGCGGCGCGCCTCGTACTCACGGATGGCGTCCGCCTGCTGCAGGCTCAGGCCGATCTCGTCGAGGCCATTGAGCAGGCAGTGCTTGCGGAACTCATCAATCTCGAACGGAAAACGCTCGCCTGACGGGCTGAGCACACACTGGTTTTCCAGATCAATGGTCAACTGGAACGCCTCGTTTTCGGCTTCCGCCTTGAAAAGGCCGTCAACGGTAGCTTCACTGAGCACAATCGGCAACAGGCCATTCTTGAAGCAGTTGTTGTAGAAAATGTCCGCGTAGCTGGGCGCGATCACCGCCCGGAAGCCGAAATCCATCAGCGCCCAGGGGGCATGCTCGCGGCTTGAGCCACAGCCGAAATTACGCCGGGCAAGCAACACGCTGGCACCTTGATATTGCGGCTTATTGAGCACGAAGTCCGGGTTTTTCGGGCGCGCCTCGTTGTCCTGCCCCGGATGGCCTTCGTCCAGATAACGCCACTCGTCGAACAGATTCGGGCCGAAGCCGGTGCGCTTGATCGACTTGAGAAACTGCTTGGGAATGATCTGGTCGGTGTCCACGTTGGCGCGATCCAGCGGCGCCACCAGGCCGGTATGTTTAACGAACTTTTCCATGCTCTGTCTCCTTAGCAGGCTGCTAGGCGCCCAGTTCACGCACATCGACGAAATGACCGGCCACCGCGGCGGCCGCGGCCATCGCCGGGCTCACCAGATGGGTGCGCCCGCCGTTACCCTGGCGCCCTTCGAAATTGCGGTTCGAGGTGGAGGCGCAATGCTCGCCGGGTTGCAGGCGGTCCGGGTTCATCGCCAGGCACATGGAACAGCCCGGCTCGCGCCATTCAAAACCCGCTTCCAGGAAGATCTTGTCCAGGCCTTCCTTTTCCGCCTGCTGTTTAACCAGGCCGGAACCGGGCACCACCAGCACCTGCTTCACCGAATCCGCTTTCTTGCGGCCCTTGGCCACGGCGGCGGCGGCGCGCAGATCCTCGATGCGGGAATTGGTGCACGAGCCGATAAACACCCGGTCCACATTGATGTCGCCAACCCGGATGCCGGGTTTCAGGCCCATGTATTCATAGGCCCGCAGCATGCCCGAGCGTTTCACTTCATCGGATTCGGCGGCCGGGTCCGGCAGCGGCACGTCCACCGGAATCACCATTTCCGGGCTGGTGCCCCAGGACACCTGCGGTTTGATGTCGGCGGCGTTGATTTCCACCACCGTGTCGAAGCGCGCGTCGGCGTCGGACACCAGCGTGCGCCAGTACGCCTCGGCCTTGTCCCAGTCGGCTCCGGTGGGGCTGTAGGGGCGGCCTTTCACATAGTCGATGGTGGTGTCGTCCACCGCCACCATGCCGGCCCGGGCACCCGCCTCGATGGACATATTGCACACCGTCATGCGGCCTTCCAGGCTCAGCGAGCGGATCGCGCTGCCGGCGAACTCAATGGCGTGGCCGTTGCCACCGGCGGTGCCGATCACGCCGATAATGTGCAGCACCACGTCCTTGGCGGTGACACCCGGGCCCAGGTCGCCTTCCACCTTGACCTGCATGTTCTTCATTTTCTTGGCCACCAGGGTCTGGGTGGCGAGCACGTGTTCCACCTCGCTGGTGCCAATGCCGTGGGCCAGACAGCCCAGGGCGCCATTGGTGGAGGTGTGCGAATCGCCGCACACCACGGTCATGCCGGGCAGTACCGCGCCCTGCTCCGGGGCCATCACATGAACGATGCCCTGGCGCACGTCACCAATGCCGAATTCGGTGATGCCGAACTCGCGGGTGTTGTCCTGCAAGGTGGTCACCTGCAACCGCGACGTCTCGTCGACGATGTCGGCGGCGCTCTGGAACGGCGTGGTCGGCACGTTGTGATCCAGCGTCGCCACCGAGGCACCCGCGCGCCACGGCTTGCGCCCGGCCAGCCGCAGGCCTTCGAACGCCTGCGGCGAGGTCACCTCATGAATGATCTGGCGATCAATATAGATCAGCGCCGAGCCGTCTTCCCGCTCGGTAATCAGGTGGGCATCCCACAGTTTGTCGTACAGTGTTTTGCCGGAGAAGGTTGTGGCGGACATAAGGCTGGCTCCCATTCGATGCCCACACTGTACGCAGGGGCTTAATATAATTCCAATTCATATTTTTTATGTTTAGGATTCCTTAGAGTTATCTGAAAGGCTGACGTCAGACGGACGGCTCGAAGCGACTTGGGACGGGCTGGACGCTAGACGCCGGACGCCGGACGCTAAAACCCCTAAAAACCCCCGACCCGAAGGTTTGCGGGGTTACAGCATCTGCTTGCGTAGCCGCAAAGCTATCCGGTTCCGGGTTTTGACTTTAGCGTCCAGCGTCCAGCGTCCAGCGTCCAGCGTCTGCCAAACATTCCCTCCTCCAACCCTCGGAACCAGCCCCATGGACACCCAATCCCTCAACGCATTTATGGCGGTCGCTGAAAGCGGGTCGTTTTCCGGGGCGGCGGAGCGGTTGTTTCTGACCCAGCCGGCGGTCAGCAAGCGCATCGCCCAACTTGAGCAACAGCTCGGGGCCCGCTTGTTTGATCGCATCGGCCGCCGCATCAGCTTGACCGAGGCGGGCCGGGCGCTGTTGCCGCGCGCCCGCCAGGTGCTGCTGGAGCTGGAGGACATGGGCCGGGAGATCGGCAATCTGACCAGCGCGGTGGGCGGCACCTTGCGCATCGGCACCAGCCATCACATTGGCCTGCACCGCTTGCCGCCGGTGCTGCGGCGGTTTTCCCGGGAGTATCCGGAGGTCAAACTGGACATTGATTTTATCGATTCCGAGGAAGCCTGGGAGGCGGTGCTGCACGGCGATCTGGAACTGGGGGTGGTGACCCTGCCGCCGGAACCGGACAGCCGCCTGCTCAGCGAGGTGATCTGGCACGACCCGCTGGTGTTCATGGCGGCGCCGGAGCACCCCCTGGCCGGCCGCGAGCACCTGCCGCTCGCCACCCTGACCGATTACAGCGCCATCCTTCCCTCTCCGGTGACCTTCACCCGGGGCATCGTCGAACGGCTGTTCGGCGAACAGGGCCTGAGCCTGAATATCTCCATGTCCACCAATTATCTGGAGACCATTCACATGATGGTCTCCATCGGCCTGGGCTGGAGCGTTCTACCGCAGACCATGCTCGACGACAGCGTGGTGCGCCTTAACGTGGACACCCCCCTGCCGCTGCGCCAGCTCGGCGTGGTCACCCACCCGCGCCGCAGCCGCTCCAACGCGGCGGCGGCGTTTCTGGGGTTGTTGGGGAAGGCGCCAGACGCTAGACGCCTGACGCCGGACGCCGGACGCTAAGTCAAAACCCGGGCCGGCAGGCGTTGCGGCTGCGCATAGGGCCTTTGCGAAACAACCAAACCGATCAGACCACGGCGGTTTTAGCGTCAGGCGTCCAGCGTCCGGCGTCCGGCGTCTAGCGTCCTGTGTCCAGCGTTCCCCCCATGCCCCGCCAGGCCACCCCCGCCGCCGCCAGTGCCACCACGCCGGCCACCAGAAAGCAGATCGGCCCCAGCGACGTCCAGAACAAACCGCTGAGGCCGGCGCCGGCGGCCCAGCCGGCGCCGTAGCCGAGGCTGGAATAGAGCGCCTGGCCCTGGCCGGCGTGGTGTTCGCCGAAGGTGTGTTGCACCCAGGCGATGCTGGCGGAGTGGAAGCTGGCGTAGCTGGCGGCGTGCAGCAGTTGCGCGGCGATCAGCCAGCCGAGGTGGGCGCCGCACAGCCCGATCATGGCCCAGCGCAGGGCCGCCAGAAGCAGGCTCGCGATCAGCAGCGAGCGCAGTGGAAAGCGGCGCAGCAGGCGGTGGAACACCAGAAACAGGCCGACTTCGGCGATCACGCCCAGGGCCCACAGCAAACCAACGGTGAATTTGCTGAAGCCCAGGTCGGATAAATAGATGCTGTAAAAGGTGTAGTACGGTCCGTGCGAGGCCTGCATCAGAAACGAGGCGGCGATAAAGGCCTGCACGTCACGGCGCGCCAGCAGCGCTTTGATGCCGCCGGCACCACGCTGGCGCGGCGCGGTGGACCCGGCCGGCAGCAACAGCGTGCCCAGCCACAGCAGCCACAACAGGCTGGCCATCACCCAGGGCAACACGCTGATCGGCAACCGGTCCAGCGCCCAGCCCACCACCAGCACCGCGCAGATAAAGCCGAGCGAACCCCACAGGCGCACCTGGCTGTAACGGTGCGCTTGATCGCCCAGAGCGCGCAGCGTCACCACTTCGAACTGGGCCAGCACCGCGTTCCAGAAAAAGCTGAAGCTGGCCAGCAGCAGCGCCATGCTCCACACCCGGTCGACCCAGAACACCGGGACAAAGGCGATGGCGGCGGCCAGGTTACCGAAGCGGATAATGCGCAACCGCTGGCCGGTGCAATCGGCCAGCCAGCCCCACAGATTGGGGGCGCCGATCTTGGTGATCTGCGGCACCGCCATCAGCAAGCCGATGGCGGCGGCGCTGAACCCCAGGCTCTTGAGGTACAGCGACCAGTAAGGCGCCAGGGTGCCGAGCAACGAGAAGTACAGAAAGTAGAAACCGGACAGTCGCCAGTAGTAAGGGAACATCTGAGCAACTCTCTAAGGCATCGGGTTCTCTCGATGGCCCGGGCCGGGCCCGGCCAGGCGCGTGGGGCGCGCCCGGCAACGGGGTTAGATCTGGCCGGGAATCGGCGCCAGTGGCGGGGTCACGTCGGCGTTCTGGGCACGGTGGCGCAGGTAGTGGTCCATCAGCACCAGCGCCAGCATGGCCTCGGCGATGGGCGTGGCGCGCACGCCGACGCAGGGGTCGTGGCGCCCCTTGGTGACCACTTCCACCGCCTCGCCGCGCAGGTTAATGCTGCGCCCCGGCAGGGTCAGGCTGGAGGTGGGTTTCAGCGCCAGGCTGGCGCGGATCACCTGCCCGGAGCTGATACCACCGAGCACGCCGCCGGCGTGGTTGCTGTGAAAACCGGCCGGCGACATCTCGTCGCGGTGCTGCTCGCCGCGCTGGTTGACCACCTCGAAGCCATCGCCGATTTCCACGCCCTTGACCGCGTTGATCGACATCAGCGCCTTGGCCAGATCCGCGTCCAGGCGGTCGAACACCGGCTCGCCCCAGCCCGGCGGCACGCCTTCGGCGAACACCGTGACGCGGGCACCGATCGAGGAGCCCTCTTTGCGCAACTGGTTGATCAGCGCTTCGAGCATCGGCACTTTGTCGGCGTCGGGGAAGAAAAACGGATTGTCATCGACCCGCTGCCAATCGTAGCGCTCGGCGCGGATCTCGCCGATCTGCTCGACGCCGCCGTACAGCCGCACGCCAAGACGCTCGCTCAGGTATTTGCGGGCAATGGCGCCGGCGGCCACGCGCATGGCGGTTTCCCGGGCGGACGAACGCCCGCCGCCCCGGTAATCGCGGAAGCCGTATTTCTGGGTGTAGGTGTAATCCGCGTGGCCGGGCCGGAAGGTCTCGGCGATGTTGGCGTAATCCTTGGATTTCTGATCGGTGTTCTCAATCAGCAGGCCGATCGAGGTGCCGGTGGTGCGGCCTTCGAACACGCCTGAAAGAATGCGCACCTGGTCGGGCTCTTTGCGCTGGGTGGTGTAGCGGCTGGTGCCGGGCTTGCGGCGGTCGAGCTGGACCTGCAGATCCTGTTCGCTGATCGCCAGCCCCGGCGGGCAGCCTTCCACCACCGCGCCAAGGGCGACGCCATGACTCTCTCCGAAGGTGGTGACGCGAAAGCGTTCACCAAAACTGTTTCCAGACATGGGGTTCCTCGTTACCGGGGCGCGAAGCAATGATGGAAGTCTAGCAGCTGTTGGCGGGTGAGCATGAATACCCCCTCGCCGCCGCGTTCAAACTCAAACCAGAAGAACGGCACCTGCGGCCAGGCTGCCACCACATGGCGGTCACTGGCGCCCACCTCGACGATCAGCACACCCTCGTCGGTGAGATGGTCGGCCGCTTCGCGCAGCAGCCGGCGGGTGAAATCCAGGCCATCGCCGCCGGACGCCAGGGCCAGTTCCGGCTCGTGGCGATATTCCTCGGGCATGGCGGCGATCTCGTCGGCGTCCACATAAGGCGGGTTGGACACGATCAGATCGTAACGGCCAGGCAGATTGTCGAAGCCGTCGGACAGTACCGCGCTGACCTGATCGCCAACCCGGTGCGCGGCAATGTTCTGCTCGCACACCGCCAGCGCATCGGCGGAGATATCACTGGCGTCAACGCGGGCCTGTTCCAGCGCGTAGGCGCAGGCAATGGCGATGCAGCCGCTGCCGGTGCACAAATCCAGTACCGAGTGCACCTGCCCGGGGTCGAGCCAGGGCTGAAAACCCGCCTCGATCAGTTCGGCGATCGGCGAGCGCGGAATCAGCACCCGTTCGTCCACCGAGAACGGCAAGCCGCAGAACCAAGCCTGGCCGGTCAGATACGGCGTCGGCGTGCGGTCATTGATGCGGCGTTTGATCAAACCAACGAAGCGTTCGATCTCATCGGCCAGCAAACGGGCGTCGAGCATGCGCGGGTCGGTGTCCAGGGGCAGCGCCAGCACGTGCAGCAACAGCGCCAGAACTTCGTCGCCATGATCGTCGCTGCCATGGCCGAGAAACACGCCGGCGCGGCGCAACGCGGACTCCCCCCAGCGCAGGCAATCACGGGGAGTTTGCAGGGTGGCCAGGGCCTGTTGCTGTTCGCGGGGTTCGATCACGTGGGGGCCTCCTGAACGGGCGCGCAAGAGTAGCACATTATCGGCGCGCGGAGCCCGTGATCGCGCAATGTAAAAATGTGCAGGTTTATTGCCTTGCCGCCGGTTCAAAGTGCTGACTTCGATGTAAAACATGTTAAATTGCGGGCGGTGAACGGGCCCCACGCGAATCTCATTGCAGCCAGGCGCACCCTGCCCTGCCGTGGAGCGGAGCCTCCTTATTTCCGGTGTCCAACTGCACTGAGGGTTCCATGCGCACCTGGCTTTTCAAAACCGAACCGCGACACTTCAGCCTCGACGACCTTCGCGATGCGCCGGATCAGATCACCGGTTGGGACGGCGTCCGCAACTATCAGGCGCGCAATCGTCTGCGGGATGAAATCCAGGAAGGCGACCGGGTGCTGATCTATCACTCCCGGGGCAAACGACCGGCGATCGTCGGCGAGGCCCTGGTGGTGTCGCGGGCCTACCCGGACCCCACCCAGTTCAATCCGGATCACGAAGGCTTCGATGCGCGCAGCAGCGCCAACCAACCGCGCTGGTATCAGATCGATGTGCGGTACGTACGCAGCTATACCCGCCCCCTGACCCTCAACGAGGTGCGCCAGTACCCCGAGTTCGCCGATCTGGAGCTGGTGATCCGCCCGCGCCTGTCGGTGCAGAACATCACCGACCGGCAGTACCAGCAGATCCTCGCTCTGTGTGAACCGGATCTGTCGGTGTCCGGCAGCCTCGATCTCGCTCTGCCCTGAACCGACCACGTCCGCCGCGCGCGCCACGCACCAATCTGGCGCAAGCCGTTGTTCTCGAGTCACGTCGCCCGGCCCGGCCAGCGGCGGCGGGTCTGGCACAGCGGTTGCAGTATCCCCCCGGGAACAATAACAAGGTGGGGATAGCATGGAACGACGACTGCTCGCACTGGCCTTGACCGGCCTGCCTCTTCCCGCACTCGCGGACAGCCCGGCTTACTCCGGCGCCGATGTGGCCTGGATCGCGATCGCCGCGGCGCTGGTGTTTCTCATGCAAGCGGGGTTCGCGCTGCTGGAAAGTGGCCTCAGCCGCGCCAAGAACGCCCTCAATGTGGTGATGAAAAACTACATGGATCTGTGCGTTGGCACGCTGGTGTTCTGGGCGTTGGGGTTCGGACTGATGTTCGGCGGCAACCCCAGCGGCTGGTTCGGCGAGACCCTGTTCGCGCCCAGCCAGGGCGATGCGGATCTGTGGACCCTGCTGCTGTTTCAGCTGATGTTCGCCGCCACCGCCGCCACCATCGCCTCCGGCGCCATGGCCGAGCGCACCCGCTACGCCGGCTACCTGTGCGGCGCCATGGTGATCACCGGGCTGATCTATCCGCTGTTCGGCGGTTGGGCGTGGAACAGCGACGGCTGGCTGAATCGGCTCGGCTTTATCGATTTCGCCGGTTCCACCGTGGTCCACAGCGTCGGCGGCTGGTGCGCGCTGGCCGGCGTGATGGTGGTCGGCCCACGCCTGGGGCGTTTCGATGGCCAGGGGCGGCCCCGTGAGATTCGCGGCCACAATTTATCGTTCGTGGCGTTGGGCGGCTTTTTGTTGTGGTTCGGCTGGTTCGGTTTCAATGGCGGTTCGACCTTGAGCGCCAGCGCCGACATCGCCCTGGTCAATCTCAATACCCAACTGGCGGCGGCCTCCGGCGCCATCGGGGCGGCGCTCTACCGATTGCTGATGCGCCGGCCGGTGCTGCTCACCGAAACCGTGAACGGCTCGCTGGCCGGGCTGGTGGGCATCACCGCCGGCTGCGCCACCATGGTGCCGGGGTTTGCCATCGTCACCGGTCTGCTGGCCGGATTGATGGTCGGCCCGGGGGCGCGCCTGTTACTGGCCCTGCGCCTGGACGACGTGGTCTCGGCGGTGCCGGTGCACGCCTTCGCCGGCGCCTGGGGCACGCTGGCCGCCGGGCTGTTTTTCCACGGTGACCTGTTCGATCCGCAGCGCATCCTGGTGCAATTGCTGGGCGTGGCGGTGGCGTTTGCCTGGGCGTTCTTCGCAGCACTGATCATGTACATGCTGTTGGCGTTGACCACCGGCCTCAGGGTGCCGGCACTGCATGAGCAGCGCGGCCTGGATCTCAGCGAACACGCCGAGATCGGTTACCCGGAATTCTCGCAATCACACCTTTACAACGATCAGGTCGCCGGGGGGCTGGGAGGTCGACAATGAGCGACAGCCAGCGCCAACGGCGTGCCATCGCCACCGGACTGACGCCTTATCTGGACAGCGCCGCTCTCACCGAGGCGCTGGCACTGTGGCAGCGTGACTACGCCGGCCGGGCGCGCTTCTCCCTGCAGGGCTACGTCAGTGAACTGTGCCGCCTGTTCGAGATCGCCGAGCGCCGCCACGATCTGCATCTGAGCCTGGTGCAGGCGATGTCGCTGCCGGAACGCGCACTGCTCGCCGATCCGGTGGCAGCGGCCGACTCGGAGCGCCCACACCACGATGCCCACCCCTGCACCCTGGCGTTCCAGTACCTGATGCGCGGTCTGTGGGAGCAACTTGGTGAGCAGGAGGCCAGCCCGATGCGCCTGGACCAGCTCACCGACCTGCGCCGCCAGCGATTCGACGCGGACGTTCGCGCCACCATGGAACGCTGGCTCAACCAACCCCGGGACACGCTCGCGCCCTTGCCACGCGAGCCGCTGCAACGGCTTCTTAACCGGGCCTACGTGCTGCTGTGCGAGCGTTATGGGCCGGTGCCCGCGGACCGGCTTTTAAACAACGCCGGCGAGCGGGTGCGGCGGCACTGGCCGGCGCTCGATGAGGCCCTGCGCGCGCTGCTTTAAAGGATTTTGCCGCGCAGCACGCTAAATCCAGGGACGGTATCACCAGGCGTCCCGATACCAATCCGGAGGGCGACACCACGGCGTCGGCCACCGGTAACGGCCGGGCAACTTGCCAGCGGTTCCAACCGGTCATTATGCTACCGGCCATCCTTCCATTGGGGTTCGGCATGAAATTACACCATCAGATCTTCCTGGCCATGCTACTGGGCGGCCTGGCCGGCGCCGTGACCAGCGAAGGCAGCCAGCTGTTCGGGGTGCCGGTGCTGCCGGGCTACGATCTGATCGGCACCCTGTTTATCAACGCACTGAAAATGGTGGTGATCCCACTGATCACCACCGCCATCATGAGCGGCCTGATGAACGTGGGCGAAGGCCGCAACCTGGGCCGCATGGGCATGAAAACGGTGCTTTTTTATATGGGCACCAGCCTGATGGCGATTCTGATCGGGTTGCTGGTGGTGAACCTGATCGCCCCGGGCATCATTGATGGCCAGCCGGCCCGCGACCTGCTCGGCCTGTCCGCCGACACCCAGGACACCTTGCAAAGCATCGAAGGGCGCGGCGCCGGCGATTTCACCCAGATCCTGGTGCAAATGCTGCCGCCGAATCTGTTCCAGGCCGCCGCCCAGGGGCAGATGCTGGGCCTGATCGTGTTCTCGCTGATGTTCGGGTACTTTCTGCGCACCCTGGGCGGCGAACCCGGCGCCGCCCTGCGCAATACCATCGAGGGCATTTACCAGGTCACCCTGAGCATCACCATGCTGATCATCCGCTTCGCGCCCCTGGGCGTGTTCGGGCTGATCGCCGCCACCGTTTCGCGCACCGGCCTGGATGCCCTGGAGCCACTGGCGCTGTTCTTTATTACCGTGCTCCTGGCCCTGGGCTTGCACATGTTCGGCACCATGATGCTGCTGATCCGCGTGCTCGGGCGGCGCTCGCCATTGCGGCATTTGCAGGCGATGACACCGGCCCTGCTGACCGCGTTTTCCTCGTCCAGCTCGGCGGCCACCCTGCCGTTGACCATGGAGTGCGTGCAAAAACGCTCCGGGGTCTCCAAGCGCACCTCCAGCTTTGTTCTGCCCTTGGGGGCCACCGTGAACATGGACGGCACCGCCTTGTACGAATGCGTGGCGGCGTTGTTCATCGCCCAGGCGTATGGGCTGGATCTGTCGTTGACCACCCAGTTCATTATCGTTCTCACCGCGTTGATCACCTCCATCGGCGTGGCCGCGATCCCCGCCGCCAGCCTGGTGGCGATCACCGTGATCCTCGGCGTGATCGGTCTGCCGGCGGAAGCGATTGGCCTGATTCTGGTCACCGATCGGGTGCTGGATATGTGCCGTACCGCCGCCAACGTGTGGGGGGACAGCGTGTGCGCCGTATTGCTGGCGCGCAGTGAGGGTGAAGAGGACGTGCTGCGTCAGCCGATGCGGGAACTCGACCTTGAACAAGGCTGACACGCCGCCGGCACCGGCCGCCGGCGTTAAGCCGGTGATGTTGATCACCGGCGCCGCAGGCGGGTTGGGCCGGGCTCTGGCGCGCGCCGCCGCGCGCCAATACCGGCTGGCTCTGCTGGACCAGCGTGACAGCGCCGGCGTGGCTCTGGCGGACGAACTTCGCCAGGGCGGCGCGGAGGTGTTGTTCCTGAACGCCGACGTCAGCGATGAGCGCCAGATGCGCCAGGCGGTGGAACGCATTGAGCGGCGCTGGGGGCGCCTTGATGTGTTGATCAACAACGCCGGGCTGGCCGCCGCCGGTCCGTTCGAAGCGCTCGACAACACCGGCTGGCAGACCCTGTGGAACGTCAACGTGATGGGCGCCGTGCACGGTTGCCAGGCGGCGCTGCGCTTGATGAAACCTCAGGGCGACGGGCATCTGGTCAATGTGGCCGCCCTGCCCGGCATCAGTGCCCCACCGGGCATGGCCAGTTATGTGGCTTGCAACGCCGCCCTGATTGGCCTCAGCGAGGCATTGGCGGCGGAGTTGGAAGGCCTCGGCGTGGCGGTGAGCGTGGTCTGCCCGGATTGGTTCGCCAGCGATCTGGCCCGGCACATGTGCGATTCCGACCCGCTCAGCCGCGCGCGGCTGGAGCGCGCCCTGCTGCGCGCCCCGGACCCGGTGGAGAGGCTCGCGGCGCACATTCTCAAGGCCCTGGCCAGCCGCCCGCTGTACATCTTTCCGCAGCCCGAGGCGCAGCGCGAGTGGCGGCGCAAGCGCCGCAATCCGCTACGCTTCGTGCGCCGCATGCGCAGCCTCGCCCGGCGCCTGCGGCGGTATCGGTAGGGGTGCATTTCAGTTTTCAGTGTTCAGTTCTGTTGGGCGTGTTGTTCGATGTAGCGCAGGGTGTGGCGGTAATCGCCTTCCAGGGCCCGGTCGAAACGTTCGCCGATCAGGCTTTCCAGCTTACGGCCCACCAGCGGTACCGAGGAATTCACCGCCACCCGGGTGATCTGCCCGGCCTGCTCGCCGTCGGCCAGCAGGGCCATGGTGCCGCCCACCTTGACCGGCACATTGCCGAGCGCGAACCGGTAATCGGCCTGGTAGCCGCCGTCGGCGGGGCGCCAGCGGAATTCAGTGGTGAGATCCGCTTTCGCCGGCAGGAACCGGCGCGCCATTGAGGGCACTTTGTCCAGCCGGATGTCCATCGGTTGCACAATACGGATCAGGAATTCGCTGCCCTGAGGGCCAAAGGCATCAAAGCGGTAATCGTCCACTTTGCCCCACTCGAAGCGGGTCTGAAAAAAGTCCTTGCTGGTGAGAATCTCATAAAGGCGTTCCACATCGACCGGATAACGACGTTCCACGGTCACGTCCATCGGTATCTCCCTAGGAACCTGGTGTGATCAGGCCCATAGCCTGTTGATGATTTTACGCCATCGAACCGGATCGCCACGACGCCAGGCGAGCGGCGTTCGCAAACTGAAGACGGTACACCGTCGTCGCCGCGATTGTCACCCGCGCCCGGCGCTCGGATACGTCGGTGCGTGGCCAGCGATCCGCTTATTGATGAGCGTCGAGAAAACGCTGAATCGCCGCCGCCACCGGCGCCGGATCGTCCATGTGCAGATGGTGGCGACCGGGCAGATCCACGCGCGTCAGAGCCGGCACCCAGGCTTCCCGGTGCGCGAAACGGCCATCGCCGCCCAGCCCCTGCTCACCCAACACCAACAGGGTGGGCGCGGCGATGCCGCGCACGAAACCCTCCACCTGTTGTTCGGTGAGACGCAACGACGAGGTGATGCGCAAACGAATGTCGGTGCGCCAGGTCCAGCCGTCTTCCACCGCCACCAGGCCACGCTCGCACAACAGCCGGGCGGACTGTTCCTCGAGCCCGCCCAGCGCCGGCAGGCGCGCCGCCACCGCCTGTTCCGGATCGCTGTACACCGGTTTGCGCTTGGCGGAAAGGCCGCGAATCTGATCAATCGCCTTGCGCAACGTGGGCGCCACGTCGTCGGCGTCGGTGGCCGGCGGCCCCAACCCTTCCAATAGCACCAGATGGCTGACCCGCTCTGGGTAGGTGGCGGCGAACAGGCTGGCGACCCCGGCGCCCATCGAATGGCCGACCAGCACAAAGCGCTGCCAGCCCATCTGCTCGGCTACTTCCAGCACATCGCGGACGTGATCCACCAGATGGGTGGCGAGATCCGCGGGCCGGTGTTCGGAATGCCCATGACCGGAGAAATCCATCGCCAGCATCGGCGACGACAAATGCTGTGCCAGCGGAATGAACGAGGCGGCGTTGTCCAGCCAGCCGTGCAGCGCCAGCATTGGCTCGCCCTGCCCCTCCCAGAGTAAGGCGGCCAGGGTCTGGCCGGAGGCATGGAAACGCCGTTCAGTGACCGCTCGCATGGGCGCCCTCCCCGGCCAGCAACTGGTCCAGCTCACCCAGCACCAGGCTGGCGGTGCTGTCCGGCCGTTCCAGCGGGTACATATGGCTGCCCGGCGCGAACAACCGCTTCATACGGTGGCGGCGGGCGTGACGCCGGCCACCGTTCTGAAACAGCTCCGGCGAGCCCTCGCCGGTGATCAGCACGCCCGGCACTTTAAGACGCGGCAGGCGGGTGACCCCGGTGGGGGTCTGTTGAAACACCGCCACTTCGACGTCCGGGCGGAAGCGCAGCCGCCAGCCGTCACCGTGGCGTTCCAGGCCGGCGCGCAGATAATCTTCCAGGGCGCGCGGGTCGAACGCCTTGAACAGGCCGCGCGAATTGAAGTAACTCTGCACGTCGTCCCAGTTGGCCCAGTAGTCGAGCCGCCCCTTGCTTTTGCGCGCCGGCGAGAAGCGGTCACCGAGGCCGGTCAGCTTGGTCAGCCGCAACGCCAGCGCGTGGGGGCCGTTGGCCACCGGCGGGTCGAGCATGATCAGCGCCTGAAACCAGTCCGGATGACGGTGCGCCACCCAGAACATCAACACCGAGCCCATCGAGTGGCCCAGGCCGATGATCGGTTTGGGCAGCGGTTCCAGAAACGCTTCCAGTTCCAGGCTCAGGCTGACCCAGTCACGGTCCACCGGATAGCGCGGGTCCTGGCCCAGGCACTCCACCACGCGCACATCGAAACGTTCCTGGAACGGCGCCAGAAAGGTGTCGTAGCTGTGGCCGGGGATGCCATTGGCGTGCGCGAACGCCAGCACCGGGCGGTCTTGGGGGGCATGTTCTACGGCGTTCATTGAGTCTCCTTGAAGCCATTCGCGACCCGCCACCGAAGCGGGCTGGCAAACGTCAGGACCGGAAAAAAGTGCCATGATAGCCTTCCTGGGCACTAAACTCATGGACCAAATCGCTCAACCCCCGGTGGCGGCGGCCGAGCGCGGCGCGGGTGCGCGCTTGGCCGATTCAGCGTGTACAATTGCCGCTTTCGATTGCCAGGCCGGGGGCGCGGCGCGCTCCGCCGGCGTGAACCCGGGGTGGCCCGCTGCGATCACCCAAAGCGCGGCCGCGACCACCCAAGGAGAGTCCATGACCCTGATTTCATTCAATATCAACGGTATTCGTGCGCGCCTGCACCAGTTGGAAACGCTGCTGGAAAAGTATCAGCCGACCCTGCTCGGCCTGCAGGAAACCAAGGTGCACGACAGCGAATTCCCGGAACAAGCGGTTCGGGACATGGGCTACCACCCGTACTATTTCGGCCAGAAAGGCCATTATGGCGTGGCCATTCTGACCCGCGAACCGCTGGAAGAAGTGCACTACGGCTTTCCCAACGACGGCGAAGAAGCACAGCGAAGAATGGTGATCGGCCGCCTGCGCGACGCCGAAGGCAACCCGGTCACGGTGCTCAATGGCTACTTTCCGCAAGGCGAAAACCGCGCGCATCCGACCAAGTTTCCGGCCAAGAAAAAATTCTACGAAGACCTCCAGGACTATCTGCAACGCTACCACACGCCCCAGGACCAGCTTGCCATCATGGGCGACTTCAACATCTCTTCCACCGATCTCGACATCGGCATCGGTGAGGCCAATCGCAAGCGCTGGCTGCGCGAGGGCAAAACCAGCTTCCTCCCCGAGGAACGGGAGTGGTGGCAGCGCTTGATGGACTGGGGGCTGGTGGACACTTTCCGCCACCGCCATCCGGACACCGACGACGTGTTCTCCTGGTTTGATTATCGCTCACGGGCCTTTGAACGGGATCCGCGCCGGGGTCTGCGCATCGACACCGTGCTGGCTACGCCGCCCTTGCTCAAGCGCCTCACCGATACGGGCGTGGATTACGACATCCGTGCCATGGAACGGCCCTCGGACCATTGTCCGGTGTGGAGCCGGTTTGATCATCTGGGCAATCCCTGAACGTCATGAGTCACTTCGTGTCATGAGTATTCATCTGCACCCGGAAAAACTGCGCCCCAATCTGGATGGCCTCGGCTTTCTGATCGACGTCTTTATGATCGTGCTGGTGGTCGCCAACCTGTCGCTGATCCTGTTCGATTGGGCGTTCCGGCTCGACCTGGTGCAAGGCGTTATGCAGGAATACACACCGACGCTGTTCCAGTTCTATAACAATCAAGTGCACGCCAATTTCGTGCGCATCGACCTCTGGTTCGTGGCGATTTATCTCACCGAGTTCGTGATTCGCTGGGGCTTCGCCATCGGTCGGCGCACCTACCATCGCTGGTTTTTCTTTCCGTTCGTGCACTGGTACGACCTGCTCGGCTGTATCCCGGTCGGCAGCTTCCGCTGGCTGCGGATACTGCGCCTGATCAGCCTGATGTACCGCCTGCAGCGCTTGGGCGTGGTGGACTTTTCCGAAACCGCCGTGGGCCAGGCGGTGATCAAGTATTACCGGGTGCTGATGGAGGAGATTTCCGACCGGGTGGTGATCAACGTGCTGGAGGGCGCGCAACGGGAGATCCGCACCGGCGGGCCGATGATGCATCGCATTGAACGGGAAGTGCTGGCGCCCCGGCGGGCGCAGCTGGTCGATTATCTTGCCGGGCGCATCGCCGACGCCACCCGGCGCAGCCACGATCAATACCGCGACCAGCTTTCCGATTACCTGGTGCACCTGACCGACGAGGCCGTCAATCGCACCGCCGCCGGCCGCCGCCTGGCGATGATCCCGGTGGCCGGCCCGCGCGCCATTGCCCTGCTTGGCGAAACGGTGCGCGATTCCGGTACCGCTTTGGTCGAACAACTGGTCGAGGACATCAGTGACCCGGCCTATCGGGAACGGCTGGATACCCTGATCGACAACGTATTGAGCGCCTCCAGTGGCGACAGTGGCAAACTCAACGAAATGGTGAAACAGACGCTGCTGGAAATTCTCGATCACGTGAAAGCGCAGGTCGCGGTGCAGCACTGGAAGAGCGAGGAACAAGGCGCGCCGGAGCCCTCGCCCACGCCGCTTGACCCGCGCAACGCCGTCCGCCAGGACTGACCGGTGGCTTTTAAGTTTTAACTTTCAACACCTTCATCCCTCCCCGGGGGCGCGCAGCCAGCGCAGCCGGGCGCCGCCGGCGGCGGCCACTTCCACTTCCAGGGCGGCCACGGCGCCGACTCGGAAACCGGGCCGCGATGCCGGGTCGCCGGTCCAGATGCCGGTGAGCAGTGACACCAGCGGCATATGGCTGACCAGCAAAAGGTTGTCGCCCTCGGGTTGTCGGATCAGCCAATCCAGTAATTGCTCCGGGTGCGCTTCCGGCACCAGGTAGCCGCAGGCCTCCTGCTCCATGCCGCCGTACACCCGGGCGATGCACAGGGCGGTTTGCTGGGCGCGGCGGTAGGGGCTGGCGATCAGGCGGTCAATGCGCACCCCTTCTTCACTGAGCGTCTGCCACAGCGCCATCACTTCCAAGCGACCCCGTTCGGTGAGCGCGCGTTCCGCGTCGGTGGGCCCTTGCGCCATGGCTTCGCCGTGGCGGCACAGATACACCTTCAACTGCGGACTCCGTGGAAGCTGAATTCCACGTCGTGTTTGTGCTCGCCTCCCATCAACCGCGCCACCATGGTGTCCAGCGGCTTGTGCTCGTAGATGATCTCGAACAGGGCGCTGGCCAGAGGCATGTAAACATTGAGCTCACGGGCGCGCCCGGCCACCAGCTTGATGGTGTTGATGCCCTCGGCGGTTTGTCCGAGGCGGGCCACCGCCTGATCCAGCGACAAGCCCTGACCGAGCTGCTGCCCGACCTGATAGTTGCGCGACAGCGACGACGAACAGGTGGCAATCAAGTCACCGACGCCGGCCAGGCCCAGGAAGGTGAGCGGGTTGGCGCCCATCTCCACGGCGAAGCGGCTCATCTCGGCGAGTGCGCGGGTGAGCATGAAGCTGCGGCTGTTTTCACCCACACCCACCGCCGCCGCCAGGCCAGAGGCCACCGCGTAGATGTTCTTCAAGGCGCCGCCCAATTCCACGCCGTACATGTCCGGGTTGTCGTAAACGCGGAAATAGTCGCAGCTCAGAGCGTCCTGAATGGTCTGGCAGAGCTCGCTGTCGGCGCTGGCGATCACCGTGCCGGTGAACTTACGCTCGACGATTTCGCGGGCCAGATTGGGGCCGCTGAGCACGCCGATGCGGGTGTGCGGCCATTCCCGCTCGAGCAACTGGCTCATCAGCAGGAAGCCCTGTTCGTGGATGCCCTTGGTGCAGCTCACCACCAGGGTATCGTCAGCTACCTTGGGGCGCGCCTGGCGCAGCACCTCGACGAAGGCGCTGGAAGGCACCGCCACGAAGATCAGATCGGCACCGCCGAGCACCTCGTCGAGATCCTCGGTGGCGTGCACGCCTTCCGGCAGGGCTTGTCCGGGCAGATAACGGGGGTTCTCCCGGTCTTCGTTAATCGCCGCCGCGGTCTCCGGATCGCGCACCCAGAGCCGGGTGGTGTGGCCGTTTTCGGCCAGAATGCTCGCCATGGCGGTGCCGAAACTGCCGCCACCCAGGATCGCGGCGGTGTGCTTCTTAACGCTCATCGGCCGGCTCTCCGTGGCTCACTTCGGAACCGTGCAACCGGGAACAGCGCCGCCCTGGGACGGGCCAGAACGGCGGCAAAACTGTCTCTGTGCGGGGCCATGCGGGCACCTTTTTTCGCTGCCGGCCCGAAGGCCGGGTGAATCGAATTCGAGGCATCATACTCGGCCCGGTGAGCACTAATCCAGCCACCGGGCCGATCGCGCCTCAGGCGCCGCCGCTGGCGTGCTCCTGCAGCAGACGATTCAGGCGCCGGGCGGTGGCGGCCGGGTCCCGGGGCAACTGGCCTTCGGCCAACAATGCCTGATCCAGCAGCAGCTCCGCCATTTCCGCGAATTCGCCGTCGGCCTCGACCCGCGCCAACCGTTCGATCAGCGGGTGGCTCAGGTTCACCTCCAGAACCGGCTTGCTCTCGGGCACGCTCTGCCCGGCCGCTTCCAGCATCATGCGCATCTGCGGGCCCAGCTCGTCCTTGCCCAGCACCAGACAGGCCGGCGACTCCACCAGCCGGGCGGTGGGCCGCACCGTCTCTACCTGCTCACCCAGCACCTCGGCCAGACGTCCGGTGAGCGGTGAATCGCCGATTTTGGCGGGGGTGTCTTCGCCGTCCATCTCCAGCTCGCCACGGGCGGCGTTGACCAGCGACTTGCCCTGGTATTCGTTCAGGAAACCCACCATCCACTCGTCCACCCGCTCGGTGAGCAGCAGCACCTCGATGCCTTTTTTACGGAACACTTCCAGATGCGGGCTGTTGCGCGCCGCGGAAAGATTGTCGGCGAGCAGGTAATAAATCCGCTCCTGGCCTTCGGCGGCCCGTTCCAGGTAGCTGTCCAGGCCGACGGTGGCGCCCTCTTCGCCGGCGCTCGAGGAAAACCGCAGCAGCGCGGCGATGGCTTCACGGTTGTCGCCGTCCTCACCGATGCCTTCCTTGAGCACCTGGCCGAACTGGGCCCAGAAACCGGCGTAGCGCTGCTCGTCCTGGCTGAGTTTCTTCAGCATCTGCAGCACCCGCTTGGTGAGCGCGGCGCGGATCTTCTTCACCGGGCCGTAGTCCTGCAGCAGTTCGCGGCTGACATTGAGTGGCAGATTGGGTGCGTCCACCACGCCTTTGATAAAGCGCAGGTACAACGGCAGAAACTGCTCCGCGTCGTCCATGATGAACACCCGCTGCACATACAGTTTCAGGCCACGGTTGCCTTCCCGGTGGTGCAGGTCGAAGGGCGCCCGCGCCGGCACATACAGCAGGCTGGTGTATTCCAGCGCCCCTTCCACTTTGTTGTGGCTCCAGGTCAGCGGGTCCTGGAAATCGTGGGCGATGTGCTTGTAGAAACCCTGGTATTCCTCATCGCTGACTTCGTTGCGTGGCCGTTGCCACAAGGCGGTGGCGGAATTGATGGTCTCCCACTCGCTGTCGCGCTTCTCGCCGTCGTCACCGGCCTCGGCGGGCTTCGCCATGAGAATCGGAAACGCCACGTGATCGGAATACTGCCGGACCACCTCGCGCACCTTGAAAGTGTCCAGGAACTCGCGCGCGTCCTCGCGCAAGTGCAGCACCACCGACGTTCCGCGCGGTTCACGCTCCACGTCCTCGACGATGAACTCGCCCTGGCCGTCGCTTTCCCAGTGCACGCCCTCGTTGCTGGCGGCGCCGGCCCGACGGCTGAACACTTCAACCCGTTCGGCGACGATAAAGGCGGAATAAAAGCCAACCCCGAACTGTCCGATCAATTGAGCGTCTTTCTTGCTTTCACCGGTGAGCCCGGCGAGAAACTTCTCGGTGCCTGAGCGGGCAATGGTGCCCAGATTGTCGATCACTTCCTCGCGGCTCATGCCAATGCCGTTATCGGCGATGGTCAGCGTGCCCAAATCAGCATCGGCGGCGATGCGGATCCAGGGCTCCGGATCGCGCTCCAGCAAGGCGGCGTCGTCAAGCGCCTCGAAACGCAGTTTGTCGCAGGCGTCGGAAGCATTGGAAACCAGCTCCCGCAGGAAAATTTCCCGATTGCTGTAAAGCGAATGGATCATCAGGTTCAGCAATCGGGATACTTCCGCCTGGAAGCCCCGGGTCTCGCGATTTTGCGTCATCGAATTCTTCTCCGCAAAGAGTCAACAGGAACACAGTGGCCATGCCGGCCGTGCATCCGGTAATGGGTGGGCGGGGGCCAAATTTCAAGAGCACGGGGGCCGCGCAACGGTGATTGACAGGCTGTGGCTAGCGCGGCGCGCCGGCCAGATCCCGCAGGGCGTTTTCAAGGGTGGGGAAGCGAAACACGAAACCCTGGTCTTCCAAACGGCGCGGATAGACCCGTTGCCCGCCCAGCATCAGGCCCGCGCGCTCGCCGAGGCCGAGCCGCAATAGCGGTGCCGGCATCGCCCAGGGCGCCGGCCGGCGCACCGCGCTGGCCAGGGCATGGTGGAAATGGCGCTGGGTCACCGGCCCCGGGGCGGTGGCATTGAAGATCCCTTCCACGCCGGGGGTCTCCACCGCGCGCACCAGGATCGCCACCATGTCGTGTAGATGAATCCAGCTCAGCCACTGGCTGCCGTCGCCCAGCCGCGCGCCCAGCCCCAGCCGGTACACCGGCCACAGGCTGGCCAGCATGCCCCCCTCGCGGCCCAGCACGATGCCGGTGCGGATCAAACACAGGCGCATGCCCAGGCGGCTCGCTTCGCGGGCGGTTTGCTCCCAGGCGTCGCAGAGCCGGTAGCCGAAGTCCTTGCGCCGCGCCGCACTGTGTTCAGTGAGCTCGGCGTCGCCGGCGTCGCCGTAAAAGCCCACCGCCGAGCCACTCACCATCACCCCCGGCGTGTGCCGCAACCGACGGGCCAGCATCACCAGGGCGCGGGTCACATCCAGGCGCGAGTTCATCAGGGTCTGTTTGCGCGCCGGCGTCCAGCGTTTGCTGAACAGGTTTTCGCCGGCCAAATTGATGATCGCGTCCAGGGCTTCCTGGTCATCAATCCGGTCCAGGCTGTCGATCACCCGGGTGTCCGGTGGCAGACAACCGGCCGCGCGCTCCGGGCGGCGGCTGAGCACGGTCAGCTGGTGGCCGTGCCGGGCCAGCCGCTGGCACAGCGCCTGGCCAATAAAGCCGCTGCCTCCGGTGATCAGTATGTTCACGGTGCCTCCGCGATCGACGCCACATCGGTCAGATCGAAGAAGTATTCCACGCCGCCGGCCCCCATGGAAACCGCCAGGGTAATGCGTTCCTGGTCCGCCGCGCGCAGCACGCCCTGATGCCGCTCGCCGCTGTTCAGGCTGACCGTCACCCGGCGCCCCACCAGCGCCTGTTCAACGCTACCCATTGGCGCCGACTCCAGCTCCGGCAGCTGATCCGCCTGGCGAGCCCCGGCCTGCGCCGCCGGCGCTTCGTTGGCGATGCTCAGCCGTTCGCCTTGCTCTTCCAGATCCAGCGCCGCCACCCGCTCGGCGGCCAGTTCCAGATCGGCGCGTCCGGCCCCCATCGCCACGCGCAGCCAGAGCCGGTCGCTGGCCACCCGCAGCAAACGCCCTCGGGTGTGCCGGCCGGCACGGTCGATCACGGTGACGTCCTGGCCCACCGCCGTGGCCAGATCCTTAAAGTCGGCGATCTGGCGCACCGGCCAGTGCGCGGCCGGCGTCTCGGCGGTGTCGGGGGATGAGCTGGCCTGCGCGGCTGGCGGGTCGTTGCCTCCGTCGTGCGCCGCTTCCAACGTTTCGCCACGCAGTGAACCCGGAGTCACCGACCAGCCCACCGACGATTCCGCCAACGCCATCCAGCGACGTTGCACGGTGCCATCGGTGAGGACAATGCGGGCCTGCACTTCGCCTTCCCGCTGCGGGCGATGCAACTTGACGTGTTCAATCACCAGGGTGTCGATGGCGCCGTTCGGGTATTGGGTTTGCAGGTACTGCTCGGCCACATAGCCCAGGGTATCGGGATGGTCGAAATCAAGATCGACCTCGCCATTACGGAAGCGCAGATGGTTGGTGTAGGCGGTGAAGGTGCCCACCAGATAGCTTTGCCGGTTGTCGGGCAACACCAGCTGCAGACGGCCCCTGAGCTGATGCCGGTCCAGCGGCGCCAGGACCAGCTCCAGCCGGTAGCCGTTATGGAAGATCCGCGTCTCGGGGTAATGATGCCCGGACGGCCGCCAGGACAGGTGCACATCCGGGGCGTCCCGATCAGCCGGGTTGATCAGCAATGTGCGCCGTTCGTTGAGGGATTCCGCCGTCCAGCCGAGCATCACGCTTATCGACAGATCGGCCAGAAAGCCCTCGCCCTGGCTGACACTGAGCACACCATTGATCAGGCTGGCCCGGGGCGTGGTCAGGGGCTGACCATGAACGCGACCGGCCAGCGGTTGGCCCTCGCCACGCGCCATCAGCAGCGCCGCCTGCTGGGAAGCCACGAACGCGCTCGGCGTGGTGGCGATCGTGCCCGTGAGCAACGGTCCCCGGGGCGGGCCGGGCTGCGGCAGCGCTGGTTGCTGGGTGGCGATCAGCGCCAGCCCGCACAGCACGCAGACCGCGCCCAGCACGCGCAGAAGCGCCAGACGGCCATAGGCGTCCCAGTTTTCCTGCACCTGCCGCCAGCCGGCCAGGGGCAACAGAAACAGCAGCGCGCTGTGCCCCCGGAACGCGGCCTGCCTGAGCAACCCCACGGTCGCCATGATCACGATACTGACGCCCGCCACGACCAGCCATTCAGCCATTTTTCATGTTCTCCCCGATTGGCGACGACAGGCCGGCAAAGCTCGCCGATGGTCCCGGCCGCGCGTTGACGAAACGCCGATTGGAAGCGCCATCGCGCGGCAGGGCTCAGCTTACAAAGCCCGCCGTGCGCATGCCACCGTTTCGCCGCCGGCGGCGCGGCGTGCTGGTCAGGCTTTGACGGCGATCACACCCGCCGCCACCGCCAGGCCGGGTATGACGGGGCTTTGCCGGTACCGTGACCGAAGGTCCGCGCGCCGGTCATCGGTTTTCATAAAAAAACGCTTGTCTGAAGGAAATCCAAACGTTATATAGGCGCTGAGGTGGTCAGGTTGGACGCTGTCTGGTTCGGCGTCCCTTGGTACCCGGTTGTTTACGGCGGTTCCATTTGGCAGGGAGACGACCATGAGTAGCCGACGCGCTGAGCATGACTATGAGTCGGATGAGTTGCTAATGAACGATGACTTTGAATTCGATGATGTAACCGATGACGATGATGCCCAGGAGGAGCGCGCGGCCCGCCCACGCAGCTTCAACATGGACATGCGGCATCGTATTGAAGACCGGTTGGAGGAGCGCCGTCTCAAGCGCGAGCTGAACGACTACGAAGCCTTCGATCTGGAAGACGAAGACGACACTCTGCATTAAAGGGGGTGGCCGCCACACCGGCGTAACGCGGTTAGACCGTTGGTGCGCCTTTGTGAAATGGCCAGTGTTGTCAGGGCAGCGACATCGGCGCCGGGCGTGCCGTTAATCCCGGTGTTCGAACGCCAATGTTCCCGCCACAAAAACCCGCCACAAAAAAGGCCGGCTTTCGCCGGCCTTTTCGCAACCCTGCCCTGTTACCAGCCGGTCGCTTTCTTCACACCCTCACCAATCTCGGCGGGGTTGCGGACGGTGACCACACCGGCCGCTTCCAGGGCGGCGAACTTCTCGTCCGCGGTGCCCTTGCCACCGGCGATGATCGCGCCCGCGTGGCCCATCCGTTTGCCCGGAGGCGCGGTGACACCGGCGATGTAGCTGACCACCGGCTTGGTCACGTGCTCCTTGATGTAAGCGGCCGCTTCGTCTTCCGCGGTGCCGCCGATCTCGCCGACCATGACAATGGCTTCGGTCTGCGGATCGTTCTGGAACATTTCCAGCGCGTCGATAAAAGTGGTACCCGGAATCGGGTCGCCGCCAATACCGATGCAGGTGGACTGACCGTAACCCAGTTTGGTGGTCTGGTTGACCGCCTCATAGGTCAGGGTGCCGGAACGGGACACAATGCCCACCTTGCCCGGCTTGTGGATGTGACCGGGCATGATGCCGATCTTGCACTGGCCAGGGGTGATCACGCCCGGGCAGTTCGGCCCGATCAGGCGTACACCGCCCTTGCGAATCAGGTATTCCTTCACGTACAGCATGTCCAGGGCGGGGATGCCCTCGGTGATGCAGACGATCAGCTCGATGCCGGCGTCCGCCGCTTCGATGATGGAATCCTTGCAGAACGGCGCCGGCACATAGATCACGGACGCGGTGGCGCCGGTGTCCTTGACGGCGTCGGCGACGGTGTTGAACACCGGCAGGCCGAGGTGGGTCTGACCGCCTTTGCCCGGGGTGACGCCACCGACCATCTTGGTGCCGTACTCAATCGCCTGCTCGGAGTGGAAGGTGCCCTGGCTGCCGGTGAAACCCTGGCAGATGACCTTGGTGTTCTTGTCGATCAATACGCTCATTTGGCACCTCCAGCGGCTTTCACCACCTGCTCGGCGGCGTCGTCAAAACTTTCCGCGGCAATAATATTCATGCCACTCTCGGCCAGCTTCTGGGCGCCCAGTTCGGCGTTGTTGCCTTCCAGACGCACCACCACCGGCACGTTCACACCCACTTCCTCGACGGCACCAATAATGCCTTCGGCGATCAGGTCACAGCGCACGATGCCGCCGAAGATGTTCACCAGCACGGCTTTGACTTTGTCGTCGGAGAGAATGATCTTGAACGCTTCGGTGACCCGTTCCTTGGTGGCGCCACCGCCCACGTCCAGGAAGTTGGCGGGCGCGCCGCCTTTCAGTTTCACCAGGTCCATGGTGCCCATGGCCAGGCCGGCACCGTTGACCATGCAGCCGATGTTGCCATCCAGTGCCACATAGTTGAGGTCCCATTCGGCGGCGCGGCGTTCGCGCTCGTCTTCCTGGGAGGGATCTTCCAGGGCCTTGATGTCGGGGTGACGGAACAGCGCGCTGCCGTCCACATTGATCTTGGCATCCAGACAGTGCAGATCGCCCTGCTCGGTGATCACCAGCGGGTTCACTTCGATCAGCGCCAGATCCTTGTCTTCGAACAGCTTCGCCAGGCCCACGAAGATTTTCGCGAACTGGTTGACCTGCTTGCCTTCCAGACCCAGCTTGAACGCGATTTCACGGGCCTGATAAGGCTGTGCGCCGACCAGCGGGTCGACCAGGGCCTTGAGGATTTTTTCCGGGGTTTCCTCGGCCACCTTCTCGATTTCCACGCCGCCCTCGGTGGACGCCATGAACACCACCCGACGGGTGGAGCGATCGAACACCGCGCTCAGGTAAAGCTCCTGGGCGATGTCGGTGCAGGTTTCCACCAGAATCTTGGTCACCGGCTGGCCGCGCTCATCGGTCTGGAACGTGACCAGACGCTGGCCCAGCCATTTCTTGGCGAACTCGGCGGCTTCCTCGGCGCTGTTGACCAGCTTCACGCCGCCGGCCTTACCGCGGCCACCGGCGTGTACCTGAGCCTTGACCACCCATTTGTCGCCTCCGATTTCCTTCACCTTGGCGGCCACCTCTTCCGGGGTGTCGCAGGCGAAACCTTTGGAAACCGGCAGGCCGTAATCAGCAAAAAGCTGTTTCGACTGATACTCGTGGAGATTCATGCCTTAACTTCCGTCAGCTTGTCTGTGGATAGCGCTCCCGGCGCTGCAAAAAAGTCGGGGCCTTGGCGGGCCCCGCTTTCGTTTTTCAGGGCCCGTGTTGGCGTTGCCCTATTTTTTGCGGCGGCGTTGCGCCACGTGAATAGCCTTGTAATCGGTCGCCAGAGCGGCCTCGTGCACGGTCTCGGAGAGGCTCGGGTGCCCGAACATCATCAACTGCAGATCCTCGATGCTGGAGCCGAACTCCATGGCGATGACACCCTGCTGAATCAACTCCGAAGCCTGCGGACCCAGCACGTGCATGCCAAGAATCCGATCGGTCTTTTCATCGACCACGAATTTGACCATGCCGGCGGGCTCGCCGGCCGCCAGGGCGCGACCATTGGCGGCGAAAGGAACGACACCGGTTTTGTACGGCTCGCCCGAGTCCTTCGCTTCCTGTTCGCTCTTGCCGACCCAGGCCACTTCCGGGTGGGTATAGATAACCCCGGGGACGGCGTCGTAATTCACCTGGGTGTGCTCCCCGGCGATCACCTCCGCCACCATTACGCCCTCTTCGATGGCTTTGTGAGCCAGGGCGGGACCGCGCACCAGATCGCCAATGGCGTAGACGCCGGGCACATCGGTACGGCACTGGTTGTCCACGTAGATGTAATTACGCTCGTCCAGTGTCACCCCGGCATCCTGGCTGAGCAGCCCTTCGGTGTAGGGGCGGCGGCCAACGGCGACGATCAGGCGATCATAGGTTTCCTCATGCTCTTCACCATTGAGCGTGTAGGTGACGCGCACGGAATTTTTGTTTTTCTTGGTTCCAGTGACCCGCGCACCCAAATGGATGTCGAGCCCCTGCTTGGTGAACAGTTTCATCGCCTCTTTGGCGATCTGCTGATCGACGGTGGGCAGGAACGTATCCACCGCTTCCAGCACCGTGACTTCGCTGCCCAACCGGGACCAGACACTGCCCAGTTCCAGGCCAATGATGCCGGCGCCGATCACGCCCAGCTTTTTCGGCACGGCGTCGAATTCCAAGGCGCCGGTGGAATCCACCACGATGTTCTGGTCGACTTCGGCGGGGGGAATCGCCACCGGCACCGAGCCGGCGGCCAGCACCACGTTTTCGGCTTCCAGCGTTTGTGCTTCGCCGTCGTGGGGAGTGAACACCACCTGCTTGTTGGCTTTCAGCTCGCCGCTGCCTTGCAGCCAGGTGACCTTGTTTGCTTTGAACAGGGACGCCACGCCACCGGTGAGCTGAAGAACCACTTTGTCCTTGCGCTCCTGCATGGCTTTCACGTCCATGCCGAGCTTGCCCACCTGGATACCGTGGTCGGCGAACGCGCCTTCCGCTTCATGGTACTTCCAGGAAGAGTCGAGCAACGCCTTGGAGGGAATACACCCCACGTTCAAGCAAGTGCCGCCCAGGGCCGGCTGATCCTGCTTGTTGATGCGCTTTTCGATACAAGCGGTGTTCAGGCCAAGCTGCGCACAGCGGATCGCGGTAACGTACCCGCCAGGGCCGCCACCGATCACGATGACATCGTACTTGTCAGCCATAACTCAATCCTTTTCTCGACGCCTGCATGCTCCACGCGACACGCTCTCACGCCTTCCAGCGTGTTGCGTGCAAGCGTGCCGCGTGCAAGCGAAAAATCAAATATCCAGCAGCAGGCGCGCCGGGTCTTCGATGAAGTTCTTCACGGTGACCAGGAACTGCACCGCTTGCTTGCCGTCGATCAGGCGATGGTCATAAGACAGCGCCAGATACATCATCGGCAGGATTTCCACCTTGCCGTCCACCGCCATGGGACGCTCCTGGATCTTATGCATGCCCAGGATCGCGGTTTGCGGCGGGTTGAGGATCGGCATCGACATCAGCGAACCGAACACGCCCCCATTGGAGATGGTGAAGGTGCCGCCGGTCATCTCTTCGATGGACAGCTTGCCTTTCTGTGCCTTCTGCCCATAGTCGATGATCTGCGATTCCACTTCCGCCAGACCTTTCTGGTCGGCGTCGCGAACCACCGGCACCACCAGACCGCGCTCGGTGGAAACCGCCACGCCGATGTCGTAATAACCGTGATAGACCACGTCGTCGCCATCGATGGAGGCATTCACCTCGGGGTGGCGCTTAAGGGCCTCGACGCAGGCGCGGGTGAAGAAGCCCATGAAGCCCAGGCGAACCCCGTGCGCCTTCTCGAAGGCGTCCTTGTAGTTCTTGCGCATGTCCATGATCGGTTTCATGTTGACCTCGTTGAAGGTGGTCAACATGGCCGCGTTCTGTTGCGCGGAAACCAGGCGCTCCGCGATGCGCTTGCGCAAGCGGGTCATCGGCACCCGGCGCTCTTCACGCTCGCCCGGTTCGGCGGCGGGAATCGGTGCCGCCTTGGGCGCCTCGGAAGCGGACGCCGGCTGGCCACTCTGTTTGCTGGCCAGCGCTTTTTCCACGTCTTCCTTGGTGATGCGGCCGGCACGCCCGGTGCCCTTCACATCGGCGGCGGAAAGACCGTGCTCGCTCATCATTTTACGGGCGGCGGGGCCAGCCTGGGCGTCGTCATCGCCCTCTTCCTGTTGTTCGGAAGACTTCTCGGGCTGCTCGGCGCTGTCCTTGTCGGCCTTGTCGGCCTTGGCCGCTGGCTTGTCCTCGGACTCGGCCTTGGCGTCGCCACCACCGGAGCCGGAGCCGGCTTCCAGTTGGCCGAGCACCTGCTGGCTCTCGACCGTGTCGCCTTCGTCCTTGAGGATCTTGGCTACCACGCCGTCCATCGGCGCGACCACCTCGAGCACCACTTTGTCGGTCTCGATGTCCACCAGCAGCTCGTCACGCTTGACCGCCTCACCTTCCTTCTTGTGCCAGGTGGCCACCGTTCCGTCCGCCACGGATTCGGGAAATTGCGGGGCTTTGATGTCTGTCGCCATGCTTATTCCTTACCAATTCAGTTTGGCTTTCGCTATTTGATCTGAAAGGCGTCTTCTACAAGACGCTGCTGCTGTTCAACGTGCAGGGACATGGAGCCCGCCGCCGGAGCGGCGGCCATGTCACGGCCGGCGTAATGCACCATCAGGTCGCTCTTGACCGCCCGCGCCACCCGGAACATGTGGTGCTGAGAGCAATACCAGGCGCCCTGATTCATCGGCTCTTCCTGACACCACACCAGGGTCTCCAGGTTCGGGTAACTCTCCAGCACTTCCTGGAGCCGCTGCTCCGGGAACGGATAGAGTTGCTCGATGCGCACCAGGGCGGTGTCATTCAGATCGTCGGCTTCGCGTTTCTCCAGCAGGTCGTAGAACACCTTGCCGGAGCACATCACCACGCGTTTGATCTGATCGGCGCCGACGTCGGCGCGGTTGTCCAGCACGGTCTGGAAACGCCCGTCGGACAGATCCTCAAGCGATGAAATCGCGCGCTTGTGTCGCAGCAGGCTTTTCGGGCTCATGATCACCAGCGGCTTGCGCAGCGGGCGAACCGCCTGACGGCGCAACAGATGGTAGATCTGTGACGGCGTGGACGGCACGCACACCTGCATGTTGTGCTCGGCGCACAATTGCAGGAAGCGTTCCAGACGTGCCGAGGAGTGCTCGGGACCCTGGCCTTCATAACCGTGCGGCAGCAGCAGAGTCAGCCCACAAAGGCGGCCCCACTTGGCTTCTCCGGAAGAGATGAACTGATCGATCACCACCTGGGCGCCATTGGCGAAATCACCGAACTGCGCTTCCCAGACCACCAGCGCCTTGGGCGTGGTGGTGGAGTAACCGTATTCGAACCCGAGCACCGCCTCCTCAGAAAGCAGGGTGTCGTAAATCTCGAACGTCGGCTGCCCTTCGTAGAGGTTTTGCAGCGGCACGTACAATTCACCGTTTTTCTGGTTGTGAACCACCGCGTGCCGGTGCGAGAAAGTGCCACGCCCGGAATCCTGGCCAGTGAGACGGACCTCGAAACCCTGATCCAGTAGCGACGCGTAGGCCAGGGTCTCACCGTAACCCCAGTTCAGCGCCATGGCGCCGGCGGTCATCTTGCGACGGTCCTCGATGATCTTCTTCACCTGGCGCTGAATCACCACGCCCTCGGGAATCGTCTCCAGACGATTGGCCAGGTCCTGGAGTTTTTTCAGCGGATAGCCGGTGTCCCAGTCATCCTCGACGGCGTGGCCGATGTAAGGCGACCAGTCCACGAACAGCGCCTTGTTGGGCTCGCGCACCAGGGCCTTGACCACATGGTTGCCTTCGTCCAGCGCGTCGCGGTAGTCGTCCACCATCTTCTGCGCCGCCTTCTCGGCGAGCACGCTTTCATTGACCAGCCGCTCCGCGTACAGGGTGCGGGTGGTCGGGTGCGACTTGATCTTCTTGTACATCAACGGCTGGGTGGCCGAGGGCTCGTCGGCCTCGTTATGACCCAGACGGCGATAGCAGATCAGATCGATGACCACGTCTTTCTTGAACTGCATGCGGTAGTCCACCGCCAGCTGGGTGACGAAATAGACCGCTTCCGGATCGTCCGCGTTAACGTGGAAAATCGGCGCCTGCACCATTTTCGCCACGTCGGTGCAGTATTCCGTGGAGCGCGCGTCATCGCGGCGGCTGGTGGTGAAGCCGACCTGGTTGTTGATGATGATGTGCATGCTGCCGCCGGTATGGAAACCCCGTGTCTGTGACATCTGGAAGGTTTCCATGACCACGCCCTGGCCGGCGAACGCGGCGTCGCCGTGAATCAGAATCGGCACCACCTGGTCGCCGTTCTGGTCACCGCGGCGGTCCTGGCGGGCGCGCACCGACCCCTCGACCACCGGAGAAACGATCTCCAGGTGGGACGGGTTGAACGCCATCGCCAGGTGGACCTCGCCACCGGAGGTCTGCACATTCGACGAGAAGCCCTGGTGGTATTTCACATCACCGGAGCCGTTCTCGTTGAAGCTCTTGCCTTCGAATTCACCGAACAGATCACGCGGGCTTTTGCCCAGCGTGTTGACCAGCACATTAAGGCGGCCCCGGTGGGCCATGCCGATCACCAGTTCCTTACCGCCGTAACTGCCGACCCGCTGAATCATTTCGTCCATCAGCGGAATCAGCGATTCGCCGCCTTCCAGGCCAAACCGCTTGGTGCCCGGGTAGCGACTGCCAAGATATTTCTCCAGGCCTTCGGCGGCGGTCAACCGTTCGAGGATGTGCTTTTTGATGTCCTCGCCGTACTGCGGATGGCTGCGCGCGCCCTCAAGGCGTTGCTGCAGCCAGCGCTTCTCCGCGGTGTTGACGATATGCATGTATTCGGCGCCCACCGTGGAACAGTAGGTGCCTTGCAGACAGTCGACGATTTCGCGCAGGGTGGCTTCCGGCTTACCGATGAACAGGTTGCCGGTCTGGAACACGGTGTCCAGGTCGGATTTGCTCAGGCCATGGTGGGCAAGCTCCAGGTCCGGCGCCGCCTCGCGCTCCATGATGCCAAGCGGGTCGAGCCGGGCCATCTGGTGACCGCGGTTGCGATACGCGGCGATCAGATGAAGTACCCTCACCTGGCGGCGTTCGTGCTCGCTGCTGACCGCGCCGGCACCGAACTTGCGCACCCGGGAACGGTTTTTGGCTTCAAGGAGGAAATGCTCGCGCACCGCCGAATGGGGCACGTCGGATTCCACCGCGCCATCGACACTGGGGAGTTTTTCAAAGTAAACGCGCCAGTCTTCCGGCACGGAGTTGGGATCAATCAGATAGGATTCATACAGTTCGTCGACATAGGCCGCATTGGCGCCTCCGATGTGTGAGGACTGCCATTGGCGGTACATGGAACTGTCTTGCATCGTCGCTCGTTCCTTAGCCGGGCCGACGTCACGCCTGTGGGCATGTCATGATGCTCTGTCCACAGGGCCGTGCGCCCTGTTACCCGCGCTTTTGCCATTTACGGAACAGGCGCCTTTTAAGCACTGCTCCACCCTGCTCGCGGTGATCCCGGGGTTACCGGAATCGGTCGATAGTGTATTACGTTTATGGGGCCATTGTTAGGCACTACAAGACCATGGTAGGCCTAATTTGTTCCGATCCGGCGCGTTCGCCACGGCAAAACGCCTCAAACCGATCATAAACAGGGCCAAGCTTAACGAATGCGGCGACGGCGGGCTTCATCTGGTCGCATTCGGATACAAAATTGCTGGACGCTGGACGCCAGACGCCGGACGCCGGACGCCCAACCCGTAGCAGAACACCTTGGCGTGTTTTCTGGTTTGGTATAGCAGGAAACACACCGCACACTTCAGGCTCAGGGTTTAGCGTCCGGCGTCCGGCGTCCAGCGTCCAGCGTCCAGCCAAAAAAAACGGCCCGAAGGCCGTTTTTCTCGTCTCACACGCCCCGCTCCAAGAGCATCGAGCGGATATGCCCGATGGCTCGCGTCGGGTTAAGCCCCTTCGGGCAAACGCTGACACAGTTCATGATGCCGTGACACCGGAACAGGCTGAACGGGTCGTCCATTTTCGAGAGACGATCCTCGGTGGCGTTGTCGCGGCTGTCCGCCAGAAAGCGGTAGCTTTGCAACAGCGCCGCCGGGCCCAGAAACTTCTCCGGGTTCCACCACCAGCTCGGACAGCTGGTTGAGCAGCACGCACACAGAATGCACTCGTAGAGGCCGTCCAGCTTGGCGCGGTCCTCCGGCGATTGCAGCCGCTCAATGGCCGGCGCCGGCGTGTTGTTCTGAAGGTACGGCTGCACCTTCTCGTACTGGTTGTAGAACATGGTCATGTCCACCACCAGATCGCGGATCACCGGCAGGCCGGGCAGCGGGCGCAGCACCAGCGGTTTCTTGCCTTCTTTCACGCCCGGCGCCACGGCGGACAGCGGCGTGATGCAGGCAAGACCGTTTTTGCCGTTCATGTTCATGCCGTCGGAGCCACACACCCCTTCCCGGCAGGAACGGCGGAACGACAGTGACGGGTCCTGTTCCTTGAGCAGGTTGAGCACGTCCAGCACCATCAGGTCCTTGCCCTGGGTGTCCAGCTCGTATTCTTTCATGGCCGGCTCGCGGTCGGTCTCCGGGTTGTAGCGATAGATACTGACTTTCATGGCTACATGTCTCCGTTAGTAGGTCCGCACCTTGGGCTGGAAGGTGTCCACGGTTTTCGGCTTGAAGTTCACTTCGCGCTTGCCAAGTTGCTTGGTGAGCGGATCGAAGATCGAATGGCACAGCCAGTTCTCGTCGTCGCGGTCGGGGAAGTCATAACGCGAGTGGGCGCCACGGCTTTCGGTGCGGCCGGCGGCGGCGATCGCGGTGGCTTCCGCCACTTCCAACAGGTTGTCCAGCTCCAGGGCTTCGACACGGGCGGTATTGAACGCCCCGCTCTTGTCCTCCAGGTGCGCGTTGGCGATACGCTCACGCAGATTGGCCAGCTTCTCCACGCCCTCTTCCATCAGGTCACCCTTACGGAACACACCGAAGTGGTTCTGCATGGTGCTCTGCAGCTCCTTGCGCAGGGACGCCACCGATTCGCCGCCTTTCGACTCATCCCAGCGACGCACCCGGGACAGAGCGCGATCAAGGTCGTCGTTGCTGGGCTCGTACTGGGTCATGCCCTGGCGCAGCGCGTCCTCGATATAGAGGCCGGCGGCGCGACCGAACACCACCAGATCGAGCAGCGAGTTGCCGCCCAGTCGGTTGGCGCCATGCACCGATACGCAGGCCACTTCGCCCACCGCGAACAGGCCATTAACGGCCTGGGCGTCGCCCTCGTGGCCGCCGCTCAGTTTCAGCGCCTGGCCATGAACGTTGGTGGGAATACCGCCCATCATATAGTGGCAGGTCGGCACCACCGGAATCGGCTCTTTCACCGGGTCCGTGCCGGCGAAGGTGATCGCCAGTTCGCAAATGCCGGGCAGACGGCTGTGCAGTACTTCCTCGCCGAGATGGTCGAGTTTCAGGTACACGTAGCTGCCGTCCGGGCCGTCGCCGCGACCGTCGAGGATCTCCATCATCATGGAGCGGGCCACCACGTCCCGGGACGCCAGGTCCTTGGCGTTGGGCGCGTAACGCTCCATAAAGCGCTCGCCATCCTTATTGATCAGGTAGCCGCCCTCGCCCCGGCACCCTTCGGTGACCAGCACGCCCGCGCCGGCGATGCCGGTGGGGTGGAACTGCCACATTTCGATGTCCTGGACCGGCACACCCGCACGCAGGGCCATGCCCACGCCATCGCCGGTGTTGATCAGGGCATTGGTGGTCGAGGAGTAGATGCGCCCGGAGCCGCCGGTGGCGAACACCGTGGCCTTGGCTTTGAAGAACACGGTTTCGCCGCTTTCAATGTTGATGGCGATGACGCCACAGACATTGTCCTGGCTGTCCTTGACCAGCTCGGCGGCGTACCACTCATTATAGAACTGGGTGCCGCTTTTCAGGTTCTGCTGGTAAAGGGTGTGCAGCAACGCGTGACCGGTACGGTCAGCGGCGGCGCAGGTACGGGCGGCCTGGCCACCCTCGCCAAAGTTCTTGGACTGGCCACCGAACGGGCGCTGGTAGATGCGGCCTTCCTCGGTGCGCGAGAACGGCAGGCCCATGTGATCCAGCTCGAACACCGCTTCCGGACCGACCTGGCACATATATTCAATGGCGTCCTGGTCACCGATGTAATCGGAGCCCTTGACGGTGTCATACATGTGCCAGCGCCAGTCGTCGTTGGGATCGGACGAAGCAATGGCACAGGTGATGCCGCCCTGGGCGGACACGGTGTGTGAACGGGTCGGGAAGACCTTGGAAATCAGCGCGGTCTTGAAGCCGGATTGCGCCATCTGCAGGGAGGCGCGCATACCGGCGCCACCGCCGCCAACGACGATTGCGTCAAAGGTGATCGTTCTAATGGACATCGATTATGCGCCTCCCCAGATCATCAGCAGGCCCCACAGCACGTACACGAGCAGCAACAGGGCAATCACCATCTGCACCACCAGACGAACCTTGGTGGCGGCTTTGCCGAAGGTCAGGCTGGTCAGATAGTCAGTGGTAACACTCCACAGGCCGATCCAGGTATGGGCGGCCACGGAGAGCACCAGAAGAGTATTGGCGATCCGCATCGGCGCGGAGCCCATGAAGGCGGACCAGGTGTCGAAATCCAGATTGGACTGGGTGATCAGAAAGCCCAGCATGCCGATCATGTACACGGCAATCACCACAGCGGAGACCCGCTGGATCAGCCAGTCATAAAGGCCGTTACGGCCCAGACTTGTTACGCTGGTTACCATATCCAGGCTCCTGCCAACAGAATCAGTACCGCGGTGACGATAAACGTGGCGGAAGCACCACGACGGCCACCTTCCAGAGTTTCACCCACGCCCGTATCCATGATCAGGTGCCGGATACCCGCCACCAGGTGATAGAAAAGCGCGGCGAGAATCGCCCAGACCACCAGCTTTAACAGTGGCGAGGTCATTAGTTGTTTAAAATCCGCGAAGCTCTCGGGGGACGCCAGGGAGCGATCCATCATCCAAAGCAGAATCGGCAGGGCCACGAAGATGGCCACGCCGGTCACGCGATGGGTAATGGATGCAATGGCGGTGACCGGGAACTTGATCGTCGTGAGATCGAGGTTGACGGGTCTTTTGTCGTTCACGGTAGCCTACACTTTTGCCGGGCTCCGGGTGCACCGGAGCGGTTGTCGGGAACTTGACACCGTCGGCGAGATCAGAATGTGAAGATCGGAAACCGAAGAGTGCCCGGGCCGGGGTGGAGCCCACTGGGAACTCCGGGGTCAGTCCGTCATGATCGATGAAGATCGCAAGGGACTGAGCCGGAGACTCCTTCGCGGGCGGCAGTATATCGCCGCGTCCCCGGCAAAACAAACAGGTTACTGACGCTTTTCTCCGTGCGGTGAAGATATTCGCGCCGTCGCCATGGCACGCGCAAACCACACCGGCCATGAACTGATCACGGAGTAAACAGCGCGTCCACGACAATGCGACGCCGGCCGCCGAAATCGCTTCACGCGCCACCATGGGTGGCCCGGTCGGCGATGTGGCGCTTGCCAAGGCATTTAGAAGTTCGGGCTAACGCTTTGTTTTATAAAGGCAGTTTCCCATCGAACCGGCGAAGGGGTGGCGCGCCGGAACGGCGAAAGCGCTCTAATCAGCTGTTTACGCTGCAAAAGTCGCCTTTGTGACACGGGTCCTTCTCGTTGACAAAGACCCACCAAAACTTTAACGTCCCCCGCGCTCTGGAGGACCTTGGGAGTCGTGGGCCGCCGCTCGACGGCAACGGCTGAACGGCTCCTTTACCCCAATTGGGGTACCCTCTATACACCGAGGAGAAATTCCCATGACCGAGAAGAAAGCCATTCTCAAGGTAGAGGGCCGGGACGATCTGGAACTTCCGATCCACACGCCGACCCTGGGTCTCGACGTGATCGACGTCTCTTCCCTGACCGCCAACGGCATCTTTACCTTCGACCCGGGCTTTACGTCCACCGCCTCCTGCGAATCCAAGATCACCTTTATCGATGGTGAAGTGGGCAAGCTGTTGCACCGTGGCTACTCCATCGAGGAGCTGGCCTCCAGGTCCGACTACCTTGAGGTGTGCTACACCCTGCTCTACGGCGAACTGCCGACCGCCGAGCAGAAGGACCAGTTCGTCGCCACCGTGAAAAGCCACACCATGGTGCACGAGCAGATCCGCAACTTCTTCAATGGCTTTCGCCGTGATGCCCATCCGATGGCCATCATGTGCGGTGTGGTCGGCGCGTTGTCCGCGTTCTACCACGACTCCCTGGACATCAATAACCCGCAGCATCGCGAGATCACCGCCTACCGGCTGATCGCCAAGATGCCGACCATTGCGGCGATGTGCTACAAGTATGGCCTTGGCCAGCCGCTGATGTACCCGCGCAACGACCTGGGCTACGCGGAAAACTTCCTGCACATGATGTTCGGCAACCCGTGCGAGGAATCGAAGATCAGCCCCACCCTGGCGCGCGCCATGGACAAGATCTTCATCCTGCACGCGGATCACGAGCAGAACGCCTCCACCTCCACGGTGCGCCTGGCCGGCTCCTCCGGCGCCAACCCGTTCGCTTGTATCGCCGCGGGCATCTCTGCCCTGTGGGGCCCCGCCCATGGCGGTGCCAATGAGGCGGTGCTGAACATGCTCGACGAGATCGGCGACATCTCCAAAATCGACGAGTACATCGCCAAAGCCAAGGACAAGAACGATCCGTTCAAGTTGATGGGCTTCGGGCACCGGGTTTACAAGAACTACGACCCCCGTGCCACGGTGATGCGTGAATCCTGCCACGAAGTGCTGGCTGAACTGGGCGTCAACGATCCGCAGCTTGAGCTGGCCATGAAGCTCGAAGAGATCGCGCTCAGCGACCCCTACTTCAAAGAGAAGAAGCTGTTCCCGAACGTGGACTTCTACTCTGGCATTATTCTCAAGGCGATCGGCATCCCGACCTCCATGTTCACCGTGATCTTCGCCTTGTCCCGCACCGTGGGCTGGATCGCGCATTGGAACGAGATGATCTCCAATCCCTACAAGATTGGCCGTCCCCGCCAGCTTTACACCGGCGAGACCGAGCGCGAATTCGTTCCGCTCAACGAGCGCGACTGAAGCGCCACCCCGCCGAGAAAGAGAAGCCGCCTCCGGGCGGCTTCAGGTTGCTGACAAAGCCCTGGTCATTTGACCGGGGCTTTGTTGTTATTAGGGTATGCTAAAAGATCCCGGTCCAACCCAACACGAGCTGGAGATGGTGACCCTGGAAGAGCTGGTGCCTTCCGATCACCTGCTCCGGCGCATTGATGCCATCGTCGATTTCTCATTCATTCGCGACGAAGTCCGCCACCTCTACTGCGACGACAACGGCCGCCCGGCGCTGGACCCGGTGGTGTTGTTCAAGGCGCTGTTCATCGGCTATCTGTTTGGGATTCGCAGCGAGCGGCAGTTGGTGCGCGAGCTGCAAGTGAACGTGGCGTATCGCTGGTTCCTGGGGCTGCGGTTGACCGACAAAGTGCCGGACGCCTCGACCTTCAGCCAGAACCGGCGGCGCCGGTTCCGCGACAGCGACATCGCACAGAGGCTGTTTGACCGGATCGTGGAGCAAGCGATGGAGCGGGGCCTGGTGGGCGGTCGCATCCTGTACACCGACAGCACGCACATCAAGGCCAGCGCCAACCGGCATCACTATACGGTTGAAGACGTTGAGGTGAGCCCGCAAGCCTATCTGGCGGAGCTGGAAGAGTCGGTCACTGAAGACCGGGAGGCGCACGGAAAAAAGCCGCTGCCGCCTCGCCCCGAGGCGGAACCGGAGACGGCGCGCAAAAAGATCAGTAAGACGGACCCGGACAGCGGGTACATGGTGCGAGAGGGCAAGCCCAAGGGGTTCTTCTACCTGGACCATCGCACGGTGGACGCCAAGCACACGATCATCACGGACGTCCACGTGACGCCGGCGAGCGTGCACGACAGTGTGCCGTATCTGGAGCGGCTGGACCGTCAGAGCGAGCGGTTCGGGTTCGAGGTGGAAGCGGTGGGGCTGGACGCTGGGTACTTCACGGCGGCGATCTGCCAGGGTCTGGACAAGCGTGAACTGTATGGGGTGATCGGTTACCGGCGGCCGAACAAGGCCAAGGGGATGATGGCTAAGCGGTTGTTCGTTTATGACGAGACGAACGATGTCTACCGCTGCCCGGAGGGGCAAGCGCTGCGCTACGCGACCACCAACCGGCAGGGATACCGGCATTACCAATCGGACCCGGCTTGGTGCCGGAGCTGTCCGAGGCTGGCTGAGTGCACGCGCAACGACAAAAAGCAGAAGACGGTGACGCGTCATGTCTGGGAAGCGGCGAAGGAACGGGTCAATCGACACCGTCTGGAGTCGGAGGGGAAGCAGGTCTACGAGCGACGCAAGGAGACGGTGGAACGCAGCTTCGCGGACGCCAAGCAACTGCATGGGTACCGCTATGCGCGAATGCGGGGTCTGGCGGGGATGCGTGAGCAGGCGTTGCTGTCGGCGGCGGCGCAGAACTTGAAAAAGATGGCGTTGGCCGCCTGAAGGGTAGTCTCAAGGCGTTTTACCGGTCTAGTAAACGCCGCAGGCGACTTGCTCGTTCCCTAACGGCGACTCGTCCTTCCGGTTCGACCCTGGCTCCTCGAACCGGCCCGGCCCAAGAGTCCACTCTCCTGATCCACGGATCACCGCCCAGAAACGACGAACCCCGCTCAAGGCGGGGTTCGTCAGCAACCTGAAGCCGCCTCCGGGCGGCTTTTTTTTGGTTCATCGCGCTTTAGCGGGAATTGATTCAATGCCGATCCATTTCCCATCGCCGCTGACGCCCTGTTGGGCGTTCTACTTGATTCGTGGCGTTGCCACTCACCCTTCGGGCCGCCTTCGGCGTTCCAGCCGCAAGCGGCTGGGCTTGCTTGTCCAAGAAAGTAGACACATCCCGCGCAGCGGGTGAACGCACGCAGTGCGGGCCGTAGGCCGAGGCGAAGCCCCTCTTTTTATGAAGAGAAGGAAGGACACCCCGTTGTGTCGCCCTTCGGGTTCCCGTCCTGTCTATGAAGGGAGACGGGAAATTGATGGCCGGGTCGGCGACGAGACGAGCCTG
>NZ_NMQZ01000015.1 GCF_002864685.1 Alloalcanivorax mobilis
TGGGAAATGGATCGGCATTGAGTCAATTCCCGCTATTCCGCGATGAACCAAAAAAAAGCGCGACCGAAGCCGCGCCGAACCATACTCAGAAAACGCCTAGCGTCGTTCGTATTTTTTCAGTTTCTGCATCGCCACGGTGCCGATCACCGGGCCGATGGCGAGCAGCGAGAACGCCGCCGGCCAGCCGTAGCTGTGTTGCACGATGGGGATCAGCCACAGGGTGGGCACGGTGAGAACAAAGCCAATCGCCAGTTGCAGGGTGAGGGCGGTGCCCACATAGCTCTGATCGCCCAGCTCGGTGATCACGGTGGAGAACTGGGCGGAATCGGCGACCACGGCGAAGCCCCACACCAGGCCGATCAGCAGCACCAGCGGCAGCGGCGCGCTTTGCATAAAGCCGATCAGCACGGCGCAACCGCCGGAGACCAGCATCGCCAGGGAGGTGGTATTGCCCCGCCCCCAGCGGTCGCCGAGCTCGCCGCCGGCCCAACAGCCGAGCGCGCCGACACCGATCACCGCGAAGGTGAGCAGGGCGCCGAGGCCACCGGCGGTGGGGTTGCCGTCCGCTTGCAGCACCTGGGTGATGAACACGGAAAACCAGGCCCACATGGCGTACAGCTCCCACATGTGCCCGAAATACCCCACCGAGGCGAGCAGCACCGGGCGGTCGGAGAAGGCGCGGAACGCCTGACCCGGGTTAAACGGCGCGCGCGGAAAATCGAAGGGGCCGTCCTTGCCCAGGTATTCGGCGATCAGGCCGCCGGCCAGGGTCAGCAGCGAGGTGGCGATGATCACCAGCCGCCAGTCCAGCCCGCCCAGGCCGTTGACCAGGTGCGGGGTGGCGGAGCCCAACGTCAGCGCGCCCACCATGATGCCCAGGGCGGTGCCCCGTTTGACCTTGAACCAGGTGGCCATGGCTTTCATCGCCGGCGGATAGACGCCAGCCAGGAACAGGCCGGTCAGGCCACGCAGCAGCATGGCGGCGCCGACGCCCGGTTCGGTGAGCAATAAAAGATTGGCCAGAGCGGCGCCGGCGGCGCCGCACAGCATCAAGCGGCGCGGCGCGATCAGGTCGGCGATGTTGAACAGCGCCGAGGCCAGTGCGCCGACCACGAAACCCAAGTGCACACTGATGGTCATCCAGGCGGATTGCCCCGGCGTCAGCGCCCACAGCTCACGCAGCTGGGGCACCACGGCGGTGGCGGAAAACCAGGTGGTCATGCCCAGCAGCATGGCGGCCGCCAGGGTGGCCAGCCCCCGCCAGCACCCTTGCGGGTCCCGGCGGGGGGCGGCGACGGTGGCGTCGCTCATTTCGGCAGCGCGGCCGTGTAGGTCACCGCTTCGCCGCTGATGCAGACCTCGCCTTTCTGGTTTTCCACGGTGGTGCGGATGGTGCAGAAAGGCTTGTCTTCTCGTACCGTCAGCACCTCGACGCGGCCGGTGATGGTGTCGCCCACGTACACCGGTTTGGAAAATTTCCATTCCACGCTGAGGAACACGCTGCCCGGGCCGGGCAGGTCCTCGGCGACCACCGCGTTGAGAATGCCGGTGGTGACGCCACCTTGAACGATCAGGCCGCCAAAGCGTGAGGCTTCCGCCGCCGCTTTGTCAGTGTGCAGCGGGTTGTAGTCGCCACTCATTTCACTGAACAGTTCGATGTCTTTTTCGGTGACGTCCTTTTTCCTTTCGGCGACGGCGCCCTGTTCAGGCATGCCATGGCGGGTGTCGCTCCAGCCGTTGACCGGATTGCTGTTGCTCATTACTGCTCTCCTTTCCTATGAAGTTCGTTCAATCACCACGGCGTAACCCTGGCCGCCGCCGCCGCACAGCGAGGCCACCGCGTAGCGGCCCTGGCGGCGCTTGAGCTCCCGCGCCACGGTGAGCAGAAGCCGGAAGCCGGTGCCGCCCAGTGGGTGGCCCAGAGCGATGGCGCCGCCGTTCACGTTGACGCGCTCGGCGGGCAGATTCAGATGCCGGCAGGTGGCGATCACCACCGCCGCGAAGGCTTCGTTGATTTCAAAAACGTCGACATCGTTCAGGCCAATGCCGGCGCGCGCCACCGCCCGTTCAATGGCGTTGGCGGGTTTCAGATGCAGGGTGTTGTCCGGCCCGGCCACTTCCGCCCAGCCGATAATGCGGCCCAGCGGCGTCACCCCCAGGGCATCCGCTTCCGCCTGAGAGCACACCAGCCCGGCGGAGGCGCCGTCGGTCATTTGCGAGCTGCTGCCGGCGGTGATCGAGCCGCCCTCTTCAAAGGCGGCGCGCAAGCCGGCCAGCTTCTCCACGGTGGTGTCGGCGCGGATGCCTTCATCACCGCTGACCTCGCCCCCGGGCACCGCCACCGGCACGATCTCGCCGTCAAAAAATCCGTCTTTAACGGCGGCGGCGGCGCGCTGATGGGAGGCGGCGGCGTAGGCATCCTGCTCTGGCCGGGCGATGTTCAGTTCCCGGTTGGCGCGCTCGGAAAGTGGGCCCATGCCCTCGTTGCCCAACGAGCACCAAAGGCCGTCGTTGATCATGATGTCGGTGAAACCGAGTTCGCCGGGGCGGCGCTCCGCCTGGCGCATCAGCCGCGCGTGGGGCGCGCGGCTCATGGAGTCGCCGCCACCCACGATATAGCGCGAACCTTCGCCCAGTTGAATGCGCCGCGCCGCATCGGCGACGCTGGCCAGCCCGGCCAGGCAAACGTTATTGAGCGTCAGCGCCGGCACCCGCCAATCGACACCGCCGTCGGCGGCGGCCAGCCGGGCCGGGTTCTGGCCCTGGCCCGCTTGCAGTACCTGCCCGAGCAGCACGCCGTCGGCCTGGGCGAAGGCCGGATAGCGGCGGATCAGCTCGGCGATGGCGGTGGCGATGAGGGTGCGCGCCGGCACGCTGGCCAGCCCGCCCAGGTAACGGCCGAAAGGGGTGCGGATGCCGTCCAGCAGTACCGCCTGGTGTTGCGAATCCATGGTCATTCTCCGTTGTTGTCACGGGGGTCGGCGGGCCGGAACTTGGGCAGCACTTCGCCACCCTGCTCAACCCAATGCACCTGTACCGGCATGCCAATGCGCACCGCGTCCGGGGCGCATTCCACCACGTTGGAAAGCATGCGCGGCCCCTCTTGCAGATCGATCAGCGCCACCACGTAGGGGCTGTCTTCCACGAACGCCGGATGGCCGGGCTTGTGCACCACGATGAACGACGCCACCGTGCCGCGCCCGCTGGCTTCACGCCACTGCAGGTTGGTCGACCAACTGTGCGGGTCCAGGGCGCGCGGGTAAAACACCCATTTCTCGGAATCCGGGCAGTACTGAATCAGCAAACGACGCTCACGGCAGCCTTCCCAGAACGGTTGTGACAACGGGCTGGCCTGAGGGCCGGGTTTGCGCATCGGTTGGTTTCCAGAATGTGTCATTGGCTACTCCTCCCGGCGCAAAATGAGAGCGGTGGCTTCACTCATGGTGGCGCCGTTGCCGGTCACCAGGGCGTGGCGGGCGTTGGCGATCTGGCGCCCGTGCGCCTGATGCCGCAGTTGCCGCACCGCCTCGATGATGTGCGACATGCCGCCGGCCAGATCCGCCTGACCAAAGGCGAGCTGGCCGCCGTGGGTGTTGAGCGGAAAATCGCCCTCTGGGCTGAGGTCGTGCTCGGCCAGCCAGCGGCCGCCGGCGCCCGGCGGGCACAGGCCGGCGTCTTCCACGGTCACCGCCAGCATGATGCTGTAGCAGTCGTACAGCGACAGCAGGTTCATGTCGGTGGCGCTCACGCCGGCCTGTTGAAACGCCCGCGCCATGGCCGGTTTGAGCGGGCCGGAGAGCAGATCCGGCGCGCCGGAAATGGCCCGGTGGGTGACTTTCTCGCCGGCGCCGGCGATCTCCACCGGTGGATGGCGCAAGGTGCGCGCGCGCTGGCTGGTGGTGACCACGAAGGCGGAACCGCCGGCACAGGGCATGACGATTTCCAGCAACCGCAGCGGCGCCGCCACCAGCGGCGAGTTGAGCACATCGTCCACGGTGATCGGCGTGTCGCGGAAAATCGCCTGCGGGTGGCGGGCCGCGTTGCGCCGCTGCGCCACCACCGCCTGGGCCAGTTGCTCGCTGGTGGTGCCGTAGTGATGCCTGTGCGCCTGGGCGATCATGGCGTAGGCGGCGTTGGCGCCGGAGGCGCCGAACGGCACATCGAACTCGCGGATCGGGTTGCGATTGGGTGAACGCGGCGGCGTCGGCTCGCGGCTGTTGGCGAGCACGCACAGCACCGCTTCGCACATGCCGGCGTTGATCGCCGCCGCCGCCCGCCAGGCCATGCCGGCGCCGGAGGCGCCGCCCAGGTCCACCACATTGCTCATGGTCGGTTTGAGACCCAGGTATTCGCACACCGTGGCGGGCACGTGCTGCGGCGTTTCGCCGACCTGCGGGCCGACCAGCAGGCCGTCGATGGCGGCCGGCTCCAGGCCGGCGTCCGCCACCGCTTCGATGCACACCCGGGCGATCATGCCCAGGGTGGTTTCGCCCTCGGTGCGGCGCGTTGGCGTCAGCTCGCCGATGCCGGCGATGGCGCAGTTCCAGTGGCTCATGCCTGCACCTCCGCCACCGCCACGAACTGCTCCAGACAATCCGGGTTGAGCAGCGAGCCCTTGTTCTTGACCGGCTTGCCGGTGAGCATTTGCAGCACCGCTTTTTCCACTTTCTTGCCGTTCAGGGTGTAGGGAATTTCGTTGACCTGGAACAGCCGCTTCGGCACATGGCGCGGCGACGCTTCGCGCAGCAGCGCATCGCGAATGCGCTGGCTCAGCGGCTCATCCAGCTCACGGCCCGCTTCGGTGACCACGAACAGCCACAGGTCCATGTCGCCGCCCTCGATGGGGTAACCCACCACCAGGGAATCCTCGATGCCGTCGATGGTTTCCACCACGCGGTAAATTTCCGAGGGGCCCATGCGCACGCCACCGGGTTTGAGCAGGGTGTCACTGCGGCCGGTGATCACCACGCCACCGCTGGCGGTAAAGTACGCGACGTCGCCGTGGGTCCAGACATCCGCGCGTTCACCGAAGTAGGTGTCCAGATAACGCTGCCAGCCGCCGTCGCCCCAGAAGCCCAGCGGCATGGACGGGAACGGTTCGGTGCACACCAGATCGCCGTGGCGGCCGAGTACCGGAATGTCCCGTTCATCGAGCATGGCCATCGCCATGCCCAGGGCCGGCACCTGGATTTCACCGGCGTACACCGGCCCGGCCGGGTTGCCCATCACGAAACAGCCGAGAATTTCGGTGCCCCCGGAAATCGACGCCAGGCACAGATCCGCTTTCACCGCGCCGTACACCCAGCGGAAGTTTTCCTCGGTGAGCGGCGCGCCGGCGCTCATCACCATGCGCAGCGCGGACAAGTCGTAGTGATCAGCGGGCCGGCGGCCGGCCTGCTCCAGCAACGACAGATATTTGGGGCTGGTGCCGAAATGGGTGGCACCGGTTTCGGCGGCGATGCGCCACAGAGCGTCGTGATCCAGCTCGCCGTCGCGTTTGGGAATAGCCGCGCCGTCATAAAGCACCAGGGTGGCGCCGCTGGCGCGGGCGGTGATCATCCAGTGGTACATCATCCAGGCGGTGGAGGTGTAATACATGACCCGGTCGCCGGGGCCAATGTCGCAATGCAGCATGTGCTCCTTGCGATGGTTGATCAGGGTGCCGCCGGCGCTGTGCACGATGCACTTGGGCAGCCCGGTGGTGCCGGAGGTGTAGATCACGTAGAGCGGATGATTGAACGGCAGCGCCACATAGTCCGGTTGTGACGGCGCGCCCGCCGCCAGCGTTTCCAGCCGCGCCACGGCAGCGTAGGTGCGTTCCACCTCACCCTCGCCGCACAGCAGCAAATGACGGACTTTCAGGCCATTGGCAATCTCCGCGACGCGCTCGCCGATGTCGTGCAGACGACCGTTGTAGCGATAGCGCGGCACCGCCACCAGCACCCTGGGTTCGATCTGGCCGAAGCGGTCGAGCACGCCGTTAACGCCAAACTCCGGCGCGCAGGCGGACCAGATCGCGCCGATCGAGGCGGTGGCCAGCACCATCACCAGGGTGTCCACGGTGTTCGGCATCAGCCCGGCGACGCGGTCGCCCTCGCCCACCCCCAGCTCACGCAGCGCCTGCTGGGCGCCGGCCACGCGCTGGCGCAGCTGTGCCAGGGTCAGCGCCGCGCCGACCCCGTCTTCTCCGGTTTCGATCACCGCCACCTGGTCGGCGTCGCCGGCCAGCAGATTCTCGGCGAAGTTCATGGTGGCACCGATAAAGAAACGGGCGCCGACCATGCGCGCCTGGCCATCGCTGCTGAGCACCTGCTGGTAGTCGCTGGCGACCGGGTTGGCGAAGCGCCAGAACTCGGCCCAGAAATCCTCCAGGCAGGTCACCGCGTAGCGGTGCAGATCGGCGTAGCTGGCGCCCTCCAGACCGACCTGCCGGGCGAACCGGGTGATCGCGGCACTGGCGATCCGTTCCGGCCCGGGTGTCCAGCACAGTGGCGCCAGGTTGTGCGTGTAGCTCATTGAAGCACTCCTTTTTATAAGATCGCGGCTCGCTCAGCCGCCAAACAGCACCGGCAGCACGGTGACGCCAACGCCGAAAATGACCAGGGCGAACAGCATCATCACCGCCGTGTAGCCAACGATGTCGCGGGCCTTGAGCGCGGTCACGCCGAGCAGCGGCAGCATCCACATGGGTTGAATCGCATTGGTGAGCTGGTCGCCGTAGGAAAACGCCATCACCGTGACCGCGTTGTCCACGCCCAGGCTCTGCCCGGCCTGAATCAACAGCGGCCCCTGCACCGCCCATTGGCCGCCGGCGGAGGGCACCATCAGGTTGACGAAACCGGCGGCGATCATCGCCAGCAGCGGGAAGGTGTGCACGTTGGAAATCGACACCAGCCATTCGGCGAACACCGCCACCAGGCCAGAGCCCGCCATCATGCCCATGATTCCCGCGTAGAGCGGAAACTGCAGCACGATCTGGCCACAGGCGCGGATGCCCTCATCGATGGCGTTCACATAGGCCATCGGCGTGCGGTAGGCGATCAGGCCGAAAATCAGCAGCGCGAAGTTGACGATGTCCAGGTTGAGATCGAAGCCCTTGCTGTAAAAGTGATACCCCAGATAACCCAGGCCGGGCACGATCAGCATCCAGCTCAGCAGGGCGGCGTTTTCCAGTTTCTCGGCCAGCGTGGTGGCTTCGGCTTTTTCCCGTTTGGCGTCGGCCACGGCATCGGCGGCGTCGGCTTCGTCGTCGGCGATCTCGGCGATGTCCTCATCCTTGGGATGCATGGCGCGATACACCAGCGGAATCAGAATCAGGTAGGCCAGAAAGGCAATCAGATTGAACGGTGAGAAAATGGTCTGGGACACCGGGATCAAACCGATCTTGTCGGCCAGAAAGTGCCCCTGGGTGTTGACCAGCAGCGGCGCCGACGCGGACAAACCGCAGTTGAAAATGATCAGCCCGGAAAAGCCGGCGGCGGCGGCCAGCGGATAATGAATGCGGATGCCGCGTTTCTTGGCCTGCCCGCACACTTCGCGGGCGGCGATGGCGCCGACGATCAGGCCCAGGCCCCAGCTCAGAAAGCCGAACACCACCGCCAGCACGGTGACCAGAATAATGCCCTGCCCGGCGCTGCGCGGCAGGGCGGCGGCGCGGCGTACCGCGGCGCGCACCGGCGGCGAACTGGCCAGCACATAGCCGAACAGCAGAATCACCACCATCTGCATGGAAAACTTGAGCAGATCCCAGAAGCCGGCGTACCAGTGGCCGACCATCTGCGCCGGGCTTTGGTGGGTGATCACGATGCCCATCAGGTAGACCACCGCCGAGAGCAGGATGGCGAAGATAAACGGGTTGGGAATAAGTTGTCGGGAGACGCGCGCGCAAAGCGCACCTGCGGCCTGCAGCATGTTGTTTCCTCCACCTTTCGTGTCGGGTTTTATTATTGAGTGCTATGTTTGTTTGCCGGCCCGGAAAACTGTACCGACTGGTCCATACAGTACGGTGACCAGTGAGTCGCTGTAAAGCGTCATCCATACTCGGCCCGCAATGGGAACAAAGTCCGGAAATCACTTAAAGTGTTGAATTAACTGAACTATAAGAAAAGGAAATGATTGCGGGAGCGGCGATCCAAAATCCGTATCGCCGCCCGGAGCGCCAGCAACAGCGGGGCTTGTGGCAGCTTGAACTGTACCGGTCGATACATTTTTTAGGAATAAAGGCGGCCAGAAGGGAAGCAAATAAATCTAAACGGAACCGCGCTTCAGGCCGGAAAGGATCAGATCGCAGAACGAATCGGCAATCGCCTCGGGGCTGCGATTGCCGTCCGGGCGCAGCCACAGGTAGCTGTAGTGATGCATGCCGATCACCGCCTTCACGGTGATCGCATCGGTGTCCTGAAAATCGCCGTGGTCGGAACCGGCGCGCAGCATGCGCGCCCAGACGCGCTCGTAGGCGCGGTGCAAATCCAGCGATGCCTGACGGTTCTCGCCGGTCACCGAGTGCATTTCACGGAAACACACGGTCAGCTCGGAAAGATCCTCGGCGACGCTGCGCATCACCGCGCGGGAGAAACTGCGCAGCCGCTGTTCAGAGGCCTGATCCTCCGCCAACAATGCCTCGCCGATGGCAATCAGCTCACGCAAATAGCGGGTGGTGATCTCGAACAGCATCTCCTCTTTATTGGAGAAATAGTGATACAGCGAGCTGCGCCCCAGCCCGGTGGCTTTTTCCAGATCGCTCATGCCGGTGGCGTGAAATCCCTTGCGGGCAAACAGATCCGCGGCGGCGCGCAGCAATCGGGTTCGGTTGTCCTTTATGCGATCCATAGCCTTCGTCAACACGGGAAACGGAGCCAGCCAGTGCGCGGCCGGACCCTGCAACGGTAGCGCCGAATCAAAGCGGCCACCAGAGGGCAAGGCCGTATCACGGCGAAGCGGCGCCCATTATAAGCATCGCGCGGTGGGGGTCCATGGCACGGCACGCTTGCGCGCTGCAAGCTGCAAGCTGCAAGCTAAAAAAGCCGCAGGCCGCTAAGGGTAGCTACCAAGCCGCCCTTGCAGCTTGAAGCTTGAAGCTTGCAGCCACTCCGCATGGCGTGCCGCCTGTCAGCGAACTCTCTTTTGTGGGAGCGGAGCAGCGTTACTGCGTGGCGGGAAAAAAAAGGCCATCCATGGCCTCGGGGTAAGATCAAAACGATAAAGATCGAATCAGCGCGAGATTCGTGCCGGTGGCGGGGCCGGCGATGGCGTTTACTTTAAGCGTCGGGCCGCCGACACCGGTACCCGGTTTCTCGGCGATCCTTGCCGGAAACCGGAACCGGCGCGGCGCCGGACCGTGGGCGGGCCCGGTCAGGCACCGTTTTGCTGTGGCTCCACCTGCTGGTCGGGGGCGCCGGCGAGCGCGCGGTACAGATTGACCATGCCGAGGGTGACGCGGGTGCGGCTCTGAATCAGGGCGTCGCGGGTGTCGATGCGCTCCTGCTCGGCGGCCAGCACTTCGAAGTAACCGATGATGCCCTCCCGGTAGCGCTCCCGCGCCAGTTGCGCGGCGCGGTCGGCGCCGGCGGCGGCGCTGGCCAGGTAACCGGTGCGGGTCTGATCGCGGTGGTAGCGCACCAGCAGGGTCTCGGTTTCTTCCAGGGCGTTGAGCACGGTCTGCTGGTAGTTGGCCAGGGCCGCGCGGCTGTCGGCGTCGGCGGCGTCGATGCGCGCGCGCACCTTGCCGAAGTCGAGGAAGGTCCAGTCCACGCCCAGGGCGATGCGCCGGGATTCGGCGCCGCCGGTAAACAGGTCGTCGCCGTCCGCCGCCACCGATCCGATCAGCCCGCCCAGGGTGAAGCGCGGATAAAGATCGGCGGTGACAATGCCAATGCTGGCGGTAGCGGCGGCCAGGCGCCGTTCGGCGGCGCGGATGTCCGGGCGGCGGCGCAGCACTTCACCGGGAGTGCCCAGGGGAATCTCCGGCATCACCGGCGGCAGCGGCTCGGCCACCGCCAGGGTGTCCACCAGAGCGGTGGGCGCCTGGCCGCTGAGCACGGCGATGCGGTGCATGTTGGCGCGGATGCTCGCTTCCAGTTCCGGTACCGCGGCGCGGGTGGCGTCCAGGCGAGCGCGGGCGCGCACGGTGTCGAACTCGGTGCCTCGGCCCGCTTGCAGGCGCGCGTCGACGATCTCCAGGGATTCGCTCTGCAGTTGCACGTTGTGGCGGGCCACCGCCAGTTGCTGCTGCAAGCCGCGCAGTTCGAAATAGCTGCTGGCCAGTTGGCCGACCAGCGCCACCCGCACACCCTGCAGATCGGCGCCAGCGGCGCCCAGCTCGGCGCGGCGCGCTTCCGTGGCGCGGCGCAGGCGGCCGAACAGATCCAGCTCCCAGCTCAGGCCGGCGCCGGCCTGGTACAGTTCGACCCGCTCATCACCGCCGCCCGGCGGCGTGCGTTCCACTTCCGCCAGGTGCTGCTCGGCGGCGGACGCCGACGCGGTGACGCTGGGCAGTTGCTCGCGGCGGGCGCCGCTGAGCAACGCCCGGGCGCGATCGTAACGGGCCAGCGCCACTTGCAGGTCGTTGTTGGCGTCCAGCGTCTGGCGGATCAGACCGGCCAGCAAGGGGTCGCCGAAGCCGGCCCAGAAGCGGCGCTCGACGTCGGCGTTGAAGGCGCGCGCACCACGCGCCTCGGAAAACGCGGCCGGCGCTTGCGGCTCCGGGGCCCGGTAATCGGGGCCCACCGCGCAGGCGGCCAGCAGCGCCGCCGCCGTGAGGGTCAGAACATTACGCATCGTGTTGCTCCGGAGTATGGGTCAATCGGGGCGCCGCGGTTTCCCCCTTCAGGCGTTTGGCCAGGGCGCGCAGGGCGACGTAGAACACCGGCGTTAAGGCAAGGCCGAACAGGGTGACGCCGAGCATGCCGGTGAACACGGTGATGCCCATGGCGTTGCGCACTTCGCTGCCGGCGCCACTGGCCAGCACCAGTGGCACCACGCCGGCGATGAACGCCACCGAGGTCATGATGATCGGGCGCAACCGCAGCCGGCAGGCTTCCAGCGCGGCGGCCACGGTGCTCATGCCTTCCGCTTCTTTTTCGCGGGCGAATTCCACGATCAGAATGGCGTTCTTGCAGGCCAGCCCCATCAGCACCACCAGCCCCACCTGCACGAAGATGTTGTTGTCGCCACCGGCCAGCCACACGCCGAACAGGGCCGCCAGCAAACACAGCGGCACGATCAGAATCACCGCCAGCGGCAACACCCAGCTCTCGTAGAGCGAGGCCAGCACCAGGAACACCAGCAGCAACGCCAGCGGGAACACCACCAGGGCGGCGTGGCCCTGGGTGGCCTGCTGATAGCTGAGGTCGGTCCATTCGATGGTCATGCCCGCCGGCAGCGCCTCGTCGGCCATTGCCTGCACGCGCGCCATCGCCTCGGTGGAGGAGAACACGCGCGGGTCGGATTCGCCGATCAGGTCCGCCGCCGGGTAGCCGTTGTAGCGGATCACCGGGTCCGGGCCGAAGCTGCGCGACACACTGACCATCGAGCCGATCGGCACCATCTCGCCGGCGGCGTTGCGGGTGCGCAGGTTGGCGATGTCCTCGACCTGGTCGCGGAACGGCGCGTCCGCCTGGGCGATCACCTGGTAGGTGCGGCCGAACTGGTTGAAGTCGTTCACGTAGGTGGAACCGAGATAGGTTTGCAGGGTGTCGAACAACTCGGTGATCGGCACGCCCTGGGCTTTGGCTTTGGTGCGGTCGACCTGGGCATCCAACTGCGGCACGTTGGCCTGATAGGTGGTGATCGGATAACTCAGGCCAGGGGTCTGCACGATCGCGCCGGAAAAGCCGTTGACCGCGTCCTGAAGCGCGCCGTAACCGAGCCCGGCGCGGTCCTGAATAAACAGGGAATAGCCGGAGCCCTGGCCGAGGCCGAGAATCGGTGGCGGCATGAACGAGAACGCGAAGCCTTCCTTGATGCCGGCCACCTTGGCGTTGATTTCCGCATTGATCTGCGCCGCCGTGCGGCCACGCTCGGCGAACGGTTTAAGCGTGAAAAACAGGGTGCCGGAGTTGGGCGTGTTGGTGAACTGCAGAGCGTTCAGCCCCGGAAAGGCGATGGCGTTTTGCACGCCGTCGGTTTCCATCGCCATCTTCGCCACGCGGCTCACCACCTCGCTGGTGCGCTCCAACGAAGCGCCTTCCGGCATTTTCACGCCGCCAATCAGGTAGAGCTTGTCCTGGGTGGGAATAAACCCGCCGGGCACCGCCTTGAACATCACGCCGGTGCCGGCCAGCAACACCAGATAGACCAGAAACACAGCGCCACGCCGGCCCAGGGAACGGCGCACGAAACCCTGATAACGGTTGGAGCCGCTGGTGAAGAAGCGGTTGAAGGGGCGGAAAATCCAGCCGAACAGAAAATCAATCAAACGCGCCGGGGCATCCTTGGGGGCATCCACCGGGCGCAGCAACCGGCCGGCCAGGGCCGGTGACAGGGTCAGCGAATTGATCGCCGAGATCACCGTGGAAATGGCGATGGCGGCGGCGAACTGGCGATAGAACTGGCCGGTAACGCCGGACAAAAACGCCATCGGCACGAACACCGCGCACAGCACCAGGGCGATGGCGATGATCGGCCCGGACACTTCGCGCATGGCCTGGTGGGCGGCGGCCAGCGGCGCCAGCCCCTCCTCGATGTTGCGTTCCACGTTCTCCACCACCACGATGGCGTCGTCCACCACGATGCCGATCGCCAGCACCATGCCGAACAAGGTCAGGGTGTTGATCGAGAAGCCCAGCATCAACAGGGCGGCGAAGGTGCCCACCACCGACACCGGCACCGCCAGCAACGGAATCAACGACGCGCGCCAGCTTTGCAGGAACAGGATCACCACCAGCACCACCAGCGCCACGGCTTCGAGCAGGGTATGCACCACCGAGGTGATCGAATCGCGCACGAAAACGGTGGGGTCATAGGCAATCTTGTAGGTCATGCCTTCCGGGAAGCTGGTCGACAATTCGGCCATTTTCCCGCGCACCGCGTCGGACAACTCGATGGCGTTGGCGCCCGGCGACTGGAAGATGCCCATGCCGACGGCGTCCTTGCCGTCGAGCTGGGAGCGCAGGGTGTAATCGCCGGCGCCCATTTCCAGGCGCGCCACGCTGTCCAGCCGCACGATCTCGCCATCGGCACCGCTCTTGATCACGATGTCGCCGAATTCGGCGGTGGTTTCAAGACGGCCCTTGGCGTTGATCGACATCAGAAAGTCGCTGCCGTCGGGCATCGGCTCGCCGCCAAGCTGGCCGGCGGAAACCTGCACGTTCTGTTCGCGGATCGCGCGCACCACATCGCCGGCGGTGAGCCCACGAGAAGCCAGCTTGTTGGGGTCCAGCCAGACGCGCATGGCGTAATCGCCGGAGCCGAAAATCTGCACGTCGCCGACGCCGGAAAGCCGCGCCAGCTCATCCTTGACGCGCAGCACGCCGTAGTTGCGCAGGTACAGCGAATCGTAGCGGCCATCCGGTGACACCAGGTGCACCACCAGAGTCAGGGTCGGCGATTGCTTGCGGGTGGTGACACCCTGGCGGCGCACTTCCTCGGGCAGGCGCGCCTCGGCCTGGCTGACGCGATTCTGCACCTGCACCTGGGCGGCGTCCGGGTCGGTGCCCGGGCGAAACGTCACGGTGGTCAGCAGCACGCCGTCGGAGCCGGCCACTGACTTCATGTACATCATGTTCTCGACACCGTTGATCGCTTCCTCCAGTGGCGAGGCCACGGTTTCGGCGATCACTTTCGGGTTGGCGCCGGGGAACACCGCGCGCACCTGCACCGAAGGCGGTACCACTTCCGGGTATTCGCTGATCGGCAATTGCGGAATGGCAATCAGGCCGACCACGAAGATGATGATCGACAGCGCCGAGGCGAACACCGGGCGGTCGACGAAGAAACGGGAAAAATTCATGGCAATAACGTCCTCTGGGCGCCGCCCCAAGGGCGCGCCAATGAACCGGGCAACAGTCGGTAAACGGAGCGGAAAGCGGGATCAGCGGCGGCCGGGGTCACCGGCCACCACTGACATCGTTGCCGCGCAACGAGTGCGGGAACTCAGGGCGTGGCGGCGACCTCGCCGGCGGCTTTCGGCGGGTCGCCGCGCACCAGGCTGGGGGCAACCGGCATGCCGGAGGCCATCACCTTTTGCACGCCATTGACGATCACCCGCTCACCGGGCTTGAGGCCATCGAGGATCACCACCCGGCCATCCACGGTGCGCCCGGGCTGCACGTTACGCCGGGCCGCTTTGTTGTCGGCTTCGACCACGTACACATAGCGCCGGTCCTGATCGGTCAGCAGTGCTTTGCCTTCCACCGTCAGGGCGTTGTCCAGGTGTTTGGTGGGCATTTCCACGCGGGCGAACTGGCCGGGCTTGAGCAGGCCGTCCGGGTTGGCGACCACGGCGCGGAACTGCAGCGTGCCGGTGCTGCCATTCAGGCGGTTGTCGACGAAATCCACGGTGCCGGCGTGGGGGTAGCCGCTTTCCCCGGTGACGCCGATGCGCACCCTGGCTGGCTGATCACCGCTCATCAGGCCGAGGCTGCTCGCCACCGTGCTGCTGTCACTTTCGAAGTACACGTACAGCGGGTCCACCGACACCAGGTTGGTGAGCAGGGTTTGATCCGCGTTGGCCAGATTGCCACGGGTGACCATGGCCCGGCCGGCCAGCCCAGAGATCGGCGCCCGCACCCGGGTGTATTCCAGATCCAGACGGGCGCTCTCCAGCGCCGCCTCGGCGGCGGCCACCTGGGCACGGGCGGAGGCCATCGCCGAATCGCGCTGGTCGTACTCCTCCCGGGAGATGGCGCGGCTGTTGACCAGCCGCTCGGCGCGCGCCGCCTCGCTTTTCGCCAGCGTATAGCGACTGCGGGCCTGGGCCAGATCGGCCACCGCCGCGCGCTCGCGGGCCCGGTAGGGGCGCGGGTCGATCTGGAACAGCACATCGCCCTGCTTGACCAGCTCGCCTTCCTGGAAGCTGACCGCATCAATGTAGCCGCTCACCCGCGGCCGCAGGTCCACGCTTTCCGGCGCCGCCACCCGGCCGGTGAAGTCATCCCACAGGGTTAATGGCTGGCGCTGCACTTCGGCCACTTCCACCGCTGGCGGCGGCGGTGCGCTGCGCGCCTGCTCGCCGCGGGCGTCGCAACCGGCCAGCCCCACCACCGTCATCAACAGCAGGGCCAGCCCGATGATCAGCTCACCGCCGCCACTTGCGTAATCGGTATTGATCGAATCCATGTCCTTCTCGCTCCTGGTATTGATCTTTTTCAGAGAACCGGCTCGGGCCGGCCCAGGCGGCGAACGTTAATTCCTCAACCAAACTTGAGGTCAATCCCATTCAGCAGAGCTTTTGCCGATCCTGGTGATCGGCCGGTCCGATGGCGACCGCCATGGCCGCGTTTCACCGGGCTCTGCGTGAACGGGCTGTTCAACGCTGCCCCTTCCACCCGCAGCAAGATAAGCGGAGCGCACCGTTGCCGGGTATCCGGTTACTGCCTCTTGATTGCCCGATTCTGCGATAAGAGGAAAAATTGATAACCTGTGCGCCACTTGTCCCCCGCCCGCCCGGCGCGCTCTATCCGGCAAGAGCCGGTCGCCGGCCCCAACAAGGCCAGAATGCGCCGATAGCCGCATAAAGCGGACAAATTACCGTCATAATCGCCACTTTAGGCGCACCAGATCGGTGCCCTTCAACGCTGAAGAGAACGGACCCTCTTCTCTCTTTGCGCACATTCGGGTCAGTCCACCGACTTGCAGCAAACCACGCCAGACCGGGGAAACTTGCCTGAAATTGCACGTTACTCCAGAGTGCTTGCCTGATCCTGCAGCATTATCGGCGTGCGCCTTTCCGGGTCACCGGTCGGGCGTATACTGCCGCCATCAACCGGAGGGATTATCGTGATGCCACCTTCTCTACCGAACTCTGTCCCGAGCTCTGTCCCGAACTCTGTCGCCCCCAGCCTGACTCCCGCGTCGCCGAGCGCCGAACAAAGCCGCGACATTGAACGGCTGCGCGGCAAGCTGGCGGACACGGTGATGCGCCACGTGGTCGCCGATGGCATGGAGGAATCCACCATCGCCGGGCTGCACCTGGGCCGCGCCAACACGCCCACGCAGTGCGTTTCCACCATCTATGAGCCCTGCCTGTGCGTGATCGTGCAAGGCAGCAAAACGATCTGGCTGGGCGATCGCGAAATCGTCTACGGACCGCTCAGTTATCTGGTCTCTTCGGTGCATTTGCCGGTGCTCGGGCAGGTGGACATGGCCTCGCCCAGCGAGCCGTTCCTGTCGATTCGCGTGGACGTGGACCCCCAGGAGGTCACCGAACTGGTGCTGGAACTGGGCGAGCGCGTCAACAGCGAAGAGAAATGCCCCGAAGCGGCCTGCGGCCTGTGTGTGTCGCAAACCGACCAGGGCCTGCTGGACGCCACCGCGCGCCTGGTGAGCTTGCTGGATTCGCCCCACGACGCCGCCATTCTGGCGCCACTGGCGCGCCGCGAGATTCTCTATCGGGCTCTGATCGGCGAAATGGGCGCGCGCATGCGCAAGTTCGCCGCCGCCGACAGCCAGGCGCACCGGGTATCCAAGGTGATCGCGCTATTGAAGGATCGCTTCGCCGAGCCGCTGCGAGTGCGCGAACTGGCCGAGCGGGTCAACATGAGCGAGTCGTCCCTGTTTCACAGTTTCAAACAGGTCACGCGCATGTCGCCGTTGCAGTTCCAGAAGAAACTGCGGCTGCATGAAGCGCGCCGGCTGATGCTCAGCGAGGGCCTGGAGGCGGCCACCGCCAGCTACCGGGTCGGCTACGAAAGCCCTTCGCACTTCAGCCGTGAATACAGCCGCATGTTTGGCGCGCCGCCGCGCACCGACGTGGTCAAACTGCGTGGCGAGCAGTCCGTCGCGCAAATGTGATGCCGGCGGCGTACCGGCTCAGCGCAAAACGCCGCACAGGTGCCGAATCAGCGCCACGGTGGCGATGCCCAACCCGGTCATGCACAACGAACCGATAACGTGCAGAGCGATGCCGCCCAGTGCCAATGACCAGCGCCCACCCTGCAGGTGGGTGACGATTTCCGCCGAAAAAGTGGAGAAAGTAGTCAGAGCACCGAGAAAGCCGGTGATCACGAACAGGCGCCATTCCGGCGCAATTTGCGGCAACCAGGCGAATCCTCCCAAAGCCAGGCCAATCAACCAGGCCCCCAGCCAATTGGCCAGCAAGGTTCCCAACGGCACCGCCGGAAACAGCGCATTGAGCCAGAGCCCAAGCAGCCAGCGAAGGTTCGCACCCAGCACGGCGCCAGCGCCAATCGAAACTACGGATAACCACATGATGCGGGTCCTGAAAACAGGCAAACAGGAAGCAACCGAAGGCACGACACGCTCGCGGGCACGCCTTCTGACGCGTTAACAGGCATCATCAACCGCATACTGAATACGGCGGTTCGAGCGCAATGCTCGGGAGGAATACCATCTCCCCAAAGGGGTTTAACTATCACGTCACCCGGCACCATTCAACTGACATCACCACCGTGGCAAACGGCTTGCGTCCCGATGACCAGCCTTATGGAGAGATCAATGAGCCAGCTTTTCACACCGATCGAACTGGGTCCGCTGACCCTGAACAACCGCATCGTGATCGCGCCGATGTGCCAGTATTCCGCCGAGCAGGGCAACGCCACCTCCTGGCACACCATTCACCTGGGCCACCTGGCGCTCTCCGGCGCCGGGCTGCTGATTCTGGAGGCCAGCGCGGTGCTCGCCGAAGGCCGCATCAGCCCGCAGGACCTGGGGCTGTGGAACGACGACAACGAAGCGGCGCTGAAGACGGTGCTGGATCAGGTGCGCGCCCACTCGGACATGCCGGTCGGCATTCAATTGGCCCACGCCGGCCGCAAGGCGTCCACCTTGAAACCCTGGGAAGGCGGTGCCCAGATTGCGCCGGATCAACCCCAGGGCTGGCGCACCCGGGCGCCCTCGCCGCTCGCCTTCGCCGACGGCGAGGTCGCGCCGGAACCGCTGGATGAGAGCGAGATCAGCGCCTTGATCGAAGCGTTCGTCGTCGCCGCCAAGCGCGCGCACCGCCTGGGCCTGGAGCTGATCGAAATCCACGGCGCCCACGGCTACCTGCTGCACGAATTCCTTTCGCCACTCTCCAACCAGCGCGACGACCGCTACGGCGGCAGCCTGGAAAACCGCATGCGCCTGCTGCTGGAAGTGTTCGACGCGGTCAAGGAGGCGGTGCCCGAACTGGCCGTGGGGGTGCGCGTCTCAGCCACCGACTGGGCCGACGGCGGCTGGGATCTGGAGCAAACCGTGGCCCTGGCCCAGGCCCTGAAAAGCCACGGCTGCGACGACATCCACGTTTCCAGCGGCGGCCTCACCGGCGCCCAGAAAATTCCAGTGGGCCCGGGCTACCAGGCCGCCCTGGCGGCGCGCATCAAGGCGGAAAGCGGCCTGACCACCATTGCCGTGGGCCTGATCACCGACCCGGAGCAGGCCGAGACTCTGCTCGCCTCCGGCCAGGCCGACGCCGTTGCCCTCGCCCGTGGCATCCTCTACGACCCACGCTGGCCCTGGCACGCCGCCGCCAAACTCGGCGCCAGCGTCAAAGCCCCCAACCAATACCTGCGCAGTGCCCCGCATGGGGTCAAGGGATTGTTCGCCGAGTGAGCCAATGGCTGGCACGCGGCACGCAACACGCTGGCACGCCAACGACGCGTGTCGCATAAAGCGTGTTGCGTGCCAGCGCTCTCACCATCCTGGCACACTCCTCGCATGCCCAAGGGCCTTGAAAAACCCCCACTTTCCCCCAAAAGTGGGGACATCATAAAACCGTGAAAAGATGACGAGAGGAGAACGCCCATGGCGGAGACGAACGTAACGGTCATTCCCGGTGACGGCATTGGCCCCGATATTGTCGACGCCACGGTGCGGGTGCTGGACGCCCTGGACTGCGGGCTGCGCTACGAATACGCGATCGCCGGGCAGACGGCGCTGGACAAAGGCCTGGAGCTGGTGCCCCAGGAAACCCTGGATCTGATTGAAAAGAACCCGGTTGCCCTGAAAGGCCCGATAACCACCCCGGTGGGCAAGGGTTTCCGTTCGGTCAATGTGACCCTGCGCAAACACTTCGATCTGTTCGCCAATCTGCGTCCGGCGCTGTCGATCCCCGGGGTGCGCTCGCGCTACGACAACGTGGACATCCTGACGATCCGCGAGAACATCGAAGGGATTTATTCCGGCGAAGGCCAGATGGTCAGCGACGACGGCGAACGCGCCGAGCTGCGCAGCGTGATCACCCGCAAGGAATCCAAACGGCTGATCCGCTTCGCCTACGAAGCCGCCCGCCGGCTGGGCCGCCGCAAGGTCACCGTGGTGCACAAAGCCAACATCATGAAATCCACCTCCGGGTTGTTTCTCGACGTAGCGCGAAGCATCGCCAAGGAATACGACGACATCGAGCACGAGGAGATGATCGTCGACAACTGCGCCATGCAACTGGTGATGAACCCGCACCGCTTCGACGTGATCGTCACCACCAATCTGTTCGGCGACATTCTTTCCGACCTGTGCGCCGGCCTCACCGGCGGCCTGGGCCTGGCCCCCGGCGCCAACGTGGGTGAGCACAAAGGCATTTTCGAGGCGGTGCACGGCAGCGCTCCGGACATTGCCGGCCAGGGCATCGCCAACCCCACCGCCCTGCTGCTCGGCGCCGCCATGATGCTCGACTACCTGGAACACAACGACGCCGCCGCGCGCCTTCGCAAGGCGGTGCGCCATGTGGTCGGCGAGGGCCAGGTGACCACCGCCGACCTGGGCGGCAAGGCCAGCACCCGTGAATTCACCGACGAGGTGATTCGGCAGCTATAGGGTCGCCGGCGGGTCAACGTGGGTCTGGCCGACCTCTCCTACGCGGCGCTGTAGAGATTTTTTCCGGTAGGAGCAGGCCCAGCCAGCGACGCCTTTTGGCCGGATGGCGCGGCGCCGTTGCTCCGAACCCGAGTTTTTTTGCGCCAGACGCCAGACGCCGGACGCCGGACGCTAACCCAGCGGTGGATCGGTGGTGGGTCGGACATCTGACGCCAACATAAGCCCTCCACCAAAGGCATTGCGGCTACGCAACGAGTCTTTGCGTCAGATCAAACCGTTGCGCTAGGCGGTTAAGCGTCCGATGTCCAACCTTAAAAGCGTGCCCACGAGTTGCTGGAGAGCAGTGCTCTAGCAACGGCCGTTTGTTTTTTTGTCTAGCGTCCCGCGTCTGGCGTCCGACGTCCGACGTCCGACGTCCCATCTTCCTTTATCAATGTTTTTCAACACACGAATAGCCGGCGCGCGGACGCTTCTCTATGCTCAAGGACCTAAGGAAATTCATGCATGGAGCAGGAGCGTATCATGAGCCAGTCCAGCGAAACCGATGCCATTAAAAAAGACATGGAGCAACTGCGCAGCGACATCGCCGCGCTGGCGGAAGCAATGAAGCGCAGCGGCCAGCAGCGGGCTCAGGCGGGTGTCGACGCGGCCCGCGAGAAATTCGACGAAGTCCGTTTGGAAGCCGCCGGGCAGGCGGAGCATTGCAGCAACCAGATCAAGCAGCGTCCGTTCACCAGCGTGCTGACCGCATTCGGTGTCGGCCTGTTGATCGGCAAAATCATTAGCCGCTGATATGAATCTTCGCGGCAAACTGTCGTCTCTGTTCAGCCTGCACGCGCTGGTCTGGTTGACCATGTTGACCGGGCTGGCGGCGTTGCTGTGCATCGCCTCGGCGGCGTGGCTGGCCATGGCCCCACACGTGGGCGCTCCGCTGGCCGCCCTGTACACCGGCGTCGGTTTGCTGGTGGTGGCGGTGCTGCTGGGTTGGGCGGTGAAAGGCCTGACCGCGAAGCCCGACGCCACTTCGGTCTCCTCGCCGCAGAATGAGCAGCATATTGAACAGAATCTGACGCCACTGATCGGCGAGCGCGCGGCGGAATGGACCCAGCGCAATGCCGGCGTGGTGATGATCGGCGCCGTCGCCGCGGGCGTTCTGATCGCCGCCAGCCCCGGCACCCGCCGCTTTCTGACCCGCGCCGCCGGCCCGGTGGTGACCCGCAAGGTGATCGAGGCCTACCAGAAAGCCTCGCAATAGCCTCACCAGACTGAAAACTGAAAACAGTATTTTCCCTTCCCGCCCGATTGCCATCCGCCGGTGGACCGCTAGACTGAAAGGTCTGTTGAAGCGGAAGAAAAACCATGAAAACCGAGCGTGGCGTGCTGATTGTGTCGGCGTTGATGTCCCTGCTGGTGGGCGCGGTGGCGGTCACCGCCGCCAGCCTGACGCAATCCAAGGCGATCCTGCTCGATGGCCTTTTCAATCTGGTCTACTTTCTGGTCGCGCTGATCACGGTGCGCATCAGCGCGCTGGCCACCCAGCCCGATGACCGCAAATTTCCATTCGGTTACGCCTATTTCGAATCCCTGATCAACGCCGGCAAGGGGCTGCTGATTCTTGGCGTGGCGCTGTTCGCCCTGGGCGATGCGGTGATCGCGCTGCTCTCTGGTGGCCGCACCATTGTCGCCGGCCCGGCGATTGTCTATGCCTTGTTCGCCACGCTCGCCTGCTCCGGTACCGCCTGGCTGCTGTTTCGCAGCCGTCGCCATAACGATACGCCGCTGATGCGCGCGGATTCGGAAAACTGGCTGGTCAACGCGCTGATCTCCTCGGCGGTGCTGCTGACATTCTGCACCATTCCGTTGGCTCGCTGGTTGGGTTGGCACGACATCGTGCCCTATGTGGATTCGGTGCTGGTGATCGCCGTGGTTCTGCTGTGCCTGAGCGTGCCGATCAAAATGGCGCGCGGCGCGATCCGCGAATTGCTCAACCGGGCGCCACCGCGTGCCGTGCGCCAGCCGGTGCAGGCGGCGATCCAGACGGCGCTGGCGGATCTGCCGGTGCGCCAATTGCAAATCCGCATGGTGCGCCCGGGCCGCCAGCTCTATGTGATGATCCATGTGGTGTTGCCGGAGGACTATCCGCTCATCAACCTGGCCGCATTGGACGCGATCCGCGCCCGGCTGCGCGCGGCAATTTCCGCCGTGCACCCCAACCAGGTCACCGACACCGTGTTCACCGCCGACCCGGCCTGGGCGGAACCCTGCGATGGGCTGCCGCCCTTGTCCGAGCCCGACGAAACGCGCTGAACGGCTTGTTGGTTAACGATCCAGCGTGTGCATGGCGGCTTCCGCATAGCGCTCACCGGCGGCGGCATTGAGCGGAAACAGGCGGTCGAGCCGCTGCCGTTCGCTGTCGCTCAGTGTGACCTCCAGCGCGCCCAGATTCTCTTGCAGGTAACGGCGGCGCTTGGTGCCAAAGATCGGCACGATGTCCTCGCCCCGGGCCAGCACCCAGGCGAGCGCCAGCTGCGAAGGCAGCACGCCCTTACTCCGCGCCATCTCATTGACGCTGGCCACCAGGTCCAGATTGCGCTGGAAATTCTCGCCCTGAAAACGCGGGTTGTGGCGGCGGAAGTCGTCCGCGTCGAAGTCGTCCGGCGAACGGATCGCACCGGTCAGAAAGCCACGCCCCAAAGGGCTGTAGGCCACGAACCCCACGCCCAGCTCACGGCAGGCGGGCAAAATGTGTTGCTCGGCGTCGCGGGTCCATAGGGAATATTCCATCTGCAAGGCGGTGATCGGGTGCTCCCGATGGCCGCGCCGCAGGGTCTCCGCCGAGGCTTCGCTGAGCCCCAGGTAACGCACCTTGCCGGCTTTCACCAGTTCGCCCATGGCGCCCACGGTGTCTTCGATCGGCACCGACGGATCGATGCGATGCTGGTAGTAGAGATCGATGGTTTCCACGCCCAGGCGTTTGAGACTGCCCTCCACCGAGCGCCGCAGGTACTCCGGCGAGCCATCCACGCCCCGCGCCTGGGGGTTGGCCGGGTCGCGCACGATGCCGAACTTGGTGGCCAGAAAAACCCGCTCGCGCTTGCCGGCGATGGCCTTGCCCACCAGCTCCTCGTTGAGGTGCGGGCCGTACATGTCGGCGGTGTCGAGCATCGTCACGCCCCGCTCCAGGGCCGCGTCCAGAGTGGCCAGGGATTCGCGGTCGTCGCGGTGGCCGTAGAAATCGCTCATCCCCATGCAGCCCAGCCCCAGGGCGGAAACCAGCGGGCCCTGCCGGCCCAGTTGACGTTGTTTCATGCTCTTTCTCCTTACTCAGGTCGCGACCAGTATCGGCATTCAGAAACAGGCGATAAACCGCGTTTCATGGTTAACTCCATTCATATTTCTGAACAATGACGGAGCCATCATGGATCGCATCAAGGCCATGCAGGTGTTCACCCGGGTGGTGGAAGCGGGCAGCTTTACCCGCGCCGCGGAAACCCTGGAAATGCCCCGCGCCACGGTCACCACCTCGGTGCAACAACTGGAGGCCCATCTGGGGGTGCGGCTGCTGCACCGCACCACCCGCCAGGTCTCTCTGACCCTGGACGGCGGCGCCTATTACGAGCGTTGCCTGACGCTGCTGGAAGACCTGGCGGACGCCGAGGCGATGCTCACCGACCGCCATGAACCGGCCGGGCGTCTCAAGGTCAGCCTGCCCGGCCCACCCACCCGCAAGGTGATCCTGCCGGCGCTGCCCGCCTTCTGCGCGCGCTACCCATTGATCGACCTGGAGCTGGGCGTCAATGACCGGCCGGTGGACCTGATTCAGGAAGGGGTGGATTGCGCGCTGCGCGCCGGGCCCCTGCCGGATTCCTCGCTGGTGGCGCGGCGGCTGGGTTATATGGTGGAGATCAGCTGTGCGTCGCCGGATTATCTGGCCCGCTTCGGCACGCCGACAACGCCGACGGATCTGGCCACCCACCAGGTGATCAATTACCACTCCGGGCGCACCGGCCGGCCGCTGCCGTGGGAGTACCGCGAGAACGGCGAAACCCATCAGTTACAGCTCGGCGGACGCCTCACCGTGGACAACGCCGACGCCTACACCGCCGCCGCGGTGGCCGGTTTCGGGCTGGCCCAGATTCCGCTGTATGGCGTGCACGAACACCTGCTCGCCGGCCAGTTGGTGGAGGTGCTGCCGGAATACCGCCCGGCCCCCACGCCGCTGTCGGTGGTGTATCCGCACAATCGCCATCTCTCCAGCAAGGTCAAGGTATTCATTGAGTGGCTCAGCGCCACCCTGCGCGCCTACCCGGGCCTGATCGCCGATCCCGAGCGCCGCTAAGGAGCCGCTGAAAAATTTTTGCCATTTGTCAGCGCGCTCCGGTTGGCCTACCGTCTAACGACTGGGGACAGGAGGCAAGCATGCGCTACGAACTGTTCTACTGGCCGACCATTCAGGGACGCGGGGAGTTTGTCCGCCTGGCCCTGGAAGACGCGGGCGCCGACTACCTGGACGTGGGCAACGGCAGCGAAGCCGATGAGCTGGGCGTGCCCGCCATCGTCAGCTACCTGGACGGCGATGCCACCCCCCGGCCGCCTTTCGCGCCGCCGTTTCTGAAAGCCGGCGAGCTGGTGATTTCCCATGTCGCCAACATCCTGCAGTACCTGGGGCCGCGCCTGGCGCTGGTGCCCGACGATGAAGCCTGCCGCTACTGGGCCCACGGCCTGCAACTGACGATCACCGACCTGGTCGCCGAGATTCACGACTGCCACCATCCGATCGCCGCTTCGCTCTACTATCAGGATCAGAAAGACGAGGCCCTGCGCCGCAGCCAGATACTGCGTGACGAACGGCTGCCCCGTTTTCTGGGCTACTTCGAGCAGGTGCTGGAACAAAATCCGGCCGGCCCGGACTGGCTGGTGGGCGACGCCCACAGCTATGTGGATTTGTCCCTGTTCCAGGTGATCAGCGGTTTGCGCTACGCCTTTCCCAAGGCGATGGCGGCGCAGCAGGAGGCGCTGCCCAAGGTGGACGCCCTGGCCGAGCGGGTCGCCGCGCGCCCGCGCATCCAGGCCTATCTGGAATCCGACCGGCGGCTGCCCTTCAATGAAGACGGGATCTTCCGCCACTACCCGGAGCTGGACGGCTGACGCCGCCGTCTGACAAAGCTTTGCAATTGCGGCGCGCCCGGCGCTTGCCCGGCACGCCGCCCACGCGCACGCTCAAGGTCCGCACCCGACTCTCTCTCCAACCCTGCAAGGAGGCCGCATGAAACACGTCAATTGGGATGCCCCTGGCGACGCCAGCGTTCGCGATCACTACGCCAAGGACCCGAACGATTACGCCGACCCACACGCCGGCAGCGTGCTCTCCGCCCGTCATCGGGGCCAGGTGGTACGAGTCACCGTGGACGCCTACAAAGACGGCACCAGTTACGGCAAGGTGGCGGCCATCATCGACCCGGAAACCGGCAAACGGCTGGACAGCCACGGCGATCTGAAAGTCGGCGACAGCGTCACCCTGGACGATGGCCAGCGCGCTTTTGAGCCGGACATCAAGCAGCCCGACGAAGACGACGACTGGAAAAACTGATCGTTCCGCCAACCACGCTTCGCGTTACACAATGTCGATTTCCCGCAAGACAGCGGCGCCCGGCTACGAGATCATAGGCGGTTCATCCACCCCTTTGTCCGTACCGGAGCGCTCATGAGCCAGCCCCCCGCCACCCCCGATACCGCCAACCACCTGCTGCCCGAACTCCTGGAGCGTCTGGACCGCATCGCGGTGGCCCTGGAGCGGGCCACGGGCGGGCCGGTGGTGGCCTGGCCCGGCGACGCACCGGCCTATCGCTGGGAACGCGGCGGTGGGCCGTTCGGCGGCGGCCATCTGGAAGCGGTGCCGGAGCCGGCGCTGATCCGCTTCGAAGACCTGCGCAATGTGGACCGGCAGAGCATCGCCATCGAACGCAATACGCGCCAGTTCGTTAACGGCAAGCCCGCCAACAATGTGCTGCTCACCGGCGCCCGTGGCACTGGCAAATCTTCCCTGGTGAAAGCCTGCCTGGAGCGTTTCCACGACCAGGGGCTGCGCCTGATCGAAATCGACAAGGACGACCTGGCGGATCTGCGCCTGCTGGTGAACCTGATCCGCCACCGCCCGGAGCGTTTTATCCTGTTCTGCGACGACCTTTCCTTCGAGGAAGGCGAAAGCGGTTACAAGGCCCTGAAAACCGCCCTCGACGGCTCGCTCACCGGCGCCGCGCCCAACCTGCTGATCTACGCCACGTCCAACCGCCGCCATTTGCTGCCGGAGAAAATGAGCGAGAACCTGGAAGCCCGCCCCGGAGAAAACGGCGAAATTCATCCTGGCGACACCACCGAGGAAAAAGTGTCGCTCTCGGAACGGTTCGGCCTGTGGCTGAGCTTTCACCCGTTCACCCAGAACGACTACCTGGCCGCGGTGGCGCAATGGATGAAACATTTCGGCGCCAGCGACAGCGAAATCGACGCCGCCACCGACCAGGCCCTGCTCTGGGCCCGCACCCGCGGTGCCCGCAGCGGCCGCATCGCCTGGCAGTTCGCGCGGGACTATGCGGGCAGGAAATCATAGGGGCAAGCTACAAGCTACAAAAATCCTGGCCCCTTGCAGCTTGCAGCTTGCAGCTTGCAACTGTCCCCACGTTAACCGCGCAGAATCGCGGTAAGACCACGCCGTTTGCGGGCACCGTTGTCGGCTTCCACGAATTCCAGGGCGTCGTCGTTGAGGCTGCCGTAGCGCAGCGCGGGCAGGTCGCGCAGGTAATTATTGAGCACCTGCCAGGGGGCTTTCTTGCCCTGCCGGGGCAGGCGGTCGGCGGCGCGCTGCACGTAGCCCGATTGCAGGCCCAGGAAGGTATCGTCAACGGCGCAGTCGTCGTTGTCGCGCGGGGTGACCCGGCTGATGCCACGCTTGCGCATGTGATTGAGCAGGCGGCAGACGTACTCGGCGGCAAGATCCGCTTTCAGAGTCCAGGAAGCGTTGGTGTAGCCGAACACCAGCGCCATGTTGGGGATGTCGCGCAGCATGATGCCCTTGTAGACCAGCAGATCGCGCGGCGCCATCGCTTCGCCGTCCACACTGAGGCTGGCGCCACCGAGCAATTGCAGATCCAGACCGGTGGCGGTGATGATGATGTCCGCTTCCAGTTCATTGCCGGATTTCAGGCGGATGCCGTTTTCGGTGAAGGTGTCGATGTGGTCGGTGACGATGGACGCGCCGCCCCGTTTGAGCACCTTGAACAGATCCCCGTTGGGCACCGCGCACAGCCGCTCGTCCCAGGGGTTGTAGCTGGGCGAGAAGTGTTTCATGTCGAAGTCCTTGCCCAACTGGCGACGGGCGGCGCCCAACAAAGCACGGCGCATCAGTTTGGGGCGCTGCTTGGACAGCTTGAACACCAGCCGCTGCAAGGCGATGTTGCGGGCACGGGCGATGCGGTACACCGCCATCTCCGGCAGGAAGCGACGCAGCTTCACGGAAATCGGATCTTTCTCGGGCACCGTGGCGATGTAGGTGGGCGAGCGCTGCAACATGGTGACGTGGGCGGCCTGCTCGGCCATTGCCGGCACCAGGGTAACGGCGGTGGCGCCACTGCCGATCACCACCACTTTCTTGCCGCTGTAGTCGAGGCCTTCCGGCCAGGTCTGCGGATGCACCACCTGGCCCTTGAAATCGTCCACGCCGGGGAAATCCGGAGTGTAACCGGCGTCGTAGTTGTAATAGCCGGTGCAGCTGAACAGGAAATCACAAGTGTAGCGCCGGGTTTCGCCACTCTCTTCCTCTTCCACCGTGACGGTCCACCGGTTGTCCTGCGAGGACCATTCGGCGCTGGTCATCTTCAAGCCGTAACGTACCTTGTCCTCGACCCGGTAATCGCGGGCGGTGTCGACGATGTACTGGCGAATCGAGGGGCCGTCGGCCAGCACCTTGGGCTCGGTCCAGGGGCGGAAGTTGTAACCCAGGGTGTACATGTCGGAATCGGAACGGATACCCGGGTAACGGAACAGGTCCCAGGTGCCGCCCATGCGCTGGCGGCGCTCCAGAATCGCGAAGCTTCGATCCGGGCAGTGACGGCTCAGATGGCAGGCGGCGCCAATGCCACTCAGGCCGGCGCCGATAATCAGGACATCAAAATGGTTCTCGGACATTGCTACCTCCGGCTCGCTGGCCGCCTGGTCCCCTTCCGTTAGAAGGGAAAGCATTACATCGCCCAATGGCAACATTCATTAAGGGCCATGATGCAGCGACGGAGCGCCGGCAGGAAGGTCAAAACGGGACGTTCGCGTGGCGCCAGGGCCAATCCGCTGGCGCAAGCGGCCAGACAAGACGGGCCGGCGCCAGTTCAGGCGTTCAGATGGCGCAGAAAAATCTTGGGCTTGAGCGCGAACAACCGACGCGCGCGTTGCTCCACGTCTTCGCGCAGGCGCGCCTCATGGCGGCTCACCACCTGACGGGCGATCACAAAGGGCTCGCGCTCCTCGGCTTGCCTGGCATGCCGGCGTAGCAGCCCATTGACCATGTGCAGATCGTGCATGTCCCCCAGGCGTTTGCCGAGCTTGCGCAGGCCTCTTAACGGCAACGTATCCAGTTCCGGCTCATCCAATGCCTCAAGCTGGTAAAGCAAGAACTTCGTCCCTTTGCGGAAACGGTGCCAGCTCTGTTCATCGTCGCGTTCGCGGGCCTGCTCCAGAAGGCGGCGGCCGAGGGCGTACTGCCGGGCAAGCGCCTCGCCCACCTCTGCCCCGGTGGCATCCACGTTCAGCTCACTCCACAGCGTCAACCCGGTTTCGAACACGCCCTCGAGATCCGCCGGCTTGTCCGGCATGGTGCTGGCCGGGCCGTTCTCGCGCAGCTGTTGCGCTATTTGCCGCAATGCCTGCTGTTCGAACTGCCGATGGCTGGCCGCCGCCAGCCGCTCCAGGGTGTCGCCGGCCACTTGCGCGTCCCGGGATGGCGACAGCGCCGCCGCCGCGCGCTTAAGCGCTTTATCACGGCGGGCGGCGTTCTTGTCGTGCCCCAACGTCGCCATCAAACGCCACAAGGCGCGCAGTTTCTTGCTCGCCACCCGGGTGTCGTGAACCTGACCGGGACTGAGCCGTCCGCTCACCCGCAGTTGCGCCAGCGCGGTCTCGTTACAGGCACGGGCGGCGTCCAGCAAACGGGGCAAACGCTGGGATTCGATAACCGGGCTCTTGCTCATCGGGGAAATCTCCGGGCGGCCAAATAATCAGGGCCCGATTATGCAAGTTCGCCAGCGCAATCACCGTGACATGTAAGTGACAGCCGCGGAGCACGAACCGCCGGCGATCACCCCGACGCCGGAATCTGCTGGTAGTCCGCCCAGTTCACGTCCGCCATCTGCCGCTGGTATTGGCTGGCGAAGCCCGGGTACATGGTGGCGTTGAAACCGTCTTCGGTGAGGTACCAGCTTTTGCACCCGGAGTTCCAGTTGGTTTTGGCGAGCCGCTTCTGGATGTGCCTGTTGTAGCGCGCCTGTACGTCCTCTTTAACGTCGAGCATTTTCAGGTTGTCGCCGAGAATCCGGCCAATCGCGCGCACCGCGTAATCGAGCTGCGATTCCATATACACCAGCGCCGAATTGTGGCCCGGTCCGGAGTTGGGGCCGAAAGTGAAGAACAGGTTCGGGTAGCCGGCCACATTGATGCTCTTATAAGCCTGGGCGCCGGTGGCCCATTCTTCACCCAGCTCACGGCCCTGCAAGCCGCGAATCGGAAACGGCGTGCCCGCCTTGGGAACATCGAAACCAGTGGCGAACACAATGCAGTCGCATTGATGCTCCACGCCATCGGAGGTGCGGATGCCATTGGGCGCCAGCCGCGCGATTGGCCAGGTGATCAGTTGCGCGTTGTCCCGTTGCAGGGCCGGGTAATAATCGTTGGACACCAACACCCGCTTACAGCCAATGCGGAAATCCGGCGTCAGTTGGCGGCGCATCCAGTCATCTTTCACCTGATTGCGCAAATGCCCCAGCGCCAGGCGCTCGGCCAGGCGTGTCAGCGGCGAATTCCAAATCACCGCCAGAGCCATGGTTTCATGAGTCCAGAACAGGGCCTTGCGCACCGCCTTCTGGCTGGCCGGCACCTTCGCGAACAAGCGCTGATTCCAGCGCGGCGTTTTAAAATCCGGACGTGGGATCACCCAGGCGGGCGTACGTTGGAACACCTTCAGGGATTTCACCCGCCCGGCCAGCTCGGGCACGATCTGCACGGCGCTGGCGCCGGTGCCAATCACCGCCACGCGCTGGCCGCTGAAATCGTAGTCGTGATCCCAGCGAGCGCTGTGAATCTTTTTACCTTGAAACGTATCCAGGCCGTCGATGTCGGGAAAGGCGGCGTTGGACAACGGCCCCTGAGCCATCACCGCCGCGCGCGCCTGAACCGTCCTGCCCCCTTCCACGGCCGCCAGCCACAGGCCGGCCTGTTCGTCGAAGGTCAGAGCGCTGACATTCTGGTTGAAGCGGATGTGCCTGCTCAGACCGAAGGCGCTGACCAGATGGTGGATGTAACCCAGAATTTCATCGCTGCCGGAAAAACTGCGCGACCAGCCCGGATTCGGCGCGAAAGAATACGAATACAAATTGGACGGAATATCACACGCCGCCCCCGGGTAGGTATTGTCCCGCCAGGTGCCGCCCACCTGATTGGCGCGCTCCAGAATCACAAAATCCTCGATGCCCGCCTGCTTCAACCGAATCGCCATGCCCAACCCGGCGAAACCGGCCCCCACGATCAACACCGACGCCGGCTTATCAACGCGCCTCGCCACGGACTTTTTCCGCGCCGGCTTTTTAACGACGGCTTTCTTCGCCACGGTCTTGCGGCGCGTCGCGGCCTTCTTCACCGTCGCCTTCTTAGCGGTTGGTTTGTTAGCCACCGCCTCCTCCGTTAGCTGGCTCTTATCCTGCTCACTCATCATCAACGTCCTATCCAATTCATCATCTCAAACCCGAAATCACATCCGCCCGCAAAGCGGCGAAGCCGCGAGCCCACCCCAGCGCCGAGGTGCCGCCCCGCAAAGCGGCAAAGCCGCGAGCCCCGACAAGGTGCCGTGGTGGGTCGCAAGGCAAGGCGCCGTGAGCGCCGTGTAGTACCACTACACAAGCGAACACGGCAACGCCGCATTGCGGCCCACCACGGCGCCGACACCACGGCGCCGTCAAACCACTGGCTTATAAGTGATGCCCTTAACCCACGTCGGCACCCGCGAAGGCATCACGCGGTCAGGAATCCGATTGGTAAGCCGGACCATGGCGTCCACCGGCGCGTGGTAGAGACGGTGGTCGCGGTTGACCACCAGGCGGCCGTGGCGGCTGATGATCTGGTACCAGGGATTGCGGCGACCGTCGGCGGTGCGGCCGCCGATGCGTTCGAATTTCTTCATCGCGGCGTACAGGCGTTCTTCGCCGAGGCCCATGTCGATGATGTTGTCGCGCATGCGGTTGAGCAGCGGCACGTAGGAGGCGATGCCGAGAATCAGGCGCGGGTCCATCAGGGTGCCGATGGCTTTCAGGACCTTGATGTAGGTGTCGCCGTGGCCTTGCATTTCGAGCACGTGGAAGCCGACGCCGAGATGCCGGGATTCGTCGTCGTTGATGCGGGCGAACGCCTGGTGGCAGACCGGGTCGTCGACGGTTTCCAGAAGGAAGGTACAGAGGGCGCCGTCCAGGGCGATCTCCAGCATCGGGATCACTGAGCCGAGCACTTCCAGGGGCATGTCGTCGCTGTAGCGGTCGAGCCATTCGATCACCAGCCGCAGGTTTTTATTGGGCTTGGGGAGCCGGTCGCCGTCGAGCATGCCCCAGCGTTTCATCAGCGCCATTTCGGCGTTGGCGTGACGTTGCTCTTCGGCGTGGAAGTAGGTGTAGATCTGCTTGAGGGTGTCGTTGGGGGCTTTTTTGGCCATGGCGGCGAAACCGCGCGCGCCAACGTGTTCGATCCACATCAGATCGGCCATGAAGGCTTTCAGTTTGGGCCATTGCTCGGCGGTGATTTTCTCCGCGCCGGGGGCGTCCCAGTCAATGTCGGCGAGCGCCCATTGGCTGCTCTTGATTTTGGCGAGCATTTTGTCGAGATCGATGGAGGCCATGTTGTTTCTCCCTTGCGTGATTCAGGACGCTACGGTGAACCGGCTCAGCAAGCCGGCTCCGCGCGCGTAGGCGGCGGGCAGATAGCGTTTGGCGCGCCAGATCAGACGGGCGTCGATCTGCGGCAGAACATAGAGCTGACCTTTATCCAGGGCTTTCAGGGTGGTTTTGGCGACGCCCTCGGCGGACACGCCGGTGAGGGCGACCCAGCGGTTCATCAGCGGCGTGACTGACTCGTCGATGCGGCCGTTTGCAAAGATGTTGGTCTTGACCACCGTTGGGCACAGGGCGGTGACGGTCACGCCGCGGCCGGCGCATTCGGCGGCGAGGGTTTCGGAGAGCGCCAATACCGCCGCCTTGCTGGCGTTGTAGGGGCCCATGCTGGGCGCCGCCGCGAAGCTGGCGGTGGAGCAGACATTGATGATGCCGCCCCGGCCTCGGGCTTGCAGGCGCGGCGCGAACACGTGGCAACCGTGGATCACGCCCCACATATTGACGCCCATGACCCAGTGCCAGTCTTCCATCGGCGTTTCGCCGACCCGCTTGCCGCCGGCACCCACGCCGGCGTTGTTGATAACCAGATCCGGCGCCTCGCCGAAAAACGCGTCGGCGGCCTCGGCCAATGCCTCGACCTGCTCCAACTTCGAGACATCGCAGGCCACCGCCAGGGCCTCGGCGCCGTGTTCGCGAATTTGCGCGGCGGTTTGCTCGGCGGTGGCCGGGTTGAGATCGGCGCACACCACGCGGCCGCCACGCCGCGCCAGCTCCAGGGCAAAGGCGCGGCCAATGCCGCTGCCGGCGCCGGTGATCACGGCCTGGCTGGCCTGGGAAAGCTTGCTGCTGGACATAGGACACTACCTCACCAACACGGCACGGGACTGACAATGACCCGTTGACCGTGACATTCGTTAATGGCAAGTTAGTCCGACTGATTGTTCGGATTCAACTCGGATTCCCGGCGCCCTGGCGCCGCACCGTTGCCCCGGGAGAGCCACGGCAATGCCCCGTAAACCGCAGCAACCGCGCGCCAAAGCCACGGTCAGCGCAATCGTCGAAGCGGGTTTTATTTCCCTGGCGGAGAACGGCATCGAGGGCACCACCACCCGCCACATCGCCGATCTGGCCGGCGTCAGCGTGGGCTCCCTGTACGAATATTTCGCCAACAAGGAAGCGGTGTTCGACGCCATGCACCGGCATGTGGTGGCGGAAGTGATCGATATGGTGCGCCCGCTCACACCGCAACTGGTGCGTTTGGAAATCCGGCCGATGATCGCCGAGCTGCTGCAGCGGTTTCGTGAGTTGCTGGAACGCGACCAGGGCCGTTATCTGCGCTATCTCAGCTACGCGGCGTATTTCGCGCCCCGGGATTACATGGAACCGATCAACCGTCTGCTGATGAATTTGCTCATGCAGTACGTGATGCACCACCCGCAACTGGTGCGCCTGGGCAATTTACCGGCGATGGGTTTTATCATGATCAACGGCGGCGTATTCACGGTGATCCGCTACCTCACCGACCCCAACCCCACCGTCAGCTTCGACGACCTTGTTTCAGGCCTGGGCGATATGGTGGCGCATTTCGTGGAAGGGGAATTGCGGAAGGAACAGGGAGCAGGATGAAGGGAACAGTCAGGTCGGTGCCGGGCCTCTCCTACCAAAAGACAAACCTTTCTACAGCGCCGCCGTAGGAAAGGCCGGGCACCGCCGGCGGGTCAGTGCAGCAGCTTTTTTTCGAGGTGCGGGGCGTCCTCGGAAACGCGCTGCCAGCTCTGGCTGCGGCCGATCAGGCTGATGCCGATGTAGCCGCGCACATCGAGGCGGTCATCGCCGTCCAGGGTGGCTTTGGCGCTGTAGGTTTTACCGTTGTCCGGCGAATAGATCTCGCCGTTACTCCACTCGCCATCGCCGGCGTAATCCAGGCCGGTAAGCACGGTGACGCCGAGCAGGCGGCGGCCGCGCAGACTTTCATCCGGATTGTTTTTGTCAAAGCGGGCTTCGCCGCTGCGGGACCCCACCACGGTACCGACCCAGTGGCCGTCTTGCGGGTAGATCTGCACGTAACCGCCGTCCTTGGTCCGCCAGACGCCGTTGATGTCGTTGCCGTCCGCCGCGCTGGCACCCAGGCTCAGCGCCAGCAAGGCGGCGCCGGTGAAAAGTCGAATCATGGTTTTTCCCTCTCGTGACTGCGTATCTGCGAGAGGGTAAAGGGTAAACAAATGGCGGCTGGTTGTCGCTAGACGCTAGACGCTAGACGCCGGACGCTGGACGCTGGACGCCAGACGCTTAACCCGGTATCTCGACGGCACGGGGCACTGTAAGCACACTTGCGCAGCCGCAATGCCCTCAGCGGCGGGTTTTGATCTTAGCGTCCGGCGTCCGGCGTCCGGCGTCCAGCCCTATAACTTACCCAACGCCGCTTCCAGTTCCGCCACGGTGCGCTCGATATTGCCAAGCTTGTCGAGGCCGAACAGGCCCACACGGAAGGTCTTGAAACCGTCCGGTTCGTCGCACATCAGCGGCACGCCGGCGGCGGTTTGCAGACCCTGCTGAACGAACTTGCTGCCGTTGTGGACGCCGTCGTCGGCGGTGTAGCTGACCACCACGCCGGGCGCTTCGAAGCCTTCGGCGGCGACACTGGGGTAGCCGTGCCGGGCCAGCAGCGCGCGCACCCGGCCACCCAGTTCGATCTGGTTGGCGCGGGCCACCTCGAAGCCGCCGGCGCGGGTTTCTTCCATGGCGTCGCGGAAGCGCGCCAGGGCGTCGGTGGGCAGGGTGGCATGGTAGGCGTGGCCACCGTTCTCGTAGGCCTGCATGATGCCCAGCCATTTGCGCAGGTCGATGGCGAAGCTGGTGCTCTGCGTTTGCTCGATGCGCGCCAGGGCCTGTTCGCCCAGCATCACCAGAGCGCTGCACGGCGAGGCGCTCCAGCCTTTCTGCGGGGCGCTGATCAGAATGTCCACGCCGCGCGCCTTCATATCCACCCACAGGGCACCGGAGGCAATGCAGTCGAGCACGAACAGACCGCCATGCTCATGCACGGCGTCGGCCACCGCGTTCAGATAGTCGTCCGGCAGCAGCAGCCCGGAGGCGGTTTCCACATGGGGCGCGAACACCAGATCCGGCTTGTGCTCGTGAATCGCCGCGACCACCTCTTCAATCGGCGCCGGCGCGAACGGCGACTGCGGCTGATCGGACAGCGGCCGCGCCTTGAGCACGGTTTCCGCAGCGGGGATCGAGCCCATTTCGAAAATCTGGCTCCAGCGGTAGCTGAACCAGCCGTTGCGGATCACCAGGCACTGTTTGCCGGTGGCGAATTGGCGCGCCACCGCTTCCATGCCGTAGGTGCCGCCGCCGGGCACCACCACCACGGCGGCGGCGTTGTACGCCTGCTTCAAGGTGGTGGAAATATCCCGCATCACCTGCTGGAAGCTCTGGGACATATGGTTCAGGGAGCGGTCCGTGAACACCACGGAATACTCCAGCAGGCCATCCGGATCGATTTCGGGCACCAGGGTAGACACAAACACTCTCCCGCTTTTATTGGTCGCTGTATGAAATTTGGAACACCGTTATAGAGTATAACAGCCCGCCTTGAAACCTCACCGGGGCGGCGCGAGTGGCCAAATCATCGACGCGATCCTCCCTGTTCCATCGGTGCCGACGCTCCCTACAATGAAACCTCACCCCGATGCCCGGAGCTGCCCGTGACCACCCTCAATATCCGTACCCTGACGCTGCCAACCCAATGGCACCTGGATACCGTCAAGGACCAGGCCGGCACACTGAAGCTGGCGGTCTGGGATCTGAAGGACGCGCCGGCGGGCCTGAGTCCGCAAGAGATCGACGCGGTGGTCTACCATCACCCCTCCGGCCGCGCCGGCCTCAAGCGGCTGGCGGCGCTGCCCAATCTGAAACTGATCCAGACCCAATCGACCGGTTACGACGGTTTCGCCGAGGCCGGCCATGGCGCGGCGGTGGCCAGCGCCTATGGGCTGCACGCCGACGGCACCGCGGAAATGGCGCTGGGCCTGATGCTCACCGCGCAACGGCAACTCGACCGCTTCGCCCGTGACCAGAGCGCCCACCGCTGGCAACCGCTGGGCTCGCCCGGGCTGGTGGACCGCAAGGTCCTGATGATCGGCGCCGGCGGCATCGGCGAAGCCATCGCCAAACGGCTGCAGCCGTTCGGTGTGGAACTGACCCGCGTCGGCAGCCGCGCCCGCGACGACCAGCGTGGCCACGTGCACGGCGTGGACGAATTGCCGGTGCTGCTGCCAAACGCGGACATCGTGGTGCTGATCACGCCGCTCAACGCCGGCACCCACCATCTGGTCAACCAGGATTTCCTCGCCCGGCTGCCGGACGGCGCCCTGATCGTCAACGTGGCCCGGGGCCCGGTGGTGGACACCGACGCCCTGCTCGCCGAGACGCAAAGCGGCCGCCTGCGCGCCGCCCTGGACGTGGTCGACCCGGAACCCCTGCCCGAGGACCACCCGCTGTGGGACGCCCCGGGCGTGTTCATCACCCCCCACGTGGGCGGCCGCTCCGACGCCCTCAAACCGCGCCTGGCGCGCTTTCTCCGCGAACAGGTGCGGCGCATCGCCAACGGCGAGGAATTGCAGAATCTGGTTTATGGGGGCAAAGGAAGTTGAAGGTTAAAAGTGTGTAAGTTGAAAGTTAAAAGTTAAAAGTTAAAAGCGCGTCAGGGCTATTCGCCGAACGAAAAAGGCCCTGCCCGCGACCCTGACAAAACACTCCTTGCCACCAGAAAGCACTCGCCCTATCGGCGGAGCCGCTTTCAACTTTCAACTTTCAACTTTCAACTTTCAACTTTCAACTTTCAACTTTTAACTTTTAACTTTTAACTTTCCACCCTTCTTACTTCCCCAGCTCGGCAACAATCGCCGCGCGCAGTTTGTACTTTTCGATCTTGTTGGTGGGGGTGCGGGGAATGTCGTCGACGATGCGGAAGTGGCGTGGGCGCATGTATTTGGGCATGGTTTGCGCGGCGTAATCGTGTAGGGCCTGTTCGCTCAGGCTGGCGCCCTCTTCGGCGGTCACGCAGACCACGATGTCGTCCTCGTCGCCCTCTTCGCCGGGGATCGCGAAGGCCGCCGCCAGCGCCACCGAGGGGTGTTGGTGCAGCAGGTCCTCGACCTGGAACGACGACAGATTCTCGCCGCGCACGCGGATGCGGTCGCCGAGCCGGTCGATGAAGGCGAACTGGCCGTCTTGGTGCTGCACCGCCGCGTCGCCGGTGTGAAACCACAGGTTCTTCCAGGCCTTGACCGTGGCCTCCGGTTTGCCCAGATATTCCTGCATGATCAGCGCCGGCAGCTTGGGGCGCACCGCCAGGTGGCCGGGCTGTCCGGCCGCGCAGCGGCTGTCGTGCTCGTCGAGCACGGCCACTTCGAAGAACGGCGAGGGCTGGCCCATCAAGCGCTTAACGCTGGCCTGTTCACCGCTCACCACCGGCGTGCCGGAATTCTGGGCCAGCGCGATGATCTCGGCGTGGGAACGGCCCCGGTACAGCTCCGGCGGCGTGCCCTCTCCCTGCCGGGTCTGTTCGATGACGATGGCCAGCGGCGCGCCGGATTCGGTTTGCCCGAAACCGGCGGTGACGAAGTCGAAGCCGAAACGTTTGGCCACCGCCGCGTGGTGCTCCGGCAAAGGCTGCATGTGCACCTTGTTGAGGGTGTTGTGTCGGTCCTCGGGGGTTTCCGGAGCTTTGGTCAGCCAGGGGATCATCACGTCCAGCAGGATCGCCCGGGTGGCGCCACGGCGGGCGATGCGCTCCCAGAACGCCGACGGGCTGAAGCGATTCCACACCGCCACTTCGCAGCCCACCCAGGCGGCGCGCACCACGTTGGCGATGGCGCCGCCCACGTGGTACATGGGCAGGTCGTTGTAGATCACGTCGTCGCCGGTCAGCGCCAGGCGCAGGTTGTAGGTGTATTGGGCCATCCAGCGGTGCGGCTGCACCACGCCCTTGGCCGGGCCGGTGGTGCCCGAGGTATAGATCACGTTGGCCGGGTCGTGGTAGGCCACCGTCACCGCCGGCCGCCGGGCCGGCGCGGTAAGCGCGGCCCAGCCCAGGGCCGCGAAGCGCGGGTCCACCGGGTCGCATCGCGGCGTGTGATCGTGGGCCCCTTCGGGCGCCTGGTAGACGCACACCGCCGGTAGCCGTTGCAGATCGCCGGCCACCGCGTTGAGCGCGCCGAGCAGGGCCGGGTCGGTGATGACCAGGTTCGGCCCGGTGTCGTTGAGCTGGTAAGAGAGCAGCCGGCCCTGGTAGCTGAAGTTGATCGGGCAGTAGACCGCGCCGGCCTTCCAGATGGCGAACATGGCCAGGGCGCTGACCATCGGGTTGAAGGTGAACACGCTGACCCGATCACCCTGGCCAATGCCGTGGGCGGCCAGATTGCCGGCGATGTGATCGGTGCGCGCGGCGAAGTCGGCGTAAGTGAGCGCCACGTCGTCTTCACCGTAATAGAAAAATACCCGCTCGCCGGCTTGCGCCGCCCAGTGATCGAGCCGCTCGACGGCCAGTTCGCCCTCGGCGCGCAGCCGCTGCGTCAGTTCCGCTTCAGTCATCCGTGTTGCCTCCTCACTGGCGTTCATGGCCGGCCACCAAAGGCCGGCGGACCGACCAGTTCCGGCAGCCGCCGGTAGGCGTCGCGAACCCATTCGCACAGCAAGGCGCGGCTGTCGCGCGGGTCGATCAGATCCTGAACGCCAAAATGCTCGGCGGTGCGGAACGGCGACGACAACGCCTGAAGCTCGGCGGCGATCTGCGATACCTTGGCCTGCGGATCGTCGCTGGCCTCGATCTCGGCGCGGAAAGCGGCCTCAATGCCACCCCGGGCGGGCAGCGACCCCCAGTCTCCGGAGGGCCAGGACCAACTGCGGCTGGCGCGGTGCCGGTTGATGATGCCGGCGCCGCCCACGCCGTAGACCCGGCGCAGAATGATCTCGGCTTGCGGCACGCGCGATTGGTAGACGGCGGCGATCGCCCTGGCGCCGGCGCGAATCGTGGCCCGGCTTTCCGCCACCGAGCCGATGTTCACCCCGGCCTGGTCGGTGAGACTGACGATCGGCAGATGAAAGGTCTCGCACAGATCCACCAGGCGACCTACCGCCTGGGCGCCCTCCACCGACATGGCCGCGCCTTTCATGGGGTCGGTGGTGATCACGCCCACCGGGTGGCCATCAAGACGGGCCAGCGCGGTGACGGTGCTGTCACCGTACTCCGCGTAGGGGAACACCGAACCGGTGTCGAAGATCGCCTCCAGGATCGGGGCGATGGCGTAAGGTCGACGTTGATTTCGCGGCACCGCGTTCAAGAGCGTTTCTTCCCGGCGATCCACCGGGTCTTCACAGGCGCTCACCGGTGGGGTCTCGAATACGCTGCCGGGCAGGTAGCTGAAGAAGCCGCGGATGGCGGCGAACGCCGCTCTTTCGTCGGGCACGATCCGCTCTATGGAGCCATTGTTACGATGCACGGCGGCGCCGCCGAGCTGCTCTTTGCTCAGGTCTTCGCCAGTGCCACCGCGCACCACCGGAGGCCCCGCCGTGAACAGCTGGCCAAGGCCTTCCACCAGCACCGCGAAGTGCGACATGACCAACCGCGCCGCGCCGAGCCCCACGGTCGGCCCGAGCCCCGCCGCGACCACCGGCACCAGGGAAAGGTTGTCGACCACCGCGTCCCAGCCCGGGTTGACGGGCACATAAGTGAAGCCGGATTCGCGCACCATTTTCACGCTGCCGCCGCCGCTGGCGCCGTCCAGCAAACGCACCATCGGCAAGCGCATCTCGCGGGCATAACGTTCGGCGAAGATCTGTTTGTTGTGGATGGCGGCGTCGCCGGAGCCGCCGCGAATGGTAAAGTCATCCACGCCGAGCACCACCCGGCGCCCGTCGATGCGCGCGGTGCCCGCGATAAAATTGGCGGGCAAGATGTCCACCACCTGGCCGCTTTCGTCATAGCGGGCGAAGCCGGTCAACGCGCCGATTTCACCGAAACTGCCCGGGTCCGAGAGGGCCTCCACCCGCTCGCGGGCGGTGAGTTTTCCCGCCGCGCGTTGCCGCTCGACTTTCGCCGGCTCGCCCATCTCCGCCGCCCGTTCGCGGCGTCGGGCAATTTCCGCCACTTCCGCTGTCCAGTCCTGGTCGTCTGGCGCCTTCACTGCGCCATCGGCTGTTTCAATGTGCTGCGCGGGGACGCCATAGGCAAACACGGCGCCTTCGTCGACGGTGTCGCCGACCACGGCGATCACCGCATCAACACGCATTGATTGCGAGGCGCGCACCGGGTGTTCCATCTTCATGGATTCCACCACGGCGATGGTGGCGCCGGCGGCAACGACATCGCCGGGGGCGACCTCGATCTGCACCACCACACCGCTCATCGCCACCAATACAGCGCTGGCGCCCTCCGGAATGGTCTGTTCATGGCGCTCATCGGTGGTGTCGTTGGTCCGCGCCGCCGTACCGTTGCCCGGCCGTTGGTGAGCGAGCAGATCTGGCAAATGCGCATTGATGAAGTCGGTATCAAAATGCCCGCCGACAAAATCCGTGTCGGTGACGATGGCGTGGGCAAGATCCAGGTTGGTGGCGACGCCGCCGACATCAAACTCGGCCAGCGCCGAGGCGGTACGCCGCGCGGCGCTGACGAAATCGCCGGCGTGGCCGATCACCTTGGCGATCAGCGAATCGTAGCGAGGGCTGACCCGGTAACCGGCGTAGCCATAAGTGTCCACGCGCACGCCAGGCCCGGAGGGCGGGGCGAACGATTCCATCACGCCGCTGCTCGGGCGCGGCGCGCCGTCGGCGTCCAGCGATTCCAGATTGATGCGCGCCTGGATGGCGAAACCGCGCAATACCGGAGGCTCGGCCAGCCCCACTCCCGCCAGGCTGGCGCCGGCGGCGATGCGCAACTGGGTGGCCACCAGATCAACGCCGGTGACCTGCTCGGTGACGGTGTGCTCCACCTGCAGCCGTGGGTTGGCTTCCATAAAGAAGAAGTCGTCGCCATCGACCAGGAATTCGAAGGTGCCCAGGCCCCGGTAGGCGAGCGCCGCCGCCAGCCGCATCGCGGCGTCGACAATGCGCGCGCGCAGGGCGTCATCCAGGGTCGGGCTGGGCGCCACTTCAATCAGCTTCTGATGGCGGCGCTGAATGCTGCAGTCCCGTTCGCCCAGGTGCTGCACGGCGTGGCCATCGCCGACCACCTGGATCTCGATGTGGCGGGGCCGGCGCGCCAGCCGCTCCACGTACAGGGCGTCGTTGCCGAACGCCGCGCGCGCTTCCGAACCACAGCGCTCGAACGCCTCGGCAAGATCGTGCGGATCGGTGACCGCGCGCATGCCACGCCCACCGCCGCCGGCCAGGGCCGTGAGCATCACCGCGCCGTGTTCGTCGGCGAACGTCCGCGCCTGTGCCAGGGTGGTGGGGCCGTCGGTGCCGGGCAGCACCGGCACCCCCCGCGCCACCGCGAAGGCGCGGGCGCGCGCTTTGTCGCCCAGCATTTCCAGGGTTTCCGGGGCCGGCCCGATGAACACCAGCCCGGCCCGCTCACAGCCGCGCGCCAGTTCCGCGTTTTCACTGAGAAAACCATAGCCGGGATGCACCGCCGTGCAGCCAGAGACGATGGCCGCGTCGATGATCGCCGCCACGTCCAGGTAGGCGGCCACGCCTTCGCCGGGCAAGGTTTGCGCCCGGTCAGCGCGGCGCACGTGCAAGGAATCGCGGTCGTCCTCGGGGTACACCGCCACCGCCTGGCCGCCGGTTTCATGCACCGCGCGGATCACCCGCAGGGCGATCTCGCCCCGGTTGGCCACCAGCACGCGCGGCCCTGGTGGCGGCGCCGCGTTAGCGCCGTTCGCCGTTGTTGTTGTCTGCATCGATTCCGTCCTGTCCGTTGTGTTTGTTGTTCATCGGTCTGGCCGGCTCGCGGTACGCCGCGTTTTACCAGGTATCGATCATCGGCCGTCGCTTGCCACCGATGGGCTCCTTGCCGCCCTGTGGCGCGGCGCGCAAGCCGCGCATTACCCAAGCGCGGGAATCCGCCGGGTCGATCACCGCGTCGATCTCCAGGGCGGCGGCCATGCTCAATGCCTCGCCGCGCTCGTAGAGCTTGCCCACCAGTTGCTGGAACAGTGCCTCTTTTTGCTCCGGCGTTTCCTGGGCCTCCAACTCCTTGCGGTAGGCCAGGTTGACCGCGCCTTCCAGGCCCATGCCGCCGAATTCACCGCTCGGCCAGGACGCGCAGAAGAACGGCGCGTGGAAGGAGCCGCCGGCCATGCCCTGGGCCCCGAGGCCGTAGCCCTTGCGGGTGACCAGGGAAAACAGCGGCACGGTGAGGCTGGCGGCGGTGACGAACATGCGGCAGGTGTGGCGCACCATGGCGGTCTCTTCCTCGCTGGGACCGACCATGAAACCGGGGGTGTCGCAGAAGCTCACCATCGGCACGTTGAAAGCATCACAGAGCTGCATGAAGCGCGAGGCTTTGTCGGCGCCGGGGGCGTCGATGGCGCCGCCCAGCACTTTCGGGTCGTTGGCGATCAGCCCCAGGGGCCGACCCTCGACACGGATAAAGGCGGTGATCATGCCCGGCGCGAAATCCGGGCGCAGCTCCACCACCGAGTCGTGATCGGCGAACACCTTGATCAGATGGCGCATGTCGTAGGCGTGCAGGCGGTTTTCCGGCACCGCGCGGCGCAACCAGCGCTGATCCTCGCAGCGCCAATCGGTGACGGTGCCCTGGAAATAACCCATCAGTTTGCGCGCCAGGGCGGCGCCTTCCTGCTCGTCCTTGACCACGCAATCGATCACGCCGTTGGCACGCTGCACGGACACCGGGCCCACCTGTTCGGGCTTGAACACGCCCAGTCCGCCGCCTTCGATCATCGCCGGGCCGGCCATGCCGATGCAGGCGTTCTCGGTGGCGATCATCAGATCGCTGCAGCCGGCGAACACCGCGTTGCCGGCGAAACAACGGCCGGATACCACGGCGATGCGCGGCACCAGGCCGCTGAGGCGGGCGTATTGAAGAAAGCTGGGGCCGTCCAGGCCGGCCACCTTGGTGGCGTTGTCGGTGTCGCCGGGGCGACCACCGCCGCCCTCGGCGAAGAAGATCACCGGCAGTTTCTGGTGTTCGGCGGTTTCCAGAATGCGGTCGGTCTTCTTGTGGTTCATGGTGCCCTGGGTGCCGGCCAGCACGGTGTAATCGTAAGCGAGCACGGCGCAGCGGCTTGTGCTGTCGTCAAACAGGTCGCCATTGACCGAGCCGATGCCGACGATCAGGCCGTCCGCGGGTGTGTTTTTGATCAGATCGTCGACTTCGCGGCGGGCCCGCTGGGCGGCGATGGTGAAGCCGCCGTATTCGATAAAGCTGTCTTCGTCGACCACCGCCGCCACGTTCTCGCGGGCGGTGCGCTGGGCGGTCTTGCGGCGCTTGGCCACCGCCTCGGGGCGGTTTTCGTCGCGCAGCAGCGCGTCGCGGGCGCGCATTTTGGCCAGATCCGGGCGGATATAATCCAGATCGATCTCTTCCTCTTCGTCGCTGTCGTCGTCGGCAACGTCGCCCGGTTCGACAAACAACAGCGGGTCGCCACCGGCGATGGCCTCGCCCAGGGCGAACACCACCTGACGCACGGTGCCGCTCACCGAGGCGTTGACCTGATGCTGCATTTTCATCGCTTCCACGAACGCCACCGGCTGGCCGGCGCGCACGCTGTCGCCCTCACCCACCAGCAGTTCCACCACCACGCCCTGCATCGGCGTGGTCACCGGCTCGGTGCCGGCGGGCGCTTTGCGCGTGGCGCTTTGCGCTTGCCCGGCGCCGTCATCCTGGTCACCGAAGTGCAGCGCCCGATGCTCGCCTACGCCCACCAATTGCGCCATGTGATCGTCGACGAAGCGGGTGTAAATATCGTTGTCGCGCACTTCGTCGCGACGCAACAGGTTTTGCAGAAAGCCGATGTTGGTGTCCACGCCGGCAACGCGGAACTGGCACAGGGCGCGGTAGCCACGGCGTACGGTGGCGGCGTAGTCGCCACGGCCGTGCACGATCAGCTTGGCGAGCAGGGAGTCGTAATGGGGGCTGGTGCGGTAGCCGCGATACCCGAAGGTGTCCACCCGCAGGCCGGGGCCGGTGGGCGGCTCGAAGGTGGCCAGGGTGCCGCCGGCGGGACGCGCCTCGCCGCTGGCGTCCATGGTTTCCATGTTGACGCGCAACTGCATGGCGTAGCCCTGCGGCGCGGGAATGGCGTTGCGGCTCAGGCCCAGGTCCTCAAGGCGGGCGCCGCCGGCCACCTTCAACTGCGCCTGCACCAGATCAACGCCGGTGATCTCCTCGGTGACGGTGTGTTCGACCTGAAGGCGGGGGTTCGCTTCGATAAAGGCGAAACGGGCTTCGTCGGCGTCAACCAGGAATTCGAAGGTGCCCAGGCTGCGGTATTGCACCCGCTCGGCCAGGTTCAGCGCGGCGTCCAGCAATTGCTGGCGCATGCCGGAAGAGAGCGTCGGGCTGGGCGCTACTTCCACCAGTTTCTGGTTGCGCCGCTGCAGGCTGCATTCGCGCTCCCACAGGTGGATCGGCTGGTCGCCGCCGTCGCCCAGCACCTGCACTTCGATGTGCCGGGCGCGGGCCATGAAGCGCTCTACGTAAAGAGTATCGTTGCCGAACGCCGCGGCGGCCTCGGCCTGGCAGCGTTTGAACGCCTCGGCCAGATCATCGCCAGGGCCGACGATGCGCATGCCGCGCCCACCGCCACCGGCGATCGCCTTGACGATCACGGTGACGTCGGCGCCCAGGCTGTCGCGAAAGGCCCGCGCCTGTTCCAGGCTGGTGGCGCCGTTGGTGCCGGGCACCACCGGCACCTGGCAACTGATCGCCAGTTCCCGGGCGCGGGCCTTGTCACCCAGCAGCCCGAGCACTTCCGCGGAAGGCCCCACGAACACCAGACCGGCGGCCTGGCACTGCTCGGCGAACGCCTGGCTTTCGCTGAGAAAACCGTAACCGGGGTGCACCGCATCGCACCCGTTTTCGCGAGCAACGCGAATCAACTGCTCGCCATCCAGGTAGGCGGCCACGCCCCGCCCGGTCAAAGCCACCGCCTGATCGGCGCCCCGGGTGTGCAGGGCAAGGGCATCGTCGTCCGGGTAGACCGCCAGCGTGGCGATGTCCAGTTCGGCGGCGGCGCGGGCGATGCGCACGGCGATTTCGCCACGGTTGGCGATCAGCAGTTTGGAGATAGTCATGAAACCTGGTCCGTCCTGTCCTGGGGCGCCGGGCGGTTCGCTCCGAGGGCGATCCGAAAGGCCCGGGCCGGCTGTCTGGGGCCCAATGGCGGAGGCACGATGCTCCTGGGCGTGATGGCAAGATAGCGAAATACTGACTTACACGTCAATTAGTATTGACACGCTGTTTATTTACTTTCAGATTAGTCAGTATTCACGGGCCGGCCGTTACCGCGGGGTCGGCCCCGGACCCCTTTTCACTGGAGCCGAACCTTGGCCAGACCGGAGAAAAAGACACAGATCGGCCAGCCGCCCATGAAAGCGCAGATCAAGAAAGCGGCCCGCGATCTGTTCATTCAGCGTGGCATCAGCGATGTCAGCTATGGCGACATTGCCGAGGTGGTGAACACCACTCGGGCCAATCTGCATTACCACTTCGGCAATAAGTCGGCGCTGATCGAGGAGGTGTTCCAGGAAACCTTCGACGACCTGGAAGCACAGTTCCAGGAAGTCTGGGCGCGGCCGGGGCTGACGCTGGCCGAGCGCATTGCTCTGGTGGCCCGGGATTGTGAACGGCGCTTCCGTGAGTTCAACGACACCGACCGGGGCCGCAACCCCTGGAGCTTGTCAGCGCGGGTGCGCTTCGAGAAACACCTGATCTCCGAGCGCACCCAGGAAGGCATTTCGGAAATGTCGCGGCATTTCGAAGACTACGTCGCCCATGCGGTGAAACTGGCCATCGGCAACGGCGAACTGCGCCCGGATACGCCGGTGCGCCACGTGGTGATGCTGATTACGCCGCTGTGGTACTTCGGCTCGCTGCTGACCCAGCACAGTGGCCTGAAGAAACTGCTCGATCATTATTGGGCGGTGCGCGACATCGTCGCCGCCGCCTACGGCACCGGCGCTCCGGAGCCGGATGGATCGCCGGATAGAGGCCCCAAAGGGGTGCCCGATCAGGCGGCCTGACGGGCTGGCGGCAACAGGGTTTTGCCGGCCCGCCACCCACACTAAAAACAACATTCCCCTCGGCCCGTGGTGGCCGAGCGTGGATGTGCCAGAGAGGTGCCCATGGCGCAGCACAACGGCGGTCAACCCGCCCCGCTTCTGGCGGTGGAAAATCTGAATATTTCGTTCACCCATCCCGGTGGCGAAACAGCGATTACCCGGGATGTGTCCTTCACCGTGGCCCCCGGCGAGCGGGTCGGCGTGGTCGGCGAGAGCGGCTGCGGGAAAAGCGTCACCGGGCTGGCCCTGATGGGTCTGTTGCCGAAACGTACCGCCCGGGTGCGCGGCCAGATCCGCTTTCAGGATCGCGACCTGGCGAGCCTGCCGGCGCGGGAAATGCGCCGCCTGCGCGGCCGCGAAATCAGCATGATTTTCCAGGAGCCGATGAGCGCCCTTGATCCCGTGTTCACGGTCGGCGAGCAGCTCACCGAAACCCTGCGAGCGCACGAAAAGATCAGCCGCAAGGAGGCGCGCCAGCGCGCCATCGCCGCACTGGAAGAGGTGGGCATCCCCTCGCCGCACACCCGCATCGACGAATACCCCTATCAGTTTTCCGGCGGCATGCGCCAGCGGGTGATGATCGCCATGGCGCTGATCTGCCGACCGAAACTGGTGATCGCCGATGAGCCGACCACGGCATTGGACGTCACCGTGCAAGCGCAGATCACCGACCTGCTGTGCGAGATCAGTGAGACCACCGGCACCGCGCTGCTGTTTATCACTCACGACCTGGGCGTGGTGGCGGAAACCTGCTCGCGGCTGTTGACCATGTACGCCGGCCAGGTGGTGGAGAGCGCGCCGGTGGACGACGTGCTGCGCCGCCCGCGCCACCCCTATTCCTCGGGTCTGCTGCGCTCGCTGCCCGGGCTCAGCGAACGGGGCTCACGGCTGCCGTCGATTCCCGGGCGCGTGCCCGCGCCGGACCGGATGCCCGCCGGCTGCCGCTTCCAGGCCCGTTGCCCACACGCCATCGACGGCTGCGAGCAGCCGCAGCCGCTGCTTGAAATTCACGGCGCGCGGCTGGCGCGCTGCTGGCGCACCGACCAACTGCAGCTTCCCGGAGCGGTGAACGAATGAATGCTCGCGTTTCTTCCCACAGCCCCACCGACAACGCCACGGGTCCACGCGGCGCCAACGCCGGGGTGCGCGCCGAGGATCTGACCATCCACTTCGCCACCAAGGCCGGCACCGTAAAAGCGGTGGACGGGGTCAGCTTTGAGATCGAGCCTGGTGAAACCTTTGGCATTATTGGTGAATCCGGCTCCGGCAAGACCACCCTGGGGCGCGCCCTGGCCGGGCTACTCAAGGCCAGCGGCGGCGACATTCATTACGGCGAGCACACCCTGGGCAAGCTGCCCCGCGCCGAACGCCAGCGGTTGCGCCGGGACTATCAGATTATTTTTCAGGACCCGCACGCCGCGCTCAATCCGCGCATGACGATTCTGCAATCGGTGATGGAGCCCCTGGAGATTCTCAAGGAAGGCGATAAGAGCAGTCGTCAGCGCGCCGCCCGGGAAGCGCTCGAGCGGGTCGGGCTGGCGCCGGAAATCGGCCGGCGTTATCCCCACGAACTCTCCGGCGGACAGAAACAGCGGGTCAATATTGCCCGCACCCTGACGGTACGGCCGAAGTTCATCGTTTGCGACGAGGTGGTGGCGGCCCTGGACGTGTCGATTCGCGGCGCGGTGCTCAATCTGTTCGCCGAGCTCCAAGAGGAGTTCGGCATCACCTACGCCTTTATTACCCACGACATTTCGGTGGTGTCCCACGTCAGTGACCGGATCGGCGTGTTGTATCTGGGCCGTCTGATGGAAATGGGCCCCACCGGCGCCGTCACCGACGCGCCCCTGCACCCTTACACCCAGGCGCTGCTGTCCGCCGAGCCACTGCCGCTGCCCGGCGATCAGCGTGACCAGCGCCGGCGCATCCGCCTGGAGGGCGAGATCCCCAGCCCACTGGCGCCGCCCTCGGGCTGCCGGTGCCGCACCCGTTGCCCGGCGGCGCAAACGCGCTGCGCCGAGCAGATCCCGGAATGGCGCGAAGCACGGCCCGGCCACTGGGTGGCTTGCCACTTCGCCGACGCGGACGGGCCGCCCGGCCCGGTTCGCTGATTCTTCGTTTATCCGTTCAAAACCTACTTTCCGCACAACAAGAACACTCGGGAGCACGATATGCACGACGACAATGACGATCTGATCATCAACGGCGCCCGCGTTAGCCGCCGGGCTTTTATCGGTCTTCTGGGGGGCGCCATGGCGGCCGGCACCCTGGTCAGCCCGGTCGGCGCGCTGGCGCAGATGGCCGGCGGCAAGGGCGGCCTGCTGCGCGTCAGCGCACCGGCCAACCCCTCCAGCCTGGACCCCGCCACCGGCGGCTCCGGCTCCGACCATGTAATCCTGTTTCCGCTCTACGACACTCTGATCACCTGGGACTACACCAGCCTCAAGGCGGAGCCGGGCCTGGCGGAAAGCTGGACGTTCAGCGACCCGAAAACCCTGGTGCTGACACTGCGCGAAGGGGTCAAATTCCACGACGGCACGGTGCTCGATGCGCAAGCGGTCAAAACCAACCTGGACCGCAGCCGCTCGGCGGAATTTTCCAACATTCGCTCCGACCTGGAATCGGTGGCGGAAGTGAAGGTCAACGACAGCCGCACCGTCACTCTGCACCTGAAAAATCCAGATACCGCCCTGCCCCTGATTCTCTCCGACCGGGCCGGCATGATGGTGTCGCCGGCGGCACTGAAGAAAAACAACAACCGGGTGGATCGCACACCGGTGGGCGCCGGCTTTATGCGCTTCGAGAAATGGAACGACGGCAGTGAAGTGGCGATGACCGCGTTCCCCGACTACTGGCGCAAGGGCCATCCGATGCTCGCCGGCATCACCTTCAAGATCATCACCGACAGCGCCACCCGCCTGCGCGCGGTAATGAGCGGCCAATCCGATTTCGCCTACCATTTGGATGGCCGCCAGAAGCCGCTGGTGGAACGGGTGCCCACCTTGAAAAGCGCGGTGGATTCCACCGTTTACTGTTATCAGCTGTACATGAATATGTCGCGCAAACCGCTCACCGACGTGCGCGTGCGCCAGGCCATCAACCACGCCATTGACCGCGAATCCTTTATTCGCGCCACCATGGCCGGCGCTGGCGAGGCCGCCTATATGTTCCTGCCGAAATCGCACTGGGCCTATGACGCCGAGACCGCCAAGCTCTATCCCCATGATCCGGACAAAGCCAAGGCGCTGCTTAAAGAGGCCGGCTACGCCGATGGCATTGAGCTGGATTTGCGCGGTTATAACGATCAGTCCTCGGTGCAGATGCAGGAAGTGCTGCTCTCGCAATTCGGCAAGGCGAACATCCGTGGCCGCTTCCGCACCGGCACCATCGCCGACATGTCGGCGGCTTACTTCGGCCAGGAAAAAACCGGTGACATGCTGCTCTCGGCCTGGACCGGCCGCCCCGATCCGAGCCTGACCTATGCGCTGCTGTTCAGCGAAGACTCCTATTTCAACGCCGGTCATGCAGCGCCCCCGGAAGGCTTCGAAGAGGCGGTGCTGGCATCACGCAGCAGCGACGATCTGGACGAGCGCCGTGAAGCCCTGGCCAAGGTGCAGCAGTTGGTGATGGAGCACGCCCTGTCGGCGCCACTGGCGTTCCGCCAGAGTATTGTCGCCACCTCCGCCAAGGTGCAGAACTACCAGAACAACCTGTTGGGTAAACCGAAGTTCGACGAGGTCAGCCTGAAGGGTTGAGCCGGCCGGAGTAGCAAGCATGGTGACACGTGTAAAACAGCGCATGGTGGCGACCCGGTTGCTGCAGGCGTTACCGATTCTGGTGCTGGCCACCTTTATCGTGTTCAGCCTGATGCAACTGATCCCCGGCGATGTGGCGGTAACGCTGGCCGGGGAGAACGCTTCCGTGGAACGGATCGCGCAGATCCGCGAGGCCTACGGGCTCAACCAGCCGTTCCTGGCGCAGTATGGCCAGTGGTTGTGGAACGCCGCGCACGGTGATCTGGGCGTGTCGCTGCTCTCCGGCGAGCCGGTCGGCGACACCATCGCGCGCACCTTCCCCAACACTCTGATGGTGGCGTTGTACGCGGTGATTCTGTCAGTGCTGATCGGCGTGCCGCTGGGGATTATCTCCGCGACCCGCTCCGGCTCACCGCTGGACAGCGGCATCATGGGCGCCGCGTCGCTGGGCGTGGCGGTGCCAAACTTCTGGTTCGGCATGATCCTGGTGCTCTACCTGGGCCTGACCCTGAAGTGGTTTCCCGCCACCGGCTTCGTTTCACCGTTCGAGGATTTCTCGCAAGCGATCTGGTTCGCCACCCTGCCGGCGCTGGCGCTGTGCACCAACGGCATCGCCGAGGTAGCCCGGCAATTGCGCAGCTCGCTGGTGGAAATCCAATCCTCTCAGCATGTGCGCACACTGCACGCCAAGGGCCTGAGCCCGGCGCGCATTCTCTGGCTGCACGGGTTAAAAAACGTGAGCGTTAACCTGCTCACCGTGGTCGGCCTGCTGTTCAGCAAGATTCTCGCCGCCACCGTGGTGGTGGAAGCGGTGTTCGCGATTCCCGGCATTGGCAGCTCAATCGTCAACGCGGTGCTACAAGGGGACTTCCCGGTGGTGCAAGGCGCGGTGCTGGCCATGGTGATCACCGTGATTGTGGTCAATCTGGCCACCGACCTGCTGTGCACCGTTCTCGACCCGAGGATCAACGAACTATGAGCAGCGAAACTCTCTCCCCCAGCCGTGCCAGCGGCACGCCGGACGCCGATCAATGGCATGAGCCGGCACTGCCGATGCGTTTTCTGCTGTGGCTGAAACGCGACCCGCGCGCCAGCATCAGCCTGTTGGTACTGGTATTGATTCTCGGCGCCGCGCTGCTGTCGCCGTGGCTGGCGCCCCATTCCCCCAGCGAGCAGAACCTGGATCTGATTCTGGCGCCACCGGACGCCGCCCATCTTCTCGGTACCGACGACCTCGGCCGGGATGTGTTCAGTCGGCTTATGTACGGCGGCGCCAACTCGCTGTACGCGGCACTGTTAGCGGTGATCGTGGCACTGGTGATCGGCATGCCGCTGGGCCTGATCGCCGGTTTCGCCGGCGGCTGGGTGGACCAGGTGATCAGCCGCGTGATCGACACCTTTTTGTCGTTCCCGGCGATCATTCTGGCGGTGGCGGTGACCGGCGCCATGGGCATTGGTCTGACCAACGCCATGTTCTCGGTGGGGCTGGTGTTCGCGCCGCAGATCGCGCGGCTGATCCGCGCCCGCACGCTGGTGGTGCGCCAGGAACTGTACGTGGACGCGGCGCGTTGCTTCGGCGCCTCCAAGGCGCGCTTGCTGATTCGCCACGTGCTGCCCAACGCGATCCAGCCGGTGATCGTGCAGAGCACCCTGCTGCTGGCGGTGGCGCTGCTCGCCGAGGCCAGCCTGAGTTTTCTCGGCCTGGGCGTGCAACCGCCGGACGTCAGCTGGGGCTCGATGATCGCCCGCGGTTATCTGTATATGTCGATCGTGCCCGAGCAGATGTACGCGCCGGGGCTGATCATCATGGTCACCGCGGTGGCGTTCAACGCCCTCGGCGAATCCCTGCGCTCGGCTCTCGACCCGACCATGAAGGGCCACGGCTGACTTTTTTTCGATCGCGCCGTCGATGGCGGCGCGGCGCTTATCCGTTTGATCGTTTTCACTCGAGGAGAGCTTCATGTCCACCCATTCCGCACCGAATTTTTCGCCGGTGCCGGTGCCGGGCTCCGCCTGGGCCGACGAAAAAGTCGCTTATCTGCGTGGCGAGAAGCCGCTGCATGAGTATCTGTTCGATCACGCCCGTATCGTGCCCGACAACCGCGCCTATGTGTTTTATGGCACCGAGATCAGTTGGGCGGAAATGGCCGACGGCGTGCGGCGCCTGGCCGGCTTCCTGCAACAACGGGGCGTTGGCCAGGGCGCGCGAGTGGCGCTGTTCATGCAAAACTGCCCGCAATACGTTATGGCCCATTACGCGGTGCAGAGCCTGGGCGCCATGGTGACGCCGGTGAACCCGCAATACAAAGCGGCGGAGGTCGCCTACCAGCTCAGCAACGCCGAAGTAAACGCGGTGGTGGTGGCCCGGGATCTGTACCCGCTGGTGGCGGAAGTCCGCGATCAGGTGCCGACCCTGAGCACGGTGGTGACCACCGCCTACGGCGATTACCTGCCGGATACCCCGACCCTGCCGATTCCCAAGGAACTGCTCAACGACCCGGCATCGCCCGGCGGCGACAGTTTCGAGCTGAGCGGTATTCTTGCCGACCAGCCGCCGCTGGAGCAGTTCGAACCGGTGGACCTGTGGAACGGCATCGGCCTGATGACCTTCACTTCCGGCACCACCGGCCGCCCCAAGGGCGCGCTGCTCAGCTATGGCAGCAGCCTGTTCAAGATGGCCGCCTCGTTCCAAGCCAATCGCCTGGACATCGACGGTGTCAGCCTGGCGATCGCGCCGCTGTGCCATATCGCGGGCATGAACAACGGCGTCTACATGCCGGTTTATACCCGCCGCTGCTCGGTGATCCTGGCCCGTTTTGATCCGGAAACCGCGATCCAGGCGATCGAAAAATACAAAGTCGACATGTGGTACAGCATCGCGCCGATGAACCGGGCGATTCTCGATTTTCCCGGTGTCGACCAGCGCGACCTGCGTTCACTGAAACACAATCCGACCACCAGCTTCGGCATGCCGGTGACCGAAAAGCTGGCCGGCGAATGGAAGAAACTCACCGGCTGCCAGATGCACGAAGCCGCCTATGGCCTCAGCGAAACCCACACCTCCGACACCTTCATGCCGAAGACGCGCATCAAATGGGGCAGTTGTGGGGTGCCGGTGGCGCAGAATGAAATTCGCATCATCAATATCGAGACCGGCAAATTGTGCGGCGCCAACGAAAGCGGCGAGATCGTGGTCAGCAACCCGGCGGTGTTCAAGGGTTACTGGAAGCGCGATGAAGCCACCGCCGAGACCCTGCGCCACGGCGCCGTGCATACTGGCGACGTGGGTTACTTCGATGAAGACGGCTACCTGTTTTTCACCGGCCGCATCAAGGAGATGATCAAATCTTCCGGCTACAGCGTGTTCCCCGAAGACGTGGAAGCCCTGATGCAGGACCACCCCGCCATCGCGCAAAGCGCCGCCGTCGGCATCCCCGACGACAAGCGCGGCGAATCGGTGAAACTGTTCGTGGTGCTCAAGCCGGAATACAAAGGCAAAGTCAGCGAGCAGGAACTGATCGACTGGGCCAAGGAACACATGGCCGCCTACAAATACCCCCGCGAACTGGCCTTTATCGACAGCCTCCCCGCCACCGGCGCCGGCAAAGTGCTGCGTAGGATGTTGAAGGACGCTTGACGCTTCATGCCGGACGCCGGACGCTTGACGCTTGACGCTAAACCCTGGCACTGAAAGGCTCGGAGTGTTTTCTGCTATGCCTCGCAGGAAACACCGCAACGATATCCGCACCGGGTTTAGCGTCCGGCGTCCGGCGTCCGGCGTCTGGCGTCTGGCGTCTGGCGTCTGGCGTCTGGCGCCCAGCGTTCTTAAAACCGTCATCCCCCTGTCATCGTCACCCGGTAAACCACCCGGGTGCGATTTAATAATGACAGGAGAGAACGATGAAACCTTGGCTTGCTCTGGGCACCGGCGCGTTGCTCGCCGGTCTGCTCGCCGGTTGCGGCAGTGACAGCGACAATGATCCGGCGCCGACGCCGGACACCAGCACTCCGGATCACATCCGCCTGAGTTTCCTGGGCCGCCACGGCACCGGCATCTTTGACGGCAGCGCGGCGGAGATCACCGCCTTCGATCCGGTCAGCGGCCGCGCGTTCGTGGTCAACGCCGAGAAAGGCGCGCTGGACGTGCTCGACATGAGCGACCCGGCCAATCCGACCCTGGAACAGACCCTGACCACCTCGGACATCGCGGTGGGCACCGAGGTCAACAGCGTGGCCGTGCAGGGCGGCCTGGTGGCACTGGCGATCGAAGCACCGGCAAAGACCGACCCGGGCTACATGGCGATCTACGACGCCACCACCCTGGAACGCCTCGGCATGGTGCAAGTGGGCGCGCAACCGGACATGGTCACCTTCACCCCGGATGGCAACAGCGTGCTCACCGCCAACGAAGGCGAGCCGAACGACGACTACAGCGTCGATCCGGAAGGTTCGATCAGCGTCATCGACATCACCGACCCGACCAACCCGCAACCGCGCACCGCTGATTTCAGCGCCTACAACGGCCAGGAAGCGTCGCTGCGGCAAAGTGGCGTGCGCATTTATGGCCCCGGTGCCAATGCCGCCCGCGATCTGGAACCGGAATACGTGGCGATCTCCGCGGACAGCCGCACCGCCTGGGTCACCCTGCAAGAGAACAACGCCCTCGCCAAAGTGGACATCGGCAACGCCACCGTCACTGATATTCTGCCCCTGGGCAGCAAAAATCACGGCGAAGACGGCAACGGCCTGGACGCCTCCGACGAGGACGGCGAGATCAATATCCGCACCTGGCCGGGCGTGTTGGGCCTGTACCTGCCCGACTCCATTCACGCCTACAGCGCCGACGGCCAGACCTGGCTGGTCACCGCCAACGAAGGCGACGCGCGTGCCTGGGGCGAAGACAACGACGCCTACTTCGGCAGCGAAGGCGACGGGTGCGCGGGCGACACCCGCCTCGGCTTCGTCGAGGAATTCCGCGTTAAGCACCTGGTGCACAAGGACGGCTTCGACCGCCGCTGCGGCGACGACCTGCCGGCGCAATTGCGCGAGCTGGCCGCCGGCGCCCTGCTCAACCCGGAAACGTTCGGCTACTGCGGCGCCAGCGCCGGCGACCCGGGCGAATGCCGCGATGACGAGACGCTGGGTCGCCTGAACGTGACCTGGACGCTGGGCTACCGCACCGACGACAGCGGCGCGCCGGTGATGTTCGACGCCAACGGCGTGCAGGACCCGGCCGGTGACCGTCTGATGTACGATAATCTGTACTCGTTCGGCGCCCGCTCCTTTTCGATCTGGAGCGAGGGCGGCGAATTGGTGTGGGATTCCGGCGACGCCATCGAAACCTTTCTCGCCAGCGATGAATGCATGGCCGGCAGCCAACGCACCTTCGCCTGCGCTGAATACTTCAATTCCGGCCACGACGAGGGCAGCGCCTTCGACAGCCGCAGCGACGCCAAGGGCCCGGAACCGGAAGGCCTGACCATCGGTCAGATCGGCGACAAAACCTTCCTGTTCCTCGGTCTTGAGCGCATGGGCGGCGTGCTGGTCTACGACATCACCAACCCCACCGCCCCGGCCCTCGAAGACTACTTCAACAGCCGCGACGACTGGGCCACCGAAGACACCGAAAGCGTGCTCGCCAGTGCCGGTGACCTGGGCCCCGAAGGCCTGACCTTCATCGCCGCCAGCGACTCCCCCAACGGCAAAGCGCTGCTGCTGGTCGGCCATGAAGTCAGCGGCACCACCGCGGTGTATGAAGTGGAGAGTCTGTTCGAGGAGCAATAAACCTACGCTTGCACGCCGTCACGCCTAAACAGTGCCCGCCCATGCGGCGGGCCGGGGTTTTGATCGAGCGTGTTGCGTGTTCAGCAGAGAACGCCACAACGCGGGCACGGCTTCCATCACACCACGGCCTCGCCCGCGCTGTATCCTGTATCCTGTATCAGGCATAACCGAAAAGCGTTTCCAAATGTTTCCCTTCACCCTGTCCCAGGAACGATCCCGCACGGGCGTACTCAAAACCCGAGGCGCGGCCGGGACGGGGCGTTTTGTGTCAGCGTGGCGTTCACTGCCGTCGCTAGGGCGCGATGGCGTAGCAGGCCGTGGATTCGCTGACTTTTCCGTCCTGGTCGAAGCGGAAGGTTTCCGTTACACGGCTGGCATGCCCCTGGTAATACAGGGTCAGGCTCCGCCAGCCGGCCAGCACTTCGATAAGCTCGAAATGCAGTTCCGGCAGGCTTGCCAAGGCCCGGCCCCAATAGACCCGCAGCGCTTCTTTGCCTCGTAGAATACCTTCACCATTATCGGTGAAGCGCATAATCATGGGGGAGTGGAACACCACATCCTCACGATAATGGGACAGGATGTCCTCCAGGTGATGCCTGTTCCAGGCATCCACCCATTCGTGGGCGAATGTCCCGGGGTCCGGGTTTGTCGCTTGCATGTCGTTCTCACAGGGTCAATGATTCTGACCTAAGATAAGATTGAAACAGGGTGGTGAGTCAAGATGGTTGAAGACGTTGCTCCGGAGAGGCTGAACAAGAGTCTGGAAACTTTGCACTTCGCGTTCCGCGGTCTGGTGGCTGAACCGGACACCATACTCCGCGATAACGGGCTCTCCCGCATTCACCACCGGCTGCTGTTTTTTATCAGCACCTATGACGAACTGAGCGTTAATGAGCTGGTGGAAACCATGCGGCTCACCAAGCAGGCAATCCATAAGCCGCTCAAGACCCTGGTGGAACGGGAGCTGGTGTCGGTGCGCCGCGACCCGTCCGATAAGCGCATCAAACGGCTGTCGCTTACCGACGAAGGCCAGAAGCTGGAAAACGGCCTGACCGGCATTCAGCATGATCTGATGGAAGAAGCGTTCCAAAGCGTCGGCCCGGAAGGCACCGACGCCTGGTTCAAGGTGATGAACACCCTGGCGAAACGGTTGGGCGTGTAACGCAACAGGGCCCGGCCGGGCCCTGTGCAAAGCACTCAGGCGGTTTGGCGTTGTTCTTCAGCGCCGTCCACGATGGTGCTTTTCTTGTACAAAGAGCGCTTCGGCTTGGCCATCACCCGGCGCAGCATCGGCTCGAAGAACGACAGCGGCAGGGTTTCCTGCTCGGGATCAAAGGCGGCGGCGTCGTACTTGGCGCAGAATTCCACGGTCTGCTGGTAGCAGGGGTGGTCCTTGTACTGCTCGCGCAGGTCCTTATCCAGCCCCAGGTGTTCGAAGAAGTAGTAGCCCTGGAAGATGGCGTGGTGCTTGACCATCCAGTGGTTCTCTTCGCTGACGAACGGTTCCACCAGGCTGGCGCCCACGTCGGCGTGGTTGTATGGCCCCAGGGTGTCACCGATATCGTGCAGCAGCGCGCACACCACGTACTCTTCGTCGCGGCCGTCGCGGTGCGCCAGGGTGGCGGTCTGCAGGCAATGGGTCAGGCGATCCACCGGGAACCCGCCGCAGTCGCCTTCCAGCAGGCGAAGGTGCTCGATCACCCGATCCGGCAGCCCCTTGGCGAAACCGCCAAACGCCTGGCCGATGATTTTCCAGTCTTCCGCGGTGCCTTGCTCCATGTGCTTGAACTGGGCACGGGGTTCGTCGTGATGGTCCTGCATGATGCTCTCCTCGGCTTGGGCCGATGACCGGCCCTGGCTGTTATTGGACGTTATCGGTTGGCACGCCATACCCGGAACAGCGATGACCGGGTAGTATCGCATTTCACGCCCAGTCTAGGCTGGCGCGTGCCGCCACACTGTCAACGGCTTTACATTTTGCTGGCCGGCGGCCAGCGCGCGGAGACCGCCATGAGCGAACACGCCCTCACCGTACTGCAAAGCTGTTCGCTGCTCTCCGGCCTGCCAGCGGCGGCCCTGCGCGAGGCGGCGGCGGTGGCGCGGGTGCGGCCGTTTCAGGCCAATCAGGTAATCTACGAGCGCGGCGAGGTGCAATCCACGTTGTCGGTGGTGGGCTCGGGCAGTGTGCGCATCAGTTCCACCAACGAACAGGGCCGCGAAGTGCTGCTCACCCTGTTCGAGGCCGGCGCCTGGTTCGGCGATACCGTGTTCTCACCGGGCATGCCCCGGGTGTTCGGCGCCACCGCCCACACCGACGGCGATCTGGTGGAGGTGCCCGGCCAGGATTATCGAGAGCTGCTGGCGCGCTTCCCGGAAGCCTACCCACGCACCCTGGATATGCTCAGCCGGCGGCTGTGGTCGGCGATCTCCATTATCGAGGACAACGTGCTGCGCGACATTCCGGCGCGGGTGGGCCGGCGCCTGCTGTTTCTGGCCGAAATGCACGATCACAGCCGCGGGCTCGGCCCGGTCACCTTTAAACTGACCCGCGAGCACATCGCCAACATGATGGGCATGACCCGCCAGGGCGTGCACGGCGTGCTCAAGACCATGGAAGAAGAAGGGCTGATCCACTTCGGTTACGGCGTGATCACCCTGCCCGATCCCAACGCGCTGCGCGACTACCTGAATCGCCGCCCTGATTAAACGCCCACCGCTGCGCCGCCACCCAGTCCCCGTTCCGCCACGGAAACCGTGTCTTTTTGTAACCAAGTGATGGCATTTTGATATCGCCCTGTGACAGAGTTCACCCCATACTGATCGGTATGAGGTAATACTTACGCCTCACTGGACACTCAAAACCTGGTACTTGTGTCTCAAATTTATGTCTCAATTCTTGCCGGAACGAGAGCATCATGAACGCCCTGCTGGATACCCTGCCGCTGGCCGCCCTACTGCCCGACCCCGACCTGCTCGAGTGGATCGGCGTACCGCTGACGGTGCTGGTGGTGGTGGGGTTGCTGCTGTGGTCGGGCAAAATCCGCCAGAAGCTGCTGGTCAATGTGCTGGCCCTGGGCGTAATGCTGCCGATGATGCAATTCTGCCTGATCGCCGCCGCCGGCCACACGCTCAGCGAGCATCTGCGCTTCGCCCTGCTTGACCTGGTGCCCGCCTGGCTGGGTTAAGGCACCGCGAGCCTCCCCGCCCCGACCTCTTAGTGCTCGAATAACTAGACCGCCGGCACGGTTTCGGCCAGAAACTGAAGCTGGTCCTCGATGCTCCGCTGCCGCGCCGCGCCCTGGTACACCTGGAAATGGCCAACCGGGTATCGGCGCACCCGGGCCGCCGGCATGGCGGCCACGGCACGGTCGGCGGCGGCGGTGGGGGCCACCGTGTCGTTCTCGCAGATCTGAATCAACGCCGGGCACCCTACCCGCGCGGCCTCGCGCACCGGACGGCACAGCGGCAACACCAGCGCCACCCGTGCCGCTACCCGGTTCGGCACCCCTTCGGGCATCAGGGCGGTGTACCCCTGGAACGCATCGTCGCTGGTCATCGCCGCCGCCTCGCCGGGGCGGCCGGCGGAGGCAATATAAAGCGGCTCCATGCCAATCAAGGCACGCGCCTGATCCAACAAGCCCAAGCCGGTGAGTTTGAGGCCCTGATCGAGGCCGGCGTAGCGAATCACTTCCAGCACCGAGGCGAGGCCGTCCATCATCGGGCACTGGGCAATGATCGCCGCCACCCTCGGTTCACGGGCCGCCACCGCGGTGACCAGGCCACCGGCGAACGAGGTGCCCCACAGGATCAGGCGCTCGTTATCCAGCTCCGCACGGCCGCGCAGGGCGTGCAGGGCGGCTTGCCAGTCGGCCACCTGACGCGCCGGTGAGAGCAGTTGCCGGGGCACGCCCTCGCTGTCGCCAAAATGACGGTAATCAAACAGAAACACCGCGTAACCGGCAGCCAGAAACGCATCGCGAAACGGCGCCAGGCCGCATTCCCGGGTCAGGCCAAAGCCGTGCGCCATGACCACCGTGGCCCGGGGCGCGCCATCGCCGGTTTCGGGCAGATAAAGGTCGCCCTGGCAGGCTTGGCCGGCACTGAGAAAGCGCACTCGCTGCCCGGTGTTCATGTCCGTCTCCTTATTCCGAGGCGCCCTGCAGAGCCGGTTCGATAAAACGCCACTCGTCCACGCTTTGGCCCAGCACCAGGAAATGCGGGTTCAGCACGTTTTCCTTGTTGTAGGCGAGCGGCTCGAAGGCGGTGTTGACCACCACGCCACCGGCGGCGTTGACCACCGCGTGGGCCGCGGCGGTGTCCCACTCGCTGGTCGGCGCCAGGCGTGGATAGATGTCCGCGGCGCCCTCGGCCACCAGGCACAGTTTCAGCGACGAGCCCATGGAGGTGTTCTCCACCGGGCCCAGCTTCGCTTCGATCAGGCGCTCCAGGGCGGCCACTTTCTCGGCTCCGTGGCGGCGGCTGGCCACCATCACGATGGGCGCATGCGGCGTGCGGCAACGAATCGGCCCGCGCGCGCCGGCCTCTTCCTTAAAGGCCCCCAGACCTTCTCCGCCCAGGTAGGTGATGCCGGTGACCGGCACGTACACCACACCCAACACCGGGCGGCCGTTTTCGATCAGCGCGATGTTGACGGTGAACTCGCCGTTGCGCTGGATGAACTCCTTAGTGCCATCCAGCGGGTCCACCAGCCAGAAGCGTGACCAGTCCTTACGCTGGGCATAGTCAATGCCACCGGATTCTTCGGAGTAGACCGGGATGTCCGGCGTCAGCTCGCCCAGGCGCGCCTCGATCAGGTTGTGGGCGGCGCGGTCCGCTTCGGTGATCGGCGAGTTGTCGTCCTTGGTGTCCACCACCACGTCTCCGCGATCATAGACATCAAGGATGGCGGCGCCGGCTTCGGCGGCGATGTTCACCAGCGGATCGAGCAGGGTTTTCAGATCGGTCATTGATTGGGGCCTCAAAAAAGAATTAACGCTGTTCCAGCAGCCGCCGGGTCATCAGCAGCGCCGCGATCACGCGCGCTTCGGTGACATCGTCACGCTCCAGCAAACGGTCCAGATCGGAGAGTTTCCAGGGGATCACTTCCAGAGGTTCGGGCTCATCGCCGGGCAGGCGTTCTTCGTACAATTGCTCGGCCAGGGCCACGGTAATGGCGTGCCCCATATAGCCCGGCGACAGTGTCATGCGCTTCAGCAGCGTCAGCTTGCCAGCGCCATAACCGGCTTCCTCCTTGAGTTCACGATTGGCGGCCTCGCGCCAGTCCTCGCCGTGCTCATAGGCGCCCTTGGGCAGGGTGATCTGATAGTCCTCCACCCCGGCGCCGTACTCACGAATCAGCACCACGGTGTCGTTGTCCAGCAGCGGCACGCACATCACCCCGGCGATTGGCGGCGTGCGCATACGCTCGTAAACGCGCTCCTCGCCGTTACTGAAGCGCAAATGCATCTCTTCAATGCCAAACAAACGGCTGCGCGCCACCAGGCGGGTATCGAGAATCTCCGGTTTCCGTTCCATGGGCTCTCCTTCAGGTCGCTAAAGCCTAACCGGATTGGGGGTGGAACCCAAGAAGGCCCGCTGGACGCTGGACGCTGGACGCTGGACGCTGGACGCTGGACGCTGGACGCCAGGGTCGAAATTAACCCATTCGCGGTCAAGGGCCGCTCTCACATAAGATTAAAATATGTCGCTGGCAGGGCGGAATGCCGCCCAGCCTCTCCTACAGCAGCTACGTAGCCAGGTTCGGTTTTTCTCTTTGTGTAGGAGCAGGCCCTGCCAGCGACGGTTTTATCTTCCCAGCGCGGCTGGCCGAGGGTCTTGACTGAGCGTGTTGCGTGCAAGCGTGCTGGCGGCCTCGCCAAAAAAAAGGTTCATCGTGGATTAGCGGGAAGTTTCGCTCCAGCCGGGGGCGCGGCTCAGGGCGCGACGCCCTTCCGGGATCGCCGCAAGTACGTCCATGTAGGCTCCCTTTCGAACGTCCTGTTCTCAAGGGTCCCGGAAGGGCGTCGCGCCCTGAACCGCTTAGCAGTGAGCCTCGGCGACATGGGCCGCTGCAGACGCCGGGGGAGCCAAAATCGGAGCCTGTCGGCTCAAAGATGGGCCCCTACGGAGCCGCCACCTCTACCCCCCATGGTTCATCGTTGTGGGTACCCGGAACGGTTCCGCTACCTCGAAGCGGAGCTGTGTGGGTGCCTTCCGGGACCCTTTTTGGCAGGGATGCCAAAACCGGGAGCGCCCATGGACGGCTTGAGCGATCCCGGAAGGCACCCACGCAGATTCGCGTCCCGGATAGAAACCTCCCGCATAGATTTCCCGCTAATCCGCGATGAACCAAAAAAAAGCCCCCGAAGGGGCCACAGCGGTGAGCGCTGAATAAGGGCTCTCCCGAGCCAGGGGCCGGCGATGGCCGGCCCGAAGGGGTGCTCAGAGGTCGGCGGGGCGGCCTTGGTCGGGCTGGCTGTAGTCACAGACGCCGTCGGGGAAGATGCCCTTGAGGCGGGTGACCTGGGACGGGTTCGGGTTCCAGTCGCCGTAGCTGCCGTCGGTGAGGGCGGTGTCCACCGGTTTCAGGGCGCACTTGAAGACGTCGCCCTGGGTCGGCGCGCCGGCGACGATGCGCGAGGTACTGTACATGGGGAAATAGTCGGTGCAGGCCCCGTTGGGCTGATCGTCGAGCACGCCATTCCAGACGTCGTCGCCGCGCGCCACCAGGGTGCCGTCGGTGGCGAAGCAGGCGTCCTGGGCGGCGGCGGGTTTGTTGCCGGCGACGCCGCCTTCCGGGTTGTCGCGGATGTTGGCCATCCAGTCGTCGATCACTTTCAGCGCCATCGGCACATTGTCGAACTCCTCGTCCGGGCGCGCGTCGGTGAACCAGATCACCTGGTTGTCCGCGTTGCCGGCGAAATCGATGAGGCGCTGGCGGGTGACGAAGGACTGATGCACGTTGTGCATGTCCAACTGTTCTTCCAGATAGGGGCGCCAGTCGATGATCGGAATCGGCGCGTCGCCCCGGAACACCATGCCGGAGGTGTAGGCGCCGTTCATCGCCTGCAGGCTGCCTTCGGTGCGCGGCGCCGGCACGGCCGGATCGCTGCTCAGGGTCATGTTGCGGCTGCTCCAGGGGTCGAAGATCGACGGGTCCGCCAGCACGTCCGCCGGTTCACCCAGGAACGGGAAGCCCTCTTGGACCATGTCTTTCTGATCTTTCCAGCCGCCTACCCTGGCGTTCAGGTCGAGGAATTCATCGCCGTCGATGTGGCCATCGAGCAGCGCTTGCAGACCGTATTGCACGCCGACGTTATCGAACAGGGTGTTGGGGTAGCCGTCTTCGTCGAGGCCATAGATGTTGCGCAGGTCGTCGTAGTGGCTCCAGTTGACCGTGGCCATGATGCCCGCCGGGCGCATCATTTCCTGGTTCGGCGCCTCGCCATAATAAGGGTTCATGGTCAGCGGCGTGAGACCGCGCCAGGATTCCACGCACTCGGTGGAACCGGGCGCGCCGCCGTAGCCGAGATCCTGCTTGGCGTCGTAGAGCGGATCGGGCACCGCGTCGGTGGCGTGCAGGCCGACCAGCCAGATGCGGTTGTCGGTGACCGCCCACTTGGGGTTGTCGCGGTCGCTGGCGTCCATGTAGTACTCAAGCAGTTCGCAATCGCCGATGTGGATGGTCTGGGTGACCATGTCCGGGTAGCTCTGCTGGGGAATCGCCGCGTCGATCAGGCCGGGATGATTCTGTGCGTACACGTATTGCTGAATGGCGCCACCGGAGGTGCCCAGGCCCACGGTGTAAAGCGGCGTGCCGTATTCTTCGACGAAACGCTCCTTGACCATCAGCGCGGTCTCGCCGCCCACCTGCATGTTGTAGTGCTCGCCCATGCGGTTGCCGGTGGAATAGATGATCGCGTAGCCCTGGCCAAGAATGTCCGGGCGCAAGGCGCGTTTTTCCGCGTCCATGCGGCCCTGGGTATGGCCGATGCCAACGCCGCCCTGGAAGCGGTACATCAGGCGCTTGTTCCACAACCCGGTGTCCAGCGAGCCCGGTTCTTCGCCGGCTTCGGCAAGCATGGCGATGGAGTAGATAAAGCGGTTGATGGTGCCGCGCTCCCAACGCACCACGAAGTCCACGTCGCGGCCGTCGGTAAGCGTGGTGGTGGCCATGTCCGCCGGCCGCGAGCCGTCGCCGGGCAGGGGTTTATAGCTGCCCTCGGTGCTGCGATACACGTAGGTGGTGTAGGTGTCGATGGCGCAATCGCGGCTGTAACCGATGGCGTTGCCGTCGCCGTCCTGGACCTCGAAACCGGGTGAGGTGTCGCTGTCCACTTTGGGCTGCAGGCCCAGTTCCGAGGTGGTGGTGCAGACGAACGGGTACTGATGCGGGCCGGAGAACATGGGCCCGTCAATCGGATAATTAATCAGCGTGATGCGCCCCAGTTCAGCGTCATCGGCGCCATTCACGGTGACCGTGTTGTCGCCTTCGGCCAGGCCGCTGACCAGACCTTCGAGATGACCGTCGATGGTTTGAAAATCCTGCAGATCCCGCGGCTCGCCGTTGACCATCAACCGCGCGCCTTGCAAATCCTCGGCGTCACCGCTCAAGACCACCCGGGCGTCGCCGCCGCTGACCTGATCCGGCGCACTGGAGATCACTTCGATGGCCACTTTCGGGGTCGCCTCGCCTCTATCGGAGTGGGAATCACCACCACAACCGCTGAGCAATACGGCGGTCGCCATGACAAGCGGACCACTCCACGCACGTACAGACATGTTTTTCTCCTCGATGTTGTTGTTATCGCCAAACGCAAAAGTCCGGGCTGCATCGATATCCGCCGGAAAGTAGTTCGATTAAACCCAGCCTCCGCGGGGCAAAACAGGCACAGTTTTTCCAAAAGCACTGCAACAGTGCGGCGCCCGGCGCGCTCACTGTTTGGGCCACTGTTGGAGAGAAACCCGGCGAAACTGTGCCTGTCGCCCCGGCCGGGCCCATGGCAAGGTCTGAACAGGCCGGCGAATCGGCCACATAACAACAACACCCGGGAGAAGCACCATGACTGTATACCGACCCTTGCCGGCCCTCGCCGGTGCCCTGCTGGCGGGCCTGCTCGCCGGTTGCGGTGGCGATTCCAGCCACCACGGCGCACCGGCCAGCGTGGATCTGAGCGGCCTTGATCTGGAGCGCGCCGGGTACTGTGATCTGAGCGTGCCCGAGCAGTGCCTGTATCCGTTCCCCAATGACTACTTCACCCGCGCCGACGCCAGCGCCGACACCGGCCTGCGGGTTCACTTCGACCCTGCCGCCATGCCGGTGGCGCAGCCGGTGTCGGTGCCTGCCAGCGAACTCGCTCCCCAGGGCGTGCAAACCTCCGGCACCACGCCGGTGGCCCCTGGCGAGTGGAATCGCAACGATGGTTTCTCGCCGGGGGCGATGATCCAGACCCATGTAGCGGGCCTGGATCTGGCGCAAACCGGCGCGGTGGGAATTGGCGATATTTCCGCGTCCCTGGATCAAGACGCACCGATTCTGGTGATCGATGCGGACAGCGGCGAACGCCAGTTGATCTGGGCCGAACTGGACGCCAACGCCAGCGACCCGGCCCGCCAGGCGCTGATCATCCGGCCGGCCAGGAATCTGCTGGAGGGGCACCGTTATATCGTCGCCCTGCGCGCGCTGCGCGACGGCGACGGCGAGCTGGTCGCTCCCAGCGAGGTGTTTCGCGCCTATCGCGACGGTATCGATACCGGTGAAGAGAGCCTGGAAGCGCGCCGTGAACGGATGGAATCGCTGCTCCAGAACCTGGAAGACCACGGCGTGGCCCGCGATAACCTGGTGCAGGCCTGGGATTTCACCGTGGCCAGCCAGCGCAATCTTACCGAACGGCTGCTGCACATCCGCGATCAGGCGTTCGCCAGCCTGGGCGGCGGCGCGCCGGCGTTCACCATCACCGAGTCCGGGCCGCAAATCGAGGGCTCGGTACGCGGCGGCATCAGCCGTGGCATCACCGGCACCTTCGAAGTGCCCAACTATCTGAATCAGGCCGGCGGGCCGCCGGGATCGCGCTTCAACTACGACGGTGATACTGGCGTGGACGCCCTGCCGGCGCGTCTCAACGGCAACGATACGATGACCGCCCGCTTCCGTTGCCAGGTGCCGGACACCGCGGTGGCCAACTTCGACGACAACGGCGCCACGGTGACGCCGGCGCGCGCCGCGCTGTACGGCCACGGTCTGTTCGGCGAGGGCCCTGGCGGCGAGTTCCGCTCCGGCAATGTGCGCGCCATGCAGACCGAGCACAACGTGATGTTCTGCGCCACCGATTGGATCGGCATGGCCGAGGAGGATTACATCGCCGGGGTGATTCACAACATCCTGGCGGACATCTCCCTGATTCCCGAGCAGCTCGACCGCAGCCAGCAGGGCCTGCTCAATGCCATGTACCTGGCGGAGCTGCTGCAAAACCCGGCGGGCTTCGCCTCGGCGCCGGAGTTTCATGCCGCCAACGGCGATCTGGTTTATGACCCTTCCGAGGTGTTCTACGACGGCAACAGCCAGGGCGGCATTCTCGGCGGCGCGCTGGTGGCCACCGCGCCCAATATCGACCGTGGCGTGCTGGGCGTGCCGGGCAGCAACTACAGTTTGTTATTGCGCCGCTTCGGGCCGTTCCCGGAGCGCTTCGGCTTTATTCTTTACCAGGCCTACCCGGACGGTCTCGACCAGAGCCTGGTGCTGGGGCTGATGCAGATGCTCTGGGACCGCGCCGAGAACAACGGCTACCTGAGCCACCTGGCCGGGCATTTTCTGCCCAACACGCCCACCGACAAGCGTATTCTGCTGCACGTGGCGCTGGGCGATCATCAGGTGACCAACTGGAGTGCGGAGATCATGGCGCGCACCATCGGCGCGGCGATCCACGAGCCCACCGCGCGCCTCGGCGAGCACCCCGACGCCAACCCCTATTTCGCCATTGACCGCATTGAGCAATACCCCTATCACGGCAACGCCCTGATGGTGTGGGACTCGGGAGATTATGATCCGGTCAGCGGCCACGGCACGCCGTTCGCGCCGAGCAACAACACCGGCCCCACCGAGGGCGCCGACCCCCACGAGTCGCCGCGCAACACGGTGGCGGCGCGCCAGCAGAAGTCTGACTTTCTGAAAAGCGATGGCGTGGTCACCGACGTGTGCGCGGATCAACCCTGCCTCACCGACGACTACTCTGGCTTGTCGCGGCAGTAGCAGGAGGGCGAGGCGGCCATTTCGGTGGCCGTTTCGCCCAGCCAGGCGAGCGCCCGGCGGAGCCGCGCGGTGACCGGGCTGCCGGCGTTGATGCGCAAGTAGTCCGCGTGCTTGCCATCCAAAGAGAAGACGCCACCGGGAAACACATGAATGCCCTCGGCCGCGGCGCGGCGAAACAGCGCCACCGAATCCACTTGGCCGGGCAGCCGCAGCCACAGCACGCAGCCACCGGTTGGGCGGGTCAATCGGGTACCGGCGGGAAAATGCCGCACGATCTCGGCGGCGGTTTCGTTCACCTGCTCACGCAGATGCAGACGCAGCTCGCGCAGGTGCTGAGTGTAGAAACCGCTCTCCAAAAGCCGCCCCATCACGATCTGGCCCATTGATGTGGCGGTAATCGTGCTCAACTGCCTCAACTCGCGAAAGCGTTTCTGAAACCGCCCCGCCGCGGCCCAACCGATGCGCAAACCGGGCATCAGCGACTTGGAAAACGAGTTGCAGTAGATCACCAGCCCGGCGCGATCGAACGCTTTGGCCGGCACGGCACCCTCCTCGTAGACGGTGTCGCCCCAGACGTCGTTCTCGATCAGGGGAATCCCGTATTTTTCCGACAACACCACCAAGGCACGCTTGCGCTCCAGACTCATGGTAAAACCGAGCGGGTTTTGCGCGTTGGTGGCCACCATGCACGCGGACACCTCGCCCTTGGCGAACACCTGCTCCAGGGCTGAGAGGCTGATGCCGTGGCGCGGATGGGTGGGAATCTCCACCACCCGGCGCTGGTGCGTCTCGAGCAGCAGCAAGGCACCGTAGTAGGTAGGCGACTCCACCGCCACCGCGTCGCCAGGTTTGCTGACGCAACGCAGCGCCAGCGAGAGCCCTTCCATTGCGCCGCCGGTGACGATGATGTCGTCCGGCGTTATTGGCACTTCGTAGTTGAGGCTGCGGCGGGCCAGGTGGTGGGTGATCAGCGGGTGGCCGTTGGGGTGCATGTAGTCCCAAGCTTCCAGCGCGTGGTGGCGGGTGACGTCGCGAATCGTCTGCATCACCCGGTCCACCGGCTGCACCTCCGGGCCGGGCAGCGCGATGCCCAGGCGCATCATTTGCGGGTCGGCGTGCAACTCCATGTAGTGGAGTACCTCTTCGCTCAGCGACAGCTCCACTGGCAGCAGAGGGTAGCGTGAGCCGTCCGGCTCGGGAATGCCGTGGATGTCCGCGCTGCGCACATAGACGCCGCTCTGTGGACGGATTTCCAGATAGCCTTCCGCCTCAAGATGGCGGTAGCTCTGCATCACCGTGTTCACGCTCACCTGGAACAAGCCGCTCATGCGGCGCACCGAGGGCAGTTTCTGGCCCACGGCGAAGCTTCCTGCACCGATCTGTTCCAGCAGGCGCCGGCTGATGCGCTCATAAAGAAAGCGATCGTCGTTCACCGGATACACCCCGGGCCCCGCTCCGGGTGGCCCTTGTCTGGTTGTTATTCTGTGCCATTGCATTGTGCACCACCCTGGCACCAGGGTGCCCGGTGATTTGTAACATCCGCCCCGCCGGCCGGCGCCACAGGGGGTTTCTATTTAAGGCGCCGGCCTAGGGCTTGTTCACACTACTTGCATCCCGCCTGCGGGATGCAAGTAGTGTGAACAAGCCCTAATATCGGATACTGTGCCGCGACCACGGGCACTGGCACTGGCACTGGCACCGGCACTGGCACGGCGAACAGGCGAGACAATGATCAACTGGAACGGCATCGACACCGTATTGCTGGACATGGACGGCACCCTGCTGGATCTGCAGTTCGATAACTGGTTCTGGCAGCGCCATGTGCCCGAGCAATACGCGCGCATCAAAGGCCTGGACTACGCCGAAGCCGAGCGCGTGCTGCACGACTGGATCGGCAGCCACATGGGCACCCTGAACTGGTATTGCCTGGATTTCTGGACCCGCGAGCTGGGCATCGATGTCGCCGGCCTGAAACGCGCCGCCGCCGAACGCATCGCCGTGCGCCCCGGCGCCGAGACCTTTCTGCGCAGCCTGGCCGGCGGGCCGCGCCGGGTGATCATGGTCACCAACGCGCACCGCGACGCCCTTGATCTGAAATTGGAGCGCACCGGCATCGACCGCTACTTCGACGCCCTGGTGTCCAGCCACGATTACGGCCACGCCAAGGAAGCCCAGGCGTTCTGGCAAGCGCTGCTCGAACAGCACCCGTTCGACCCGGAGCGTGCTCTGCTGGTGGACGATTCCCTGCCGGTGCTGCACGCCGGGCGGCTGTTCGGCCTGGGCCACCTGGCCAGCATCCTTCAGCCGGATTCCAGCCTGCCCTGCCGCGCTCACACCGATCCGTTCCCGGCGATCGACGATTTCCACCGGGTGCTGCCGTGAGCGAGGGCACCCGCATCGATTCCTGGCTGTGGGCGGCGCGCTTCTTCAAGACCCGCAGCCTGGCCAAGCAGGCGGTGGAAGGCGGCAAGGTGCAGGTCGATGGCAGCAAGGCCAAACCCAGCAAAACGGTGCAGCCGGGCACCGAGCTGGAGATCCGCAAGGGCGAACAGAAGTGGACCGTGCGGGTCGAGGCACTGAGCAGCAAACGCGGCAGCGCCAGCATCGCCGAAACACTCTACCGCGAAACCGAGCAGAGCAAGGCGGCTCGGGAAAGCGCCGCCGAAAACCGCCGCCTGGGCCGCGCCGCCATGCCCACGCCGGACCACCGCCCCAACAAAAAGGAGCGCCGCGATCTGCAGCGTTTCCGCCGCGACCATGAAGGTGACCTTTGAGCAACGCCGATTTCAAACAACGTTTTCTGTTTCCCGATTCCGACGTGCGCGGTGAACTGGTGCGCCTGGAAGACAGCCTGGCGGCGATTCTCGGCGCCCATCAGTACCCGATGGCGGTGCAAGGCCTGGTCGGCGAGGCGGTGGCCGCCGTTGCCCTGCTTACCGGCACCCTCAAATTCCAGGGCCGGCTGAGCCTGCAGGCCCAGGGCCAGGGCCCGGTGTCGCTGCTGCTCGCCGAATGCACCCACGACGGCCAACTGCGCGCCCTGGCCCGGCACCGGGACGCCTCGGAGTTCGACAGCGCCGACCTCACCCGCCTGATTGGCGACGGCACCATGGTGATTACCATCACCCCGGACCAGGGCCGCCAATACCAGGGCATCGTGCCCCTGGAAGGCGACACCCTGGCCGCTTGTCTGGAGGCCTATTTCCGCCAGTCCGAACAGCTCGACACGCGCCTGTGGCTGGCCGCCGGCAACGGCCGCGCCGCCGGTTTGCTGCTGCAACGGCTGCCCGAACAGATCGCCGACAGCGAACACAACAAGGCCACCTGGCAGCACCTGGATGCCCTGGCCGGCACCCTGAAAATGGAAGAGCTGCTGGACCTGGACGCACAAACCGTGCTGCGCAGGCTGTTCCACGAAACCCCGCCGCGCCTGCCCGACGCGCAACCGCTGCGCTTAGGCTGCACCTGCTCACGCGAGCGCACCCGCAACGCGCTCTACTCGCTGGGCGCCGAGGAACTGCAAAATCTGCTCGACGAAGACGGCGGCGCCACCCTGACCTGCGATTTCTGCCTCTCCAGTGAACGCTTCGACGCCGTTGATCTGGCGGAGCTGATTCGGGAACGGCGGGACGCGGGGCGCTAGACGCTGGACGCTGGACGCTGGACGCCGGACGCTAAACCCTGGCTCGGAAAGGTTTGGCGTGTTTGCTGCCATGCCTTGGCAGAAAACACGCCAGGGGTAGCAGAACCGGGTTAAAGCGTCCGGCGTCAGGCGTCTAGCGTCAGGCGCCCCATGACCACCCAGTCACGCCCGCGTCGCCAGCGGCGCGCTTTTCTGTCATAATCGCGCGCCAGTCAGGGCCTCATGTGAGCGTCAACGAAGCCCTGAGGTGGGAAGCCACCGGCCCGGGACCACTCCCGGGAGTCGTCGCCCACAGCGCGCACGCCACCGGCAGTTATCCGCATCGCGAAACGCGAACTTCCGCAGGCCCGAGTGGCCCTACCAGAATGAGGAAGCTTCGTAGCTCGGCCACAAGCCCAGGAAGAACCAATGACCAGTCCCATGAATTACAACGACCTTAGCCCGGCCCAGCTTGTGGAGCTGGCCGTGCAACGCAACGAAGGCCGCCTGGCCGCCAATGGCTCCCTGGTGGTGGAAACCGGTCACCGCACCGGTCGCTCTCCGATGGATCGTTACGTCGTTGATGAGCCCAGCACCAGCGAGCATATCCATTGGGGCGCCATCAACCGCCCCATCGCTCCGGAAAAATTCGACGCCCTTTGGGATCGGGTCGCCGCGTTCGTCACCGACAGCGACACCTTTGTTTCCCACCTTCACGTGGGTGCCGACACCGATCATTACCTGCCGGTGAAAGTGACCGCCCAGACCGCCTGGCACAATCTGTTCGCCAACACCCTGTTTATCCGCCCGGAGAAGTACAACCCGCGCGACAAACAGGAATGGCAGATTCTGCACGCGGTCAACTTCCAGTGTGATCCGGAGCGCGACGGCACCAACTCCGACGGCTGCGTGATGCTCAACTTCGCCCAGCGTAAGGTGCTGATCGCCGGCATGCGCTACGCCGGCGAAATGAAGAAAGGCATGTTCTCGGTGCAGAACTTCCTGCTGCCCGAAAAAGACGTGCTGCCCATGCACTGCTCCGCCAATGTCGGCGAAGACGGCGACGTGGCCCTGTTCTTCGGCCTCTCCGGCACCGGCAAAACCACCCTCTCCGCCGACCCGGACCGTTACCTGATTGGTGACGACGAGCACGGCTGGGGCAAGGACGTGGTGTTCAACATCGAAGGCGGTTGCTACGCCAAGTGCATCGACCTGAGCCAGAAAAACGAGCCGATCATCTGGGACGCCATCCGTTTCGGCGCGGTGCTGGAAAACGTCATCATTAATGACGAAAGCCGCCTGCCCGATTACGCCGACGTGTCCCTGACCGAGAACACCCGCGCCGCCTACCCGCTGGAGAACATCGACAAGCGGGTGATGGAAAACCGTGCCGGCGAGCCCAAGCATGTGATCTTCCTGACCTGCGATCTGACCGGCGTGCTGCCGCCGGTGTCGCGGCTCACCCACGAAGGCGCGGCTTACCACTTTCTGAGCGGCTACACCGCTTTGGTGGGCTCCACCGAGGTGGGCGCCGGCAAAGGCATCAAAAGCACTTTCTCCACCTGCTTCGGCGCACCGTTCTTCCCACGCCGCGCCGGCGAATACGCCGAGCTGCTGATCAAGCGGGTCAAGGAATTCGGCTCCAAGGTCTATCTGGTCAATACCGGCTGGACCGGTGGCCCGTATGGCGAAGGCGAACGCTTCAGCATTCCCACCACCCGTTCGGTGATTGATGCGATCCTCAGCGGTGAGCTGGACGACGCGGAAACCGAGCATCTGGCCATCATTAACCTGGATGTGCCCAAGGCCGTTCCCGGCGTTGACAGCACCCTGCTGCGGCCCAAGAACACCTGGGCCAACCCAGAGAACTACGAAGCCAGCGCCCGCAGCCTGGCCGAACAATTCGAGAAAAACTTCGCCGAGAAATACGCGGACGTCTCCGACGACATCCGCGCGGCCGGGCCGACCTCGGCCTGAGCCGGCAACGGCTGCAAAAAAACCGCCTTCGGGCGGTTTTTTTTGGCTTGCATGCTGGCATCCCCCCTCTCCCCAACCCCTCTCCCGCCAGGGGAGAGGGGCTAAAACACATACCGCCCGGAAACGCCCCTTTTCTTCTCCACACCGCCTTTCTGGAGCGTCCCCTCTCCCCTTGCGGGAGAGGGGCAGGGAGAGGGGCGTGCAAGCATCCCAGTCATCTGCCCACTTGAAACGCGGGCGCGGCCCAGACGGTGCGGGAGTGGCCGCCATCGTCGGCGAGGGGCTAAAACACACACCGCCCGGAAACGCCCCCTTTTCTCCTCCACACCGCCTTTCTGGAGCGTCCCCTCTCCCCTTGCGGGAGAGGGACAGGGAGAGGGGCGGGCAAGCATCCCAGTCATCTGCCCACCTGAAACGCGGCCGCGGCCCAGCCGGTGCGGGAGTGGCCGCCATCGTCGGCGAGCGGTTGCCCGCCGGTGATGACCCGGTCGGCGCTGCCGTATTGCAGCCAGGTTTGCGTCGGCACCCGGTGGGCCGGCGGTTTGCTGTAGTCGCAGACGCCGTCGGGGAACACCTCCGCTACCTGGGCGGCGAAGCCTTCCGGGTTAAGGATGCCGGTGAGCAGGTTGACCGGGTAATCGGTCGGGTCCACCGGCCTGAGCTGACACTTATTGGTGAGCGTGGTGATGGCGTCGCCGGCGATGGTGCGTGGGGTGCCGAAGCGGGTTTGCACCAGGGTCTGTTGCAGGCGGGCGACCGCGTCGGTGAGCGGCGTCAGCAGGTCGCCGATCTGGCCGGGCAGGCCGAGGGCGGCGAGATCCAGGCCACACACCTGGCTGGTGAGCGCGTCCACCACCACGCCGGCTTGCGGGGGCGGCGGCGGCAACAGGGAAAGATCAAGCCCGGGAAGAATCGGGTCGGGGTAAAGCAGGTTGCCGGTGAACGGCACGATGGGGCCATCCGCGCCCAGCAGGGACGACACCGACAGGCACCGGTCGCGGGCTTGGATCGGCTTGTTGGTGAGCACCTTTTCAGCAATCGGGGCGTCGCTCTGGTCGGCTTCGATGTCCGCCAGCCAGCGGTCCATTACCAGCAGCGCCTCGGTGGTGTAGACGGTGTCGCCGGCCAGGGGAAAAGCGCCGAACCAGATCACCTGGTTGTCGGAATAGCCCTGGGTCTGCTCCAGCCGCGCGCGCATTTGCCAGGAGTGGTAGGCGTCGTGGGCGATGCCCGGGTCCGGCCCGCGCAGGTCGATGATGGCCAGGTTGGCGAGGTGCTCGGCGGTGTTGATGGCGCCGGAGCGGTAGGCATTTTCCAGAGCCTGAGGGTCGGCCCGGGTGCGCTCGGGCTGATAGTCGATGTCCACGTTAAAGCCGCCGATCTCGCGGTTCACCCTGAGGAACTGCTGCCCGCTGATGGCGCCGTCTTGCAGCGCTTTCAGGCCGTATTGCACGCCTTCGTTGTCCAGCGGAATGCCGGTGAAACCGCGCCCCAGCGTCTGTTCGTTGAGCGACCACACCGACTGCTCCCGAGTACCGAACTGATTGACCATGTAATCGATCAAGCCACAGCGCAGCCCGTCCGGCCGGGTCACCGGGTCATACACGTCAATGCCTTCAGCCAGCCCGGGGCATTCCGCCTGGTCCGGGTAGGCGGAGGGGAAGAACGCCAGGTCCGAGACAATCGGGTTGAGCGGCAGGTGGCCATAAAACGCGGTCCACTGGGCCACGGGGATCACCCCGGAGGTGAGCAGAGAAGTGATCACCGAAAGGAAATCCTGCGGCCCGGTGGGGATCTGGTTACCAAAGTATTGGCTGAGCAGATTGTAATCGGCGAACTGGGTGGCGGTGGTCCAGGCGTCCGGGTAGGAGCACTGCACGATGATGCCCTGGTAGATGCCCGGGTAAGCGTTGGCGATGTGCTGCTGGGCAATGGCGCCACCGGAGCAGCCGGTGCCGATGGTGTAGCGCAGCTCGCCGTATTGCTCGACGATGCGCTCCTTGGCCATCATCAGCGATTCGGCGGCGGTCACCAGATTGACGTTGTGGCCCAGGTTGGCCTGGGCGGAGGAGAGGGTGATAAAGCCGCGCCCCAGGGCCACCGTGATGCTGTCGCCAAGCAGCAGCTCGGCGCCTTCCGGGGCGGTGCCGGCGATGTCGCCATTGGGCGGCTCACCGGGGCCGTAGCTGACGCCCACGTTGCCGCCGTGATGAATCAGCAGCTTGTGGTTCCACTGCGGCTGCGGATGCAGCGCGTTCCATTCCTGATCCGGTTGATACAGCGCCATGATCTGGTAGCGGTCGCGGTTCTGCACGCCGGTTTCCACGCGCACGATGAACGGCACCTCCACGCCCTGGTCGGTGGTGACCCGGGCGATCACGTCGGCGGCGGGAGGGTTGGCCGGGTCGTAGGGCAACAGGGCGCCGGGCAGGCCCGGGTTGATCGGGTCGAAATTGGTGATCAGCGCTTGCAGCTTGTTGGCCGGCACATACTTGAAGCTGTACTCCGGGCTCTGGTTGCACTGGGCGTCCACGGCGGCGGCGTTGGTGCAGGTCCAGGGCTGGATCTGCGGGCCGGAGAACACCGGGCCGCCGTTGGGGTGGTTGATCACGGTGCGGCGCAGCACGGAGCGGTCCGCCAGCTGCACGGCGAGGGTATTCTCGCCCAGCGCCAGGCCGTCGATCAGACCTTTCAGGGAGCCTTCGCCGGTGGCCGACAGCCGCGCCGAAACGTCGCGCTCACCCACGGTCATCGAGGCACCGTCCAGCAGCGCCGGATCGTCGGCCACCACTTCCACCAGAACATCGCCACCGCTGATCAGGTCGGCGCGGTTGGAGAGCACACGAATCTCGCCGTCGCCGGCCACCGGATCGGTGGGGGTCGGTTCCGAGGGGTCCGGATCGCGCGGGCCCGGGTCGCCGCCGGAGGACGATCCACCGCCGCCGCCGCAAGCGCCCAGTAACACGGCCAGAGAAACAACAGCACAAGCATGAACCAGCTTCATTATTATTCTCCCGTCGCCGGGCGGGGACGGCCCCGGCGGTTGGCAAACGACAAAGGGGCGTTACATAACCGCCGGGCCAGTGGCGGGAGGTTATGCACACTATTGATTGTCGTCGCCGCCGCCGGTAACCGCTGTTAGCGACTGGTTGTCGGCTGGTGTCCTGTGTAATACCAATATTGAACGTTTGTACCAAACTGACCGGGTTCTGTAACCGCTCGCCCCGGGCTCAGCCTTGCTGGCGCAGGATAAAGCGCTGGATCTTGCCGCTCGGGGTTTTCGGCAACGCCTCGACGAACGCCACCTCACGGGGGTAGGCATGGGCCGAGAGCCGCTCGCGCACGTGCTGCTGAAGCTCCCGAGCCAGCTCCTCGCTGGCGCTGAAGCGCTCGCCGAGCACCACGAACGCCTTCACCAATTCGGTGCGCTCCGGGTCCGGCTTGCCGACCACCGCCGCTTCCACCACCGAGGGGTGTTCGATCAACGCGCTTTCCACATCGAACGGGCCAACCCGGTAACCGGAAGTGGTGATCACGTCGTCGCTGCGGCCGACGAAACTGATGCTGCCGTCGGTGTTCAGTTCCACCGTGTCGCCACTTAAATAGTAGTCGCCCTGGAAGGCCTTCTGCGGCGCCGCCGGATAGCCGGGAAACCAGAACAATGGCGAGCGTGGGCAGTCCACCGCCAGAATGCCCGGGGTCTCGGCGGGCAGTTCCTGGCCCTGTTCATCCACCACCACCACCCGGTGGCCGGGCACCGCGTAGTCGGCGGCGCCGATGCGCACCGGGTGCTCCAGCTCGTGGTGATTGCACAGCACCATGCCCAGTTCGGTCTGGCCGTAGTGATCGTGAATGGTCACGCCCAGCGCGCGGTCGAACCAGCGGATCACTTCCGGGGTGAGCGGTTCACCGGCGCTGCTGACCGCGCGCAGGCGGCCTTTGAGCGCGTTTTCCACCCGCTCGCCCCCGGCCATCAGCAGGCGGAACGCGGTGGGCGAGCCGGCCAGATTGGTGATCCGGTAGCGCTCGACCACCCGGCAGGTGCTTTCCACGGTGAAGGGGCCGTCGTAGAAGGTGGTCGGGCAACCCAGCGACAACGGCCCGGTGACCGCGTAATAGAGCCCGTAGGCCCAGCCCGGATCGGCCAGATTCCAGAACGCGTCCTGCCGCCGCAACCCCACCGCCTCGGTCATGTAACCCTTGAACGCGAGAATCGCCTTGAGCGGCACCGGCACCGCCTTGGGCAGGCCGGTGGTGCCGGAGGTGAACATCATCAGAAACGGGTCCTCGGCGCCGCGCATCACCGGCTCGAAGGTGTCCGCCGCCTGCTCCAGCTCCGCCCAGAAACTGAAATCACCACGCCGCACGCCTTCGCCCTTCGGGCCGGCCACGGTAAGCACCGCCGGCACCGTGTCCAGGCCGTCCAGTTTGGCGCGGTTGGCGCCGTCGGTGACCACCACCTTGCTGCCGGCGATGTCCAGACGGTGGCCAATGGCCTTGGGCCCGAAGGCGGTGAACAACGGCTGATACACGGCGCCCAGGCGCCAGGTGCCGAGGATGGTAATCAGCAGTTCCACGCGGCGCGGCAGCAGCCCGGACACGCAATCGCCGGCGCGCACGCCTTGGCCGTGCAGAAAGTCGGCGAAGCGTGCCGACCAGCGTTGCAGTTCATCGAAGGTATAGCGCTCGCGAGCGCCGCTCTCGCCTTCCCAGAACAGCGCGATGCGCCCGGGCAACGCGTGTCGGTCGCAACATTCCACGCAGGCGTTCAGGCTGTGCAGGGAGCCGGCCAGGTTGGCGTCGGCGAACGTCTGGTAATCGAAGCCGTCGGCGGCCTGTTGATAGTCACGCATAAAAACTCTCCATGGCAATTCACGGCGGTGAATTGCCGTTTGTTATTGGTCTCCGCTGAGCTCTTCAATGCTCACTTCACGCATGCGGAATTTCTGAATTTTTCCGGTGACCGTCATCGGGAAATCTTCCACGAAACGGAAATGGCGGGGCACTTTGAAATGGGCGATACGGTCCTTGCAGAACGCTTTCAACGCGTCAGCGTCCACCGTTTCGCCGGGATGAAGCTTCACCCAGGCCACGATTTCCTCGCCGTATTTCTGGTCGGGAATGCCGATCACCTGCACATCGGCCACCGCCGGGTGGGTGTAGAAAAACTCCTCCACTTCGCGGGGATAAACGTTTTCGCCACCGCGAATGATCATGTCCTTGCTGCGCCCGACGATCTTCACGTAACCGGCGTCGTCCATCTGCGCCAGGTCGCCGGTGTGCATCCACCCCTCGGCATCAAGGCTCTCGGCGGTGGCTTTGTCGTTGTGCCAATAGCCGAGCATGACGCTGTAGCCGCGCGTGCACAGCTCACCGATCTCACCACGCGGCAGCGGCTCGCCGTGCGCATCGATGATCTTGCTTTCCAGGTGCGGCTGGGTGCGGCCAACCGTGGTCACGCGCAATTCCAGATCGTCATCCGGGCCGGTTTGCAGCGACACCGGGCTGGTCTCGGTCATGCCGTAGGCGATCTGCACTTCCGCCATGTTCATCTCGCTGATGACTTTCTTCATCACCTCAATCGGACAGGTGGTGCCGGCCATGATGCCGGTGCGCAGGGTGCTCAGATCAAACGCTTCCTCGCGCAACAGATCCAACTCGGCGATGAACATGGTGGGCACGCCATACAGCGCCGTGGCGCCTTCTTCGGCCACCGCCTCCAGGGCCGCGCGCGGCTCGAAGCCGGCGGACGGGTAGATCATGGTGGCGCCGTGGGTGACGCAACCGAGGTTGCCCATCACCATGCCAAAACAGTGGTACAGCGGCACCGGAATCACCAGCCGGTCGTGCTCGCTGAGCCCCAGGCTCTCGCCGACCAGGTAGCCGTTGTTGAGGATATTGCGATGGCTGAGGGTGGCGCCCTTGGGAAAACCGGTGGTGCCGGAGGTGTACTGAATATTGATGGCCTGATCGGCGCTCAGCCCACTCTGGCGCTCTCGCAACCGCGCCACCGGAGTGCGCTCCGCCAGCCGCGCCAGCTCCGCCCAGGCCAGAAAACCCGCCGGCGGCCGCGGTGCCAGACTGATCAGCCCGCGCAACAGCGGCAGCCGCTCGCTGTTCAGCGAGCCCGGCTGTGCCGCCGCCAGCTCCGGCAGAAGCTGATTGAGCATGCCGTGGTAGTCGGAGGTCTTGAAGGTGTCCGCGCACACCAGCCAGGCGCAGCCGGACTGCTTAAGCGCGTATTCCAGCTCGCTGACCCGATACGAAGGATTGATGGTCACCAGAATGGCGCCCACCTTGGCGCTGGCGAATTGCACGATGCACCATTGCGCGCAATTGGGCGCCCAGATGCCCAGGCGATCCCCTGGGGCCACGCCCAGCGCGATCAGCGCCCGCGCGCATTGATCGACCTGCTCGCCCAGTTCGGCCCAGCTGTAGCGCGCATCCTGGTGGCGCGACACCAGCGCTTCGCGCTCGGCGAAGGCGGCGACGGTGGCGTCAAAGGCGGCGCCGATGGTGTCGTTGAGCAGCGGCTTGTCACTCTGGCCGCGGGTGTAGGAGGGCTGCATGGACATGCTCCTGTGTTTGTTATCGGTATCGGCGCTGGCACCGGCCTCCATGTTGACGTTAACGTAAAGGTCAATTCAAGCACCGGGCTCTCAGACTTAGGTCTACAATACGCCCACACGCCGTGGCGCGCCGAGCACTGCACGAATCGGCGTGAACCACTACACTGCGCGCTTTACCTGAAAGGAGTCTCCCGATGAGCAAACCCAGGATTGTGGTGGTCGGCGGCGGCGCCGGCGGGCTGCCTCTGGTCACCCAGCTTGGCCGCAAACTGGGCAAGTACGGACGGGCGGACATTACCCTGGTGGACCCCAGCAACATGCACGTCTGGAAGCCGCGCTTCCATGAGGTGGCCACCGGCGCCATCGACGCCGACCTGGACGCGGTGGACTACCGTGCCCACGCGCGCCTCAACCATTACCGGTTCGAACCCGGCACCATGACGCGCCTGGACGAAACCGAACAAGAGGTCGTGCTGGCGCCGTATTGCGACAAGCACGGCGAACAGGTGCTGCCGGAGCGCCGCCTGCCCTACGATTACCTGGTGATCGCGGTGGGCAGCCAGAGCAACGATTTCGGCACCCCGGGGGTGCGCGAGCATTGTCTGTTCATGGACACACGGGTGCAGGCGGAACGCTTTCGCGAGCGCTTTCTGAACACCTGCCTGCACGCCAACTACCGCGACGAGCCGGTGTCGGTGGCGATTGTCGGCGGCGGCGCCACCGGCGTGGAACTGGCCGCGGAAATCCACCATGCGGTGTCCATGCTCAAGCTCTATGGCCACGACCAACTGGATCGCAAACAGCTTAACGTCACCGTGGTGGAAGCGATGTCACGCATTTTGCCGGGTCTGCCGGAGCGCGTGTCCGAAGGCGCCCGCAAGCGCCTGGAAGCACTCGGCGTAAAAGTGCGCACCGATGTGATGGTCGGCGAAGCCACCGCCCACGCCCTGGTCACCAAAGACGGCGAGACCCTGGCGGCGGATCTGCTGGTGTGGGCGGCTGGCGTTAAAGCCCCGGCCTTTCTCGGTGAACTGGGCCTGCCGGTGAACCGCATCAACCAGATCGAGGTGGAACCGACCCTGCTGGCCCGGGGCCGTGACAACATTTTCGTGATCGGCGACTGCGCCTTTTTCAAACCCGAAGGCGAGGACAAACCGATTCCCCCCCGCGCCCAATCCGCCCAGCAGATGGCCCACCAGACCGCCCGCAATCTCAACCGCCTGCTGATGCACCGCGAGGCGAAGCCGTTCGAGTACAAGGACCGGGGCTCGCTGGTGTCGCTGTCCGGTTACAGTTCGGTGGGCATGCTGATGGGCAACCTCAAAGGCGGCAACTTCTTCGTCGAAGGCTGGCTCGCCCGCCTCATGTACGTGGGCCTGTACCGCATGCACCAGGCCGCGCTCTACGGCTGGCCGCGCACCATTTTGTTGCTCACCGCCGGCCGCTTCAGCCGCCTGGTGCGGCCGAGGTTGAAGTTGCATTGAATCAGAGAGTTGAAAGTTGAAGGTTAAAAGTTAAAAAGCGGCGTCAGTTCCCTTTTAACTTTTAACTTTTAACTTTCAACTCAACCACTCTCGACCACTCTCAACCTGGCCTCTTCGCACCGCCTTCCCCGTCCTCGTAACCGCCTCAAACCTCCCCCCGATTATCCAGTTCCACCGCTTCGTGCATGCGTTCTAGCAGGTCGGGGACGGCGGCTTGGACGCGGTTCCAGCTGGGAATGAAGGGTTTGTCGCTGGGTGATTCCAGGAAGGTGCGGCCGGCTTCCATCAGGTTGCTGGCGAACAGCTCCACCGCTTGCTCCTCGCTGTGCCGGTCCAGGGTCAGGCCGTTCATCATGGCGTCGTTGTAGTAGGTTTCGATCAGGTCCAGGGCCATGCGGTAGTAGGTGGCCTTGATGGTGCGGAAGCTTTCGCTGCTGATCTGCACGCCCAGGGTGGCGAGCTTGCGGTAAAGCGCCTTGGCGATGTCCAGGCTCATGCGGTTGAGGCCGGCGGCCGGGTCTTCCTCGGAGACCGGCTGGTGCTTGTGGTCGTAGACGTCGGCGATGTCGACCTGGCACAGGCGCTTGGTGGAGTAATTGCGGTGCACCTCGGAAAGCACGCCGATCTCCAGCCCCCAGTCACTGGGAATGCGAATGCCATCGAGCACGTCGGTGCGCATGGAGAATTCCCCCGACAGCGGATAACGGAAGCTGTCCAGGTAATCCAGATAGGGCAGCGGCCCGAAAATCTGTTTCAGGGCGCGCAGCAGCGGCGTCACCATCAACCGGGCCACGCGACCGTTGAGCTTACCGTCGGCGATGCGCGGGTAATAACCCTTGCAGAATTCATAATTGAAGTGCGGGTTGGCGACCGGGTAGATCAGCCGCGCCAGCAGGCCGCGCTCGTAGGTGACGATGTCGCAATCGTGCAAGGCCACCGCCTCGGTGCGCCGCGAGGCTTGCACGTAGCCGCTGCAGTACCACACGTTGCGCCCCTTGCCGGGCTCCTGCGGGGAAATGTCTTCCGCTTCCAGTTCCGCGTGCAGCGCTTGCAGGCGGGGGCCGTCGTTCCAGAGAATCCGGTGGTGCTGGGGCAGACGGGAAAAGAAGTCGCGGGCAAACAGAAACTGCTCCCGATCGGCGCGATCCAGACCGATCACGATCTCATTGAGGTAAGGCACGCGCGCCAGTTCATCGACGATGTGCGACAACGCCGGGCCTTCCAACTCGGAGAACAACGACGGCAGAATCAGGCCCATGGGCCGGCGCCGGGCGAAGCGCACCAGGTCCTGTTCCAGTTCCTCCACGCTGCGCTGATTGAGATTGTGAAAGTTGGTGATGATGCCGTTCTGGTAAAAGTCGCTCATAGCGGCGTCTCCGCAAGCCAGTGATCCAGCCCCTCGGCCCATCCCCGTGGGCCGGGCAACCGGGTTCGATACAAAGCCGGGTTGTTGATCGTGACCGGGTGCGAATGCTCGCCGCGAATCAGCACCGCCTGGTCTACCACGTCGAGAAAGGGCTGGTCGTTGGGGCCGTCGCCCAGGCCCAGGGTCAGCGGCGCCCGGCCGTGCAGGGCGGTAAAGCGCTCGGTCAGCCAGTGCACGGCGCGGCCTTTATCGACCTGCCCCATCACATGCCAGAAACGCCCGCCCCGGGTCAGCGTCAGGCCCTGCCCGGCCAGCGCCTCGCGGAAGTCCGCCAGCGCCGGGTCGCGGTCTTCCCAAATCAGCGGTTCGCTGCCTTCACGGGCACGGGCACGTTCCGCCGCGGCGCGCGGCAGGCCGGTCAAGGCCATCACCTCGCCCATCGGCAATTCGCCGAAGCGGCGGAATTTCACGGCCAGGCGACGGCGCACCTGATCCAGACGCTGGCGCAGGGTGGCCACATCCAGCCCCGGCGTTCGTATCCATAATCCACTGTCGGCGGCGGCCACTTCGCCCAGCGCCGCATCGCACCAGGCTGCGGGCAACCCGATCACGGCACCGTTCTCAGCCACGAACGGCGACGCCTGTAACGCCAGGGCGGCGCGCAGATCCAACAGCTCGGCGCGGGTTGTGCTGGTCACCGGAATCACCGCCACGCCGGCGGCGGCGAGCCGCGCCAGCCACGGCTCCGCCGTTGACCAGTTGTAGTCATAATGGTCGAGCAGCGAGCCATCCAGGTCGGTAAAAACCAAACGCGGCGTGATACTCATGGTGATCCTTAACGTGGCGGCCCTCGGGCCGGAAAGGCGCGCAGTGTTTTTATATAGCCAACAACGGCGAGAGAAAGAGAAGCATCCACCGCCATCGTTAACAAAATTTTGCGCACCTGGTGTCGCCAACGCTTCATCATGCGCGCCCCACCTTCGCTTGCAAGAACGGCGCCACGGCCCTTGAACCGGACCGCGCTCGGAGCGAAGCTGGTCCACGCATCCACCAACGCAACGGGCGACACCGCCCGGTACGCGGGCGACTCACACACGGAAGGGAGAGGGAAGATGGCGGTGTTTACCGGTTGGATTCTGGTATTGATCGGCCTGGTATTGGGGGTTGGCGGCATCTGGCTGGCCAGCCTGGGCGGCAGCCTTTATTACATCGCCGCGGCGATCGGTTTCCTGCTCAGCGGGGCGCTGCTGGCGATGCGCCGCCCCGGCGCCCTGTGGATTTACGCCCTGCTGATTCTCGGCACCGGCGTGTGGGCCTACTGGGAAGTGGGCCTGGATTGGTGGGCCCTGGTACCGCGTGGCGTGGTGATCGTGGCGATCGGCATCTGGCTGCTGATGCCCTGGATCACCCGCGGGGTGAACGCCCGCCGCCGCCAGCCGGTGCCCTGGGGCATCGCCGCCGGCCCGCTGGCTCTGATGGTGGTAGCGGCGGCGGTGATGGCACTGCTGTCGCTGCGCGCCGACCCCCACGATCTGGCCGGTGAACTGCCGGCCGCCGCCGGCGACGCCTCCGTGCAGGACAGCGTGCCCGCCGGTGAATGGCACGCCTACGGGCGCACCGGCCACGGCCAGCGCTACTCGCCCCTGGATCAGATCACCCCCGACAACGTCGACCAACTCAAGCAGGCCTGGGTCTATCACACCGGTGACGTGCGTGGCGACGGCGACCCGGTGGAAACCACCTATGAAGTGACGCCGCTGAAGATCGACGACACCGTCTACCTGTGCACCCCGCACCATCAGGTGATTGCCCTGAACGCGGACAGCGGTGAACAGCGCTGGAAATTCGACCCTGAGATCGATAAAGACATCAGCCGCCAGCACCAGACCTGCCGGGGTGTCTCGTATTTTCCCGGCCATGACCAGCCCGGCGTCGTCACCCGCAGCGGCGACATCAGCCATGAAGGCGAAGCGATGGTGGCCGCCACCGGCGAAGCGGACAGCGCCGCCGATCACGGCGGCGCCTTCTGCCAGCGGCGGCTGTACCTGCCCACCGCCGACGCCCGCCTGATCGCCCTGGACCTGAACACCGGCAAACGCTGCGCCGACTTCGGCGACCACGGCGAAGTGAATCTGTGGGCCAACATGCCCAATCAGAAAGACGGCTTTTATTACTCCACCTCGCCGCCGGTGATCACCGAAAACCTGATCGTGATCGGCGGCGCGGTGAACGACAACGTCTCCACCCATGAGCCCTCCGGCGTGGTGCGCGCCTACGACGTGGACACCGGCGAGCTGGTCTGGAACTGGGATTCGGGCAACCCGGACCAGACCGCGCCGATCGCCGAGGGCGACACCTACACCGCCAGCACGCCCAACAGCTGGTCAATCTCCAGCGTCGATGAAGAGCTGGGCATGGTGTACGTGCCGATGGGCAACGAAGTGCCTGATCAGTGGGGCGAGAATCGCAACCCGGCGGGCACCCGTTTTTCCTCCTCGGTGGTGGCGCTGGATCTGAAAACCGGCCAGGTGCGCTGGGTATTCCAGACCGTGCACCATGACCTGTGGGACATGGACGTGCCGGCCCAGCCGACCCTGATCGACCTGGACACCGAGCAGGGCAAGGTCCCGGCGCTGGTGCAGCCCACCAAACAGGGCGACCTGTACGTGCTCGACCGCCGCACCGGCAAGCCGATCGTGCCGGTCACCGAGGAGCCGGCGCCCAAGAGTCAGGGCTACCAGGGCAAACTCAGCGCCACCCAACCGACCTCGGCATTGACCTTCAACCCGCCGCCGTTGCGGGAAAAAGACATGTGGGGCGGCACCCTGTTCGACCAGTTGATCTGCCGCATCCAGTTCCACAACCTCAACTACCAGGGCCGCTTCACGCCTCCCTCCGAAAGAGGCAGCCTGATTTATCCGGGCAACTTCGGCGTCTTCAACTGGGGCGGCGTGGCGGTGGACCCGGTGCGCCAGGTGGCCTTCAACACGCCGGCGTACCTGGCGTTCGTTTCCACCCTGGTGCCCCGCGAAGACGACAGCACGCATTACGTATCCAAAGGGAAACCCGGGCTCAATGAAAACTTCGGCGCGCCCTACGCGGTGGAACTGAAACCGTTCCTATCGCCGCTCGGCCTGCCCTGCCAGCAACCGCCCTGGGGCTATGTGGCCGGCGCCAACCTGCGCACCGGCGAAGTGGTGTGGCGGCACCGCAACGGCACCGTGCGCGACCGTTCGCCGATCCCCCTGCCCTTTAAAATGGGTGTGCCAGATCTCGGCGGGCCGCTGATGACCGCCGGCGGCGTCGCCTTTATCAGCGGCACCATCGATTACTTCGTGCGCGCCTACGACGTCACCAGCGGCGAACAACTCTGGGAAAGCCGCCTCCCCGCCGGCGGCCAGGCCACCCCAATGACCTACCAGAACAGCGACGGCGACCAGATGCTGCTGGTGGTCGCCGGCGGCCACGGCTCGCTGGGCACCCAGGCCGGTGACGCGGTGATTGCGTATAAGCTGAAATAGAAAGCGCTGGCGCGCGGCACGCCTTGCGCTGCGCGCAACACGCAGCACGTACCTAGCGTGAAGCGTGCCAGCGCCGTTGTCTTTCATATAGACTGGTCCACTTATTTCCCACCGGAGAGAACCATGGGCGCGGCTCCCAAACATCGCGATGGCATTGTGCGAGCGGCGGTGACGCTGTTTCGCAAGCGCGGCTACGCCGCCACCGGGGTGAACGACATTCTCGCCGCCAGTGGCGCGCCGAAGGGGTCGTTTTACCACTACTTTCCCCAGGGCAAGGAACAACTGGGGGAAGAGGCGGTGCGCAGGGCCAGCGAGACAGTGATTTCCACGCTGCGCCAGCTCAGCGGCGAGGTGAAGGGCAGTGCCGCGGTGGTGCGCGCCTACGGCAGGCTGCTCGGCGACTGGATGGAGCAATCCGCGTTCAGCGATGGCTGCCCAATTACCACCACCCTGCTGGAGACCACGCCGCAATCGCCACGGCTCAGTGCCGCCGGCAAGAGCGCCTTCCACGGTTGGCGCGGCGAGCTGGAAGCGTTACTCGGCGCCGATGGCATCGCCCCGCCGCACCGCGCCGGGCTCGCTTCGCTGGTGGTGTCGGCCTGGGAAGGCGCGCTGATCCAGGCCCGGGTGGAGGGCCATCGTGGCCCGCTGGATGACGCCAGCGATTATCTGGCCGATCTGATTGAACATCACCGCAGCGGTTCCTGAGCCGGTGCATGGAAGGAACGGTCTTGAGTTTAAATTATATAGACCGGTCTACATCAACATGAGATGCTCAATCGACCCGATCACCGTTGAGGACCTTCCCATGACCGATGCCCACCTTCCCGAGGGGTTCCACCCCCACACCCGCCACAGCGGTTTGACCGCCCCCTGGGAACCGATTTATGCCCGCCATGACGCGCCGGGTTTGACCCTGGCGATCCGCGCCGGCGGCGCCCACACCAACAGCCGTGGCTTCGTCCACGGCGGTCTGATTTCGGCGCTGGCGGACAACGCCATGGGGCTGAGTTGCATTGATGGCGAGCGGCCGCCCGCCGGGCTGGTGACGGTGAGCCTGAGTGTGGATTTCGTGGGTACCGCGCGCACCGGCCAGTGGCTGGAAGTGCGCGCCAGCGCCATCAAAAGTGGCCGCTCGCTGAGCTTCGCCCAAGCGCTGGTAGTCAGCGATGGTCAGGTCTGCGCCCGCGCCAGCGGCGTGTTCAAAGCCCTGGCCCCGCCAGCCTGATACCGCGGGAGACCGACCACACTTCGCGCTACGCGCAACACGCTGCACGCTGCACGCTAAAACAGGTGCCAGCGGACCCAGCCTGTTGCATGAAGCGTGAAGCGTGTTGCGTGTTGCGTGTTGCGTGTACTCAAAGGGTCACATTGAGCATCGCCCCGGCCACCCAGGCGTCGTCGATCCGGTTGTTGGCGCCGGGGTGGACGATGTATTGCAGGTTGGGGCGCACCGCCAGCCACGGCGTGAGCTGAAAGCCGTAATAGAGTTCCGCGTTCCATTCCTCGCCCTGGGGCGGCACGTACCCTGGCGCGCCGGGGCCGGGCAGGCCAATGTTGCCGGCGGTGGCCTGGTCCACATAGGGCTCGCCGACGCGCGCATAGGCCAAGCCAATGCCGGCGTCGTCGTGGGGGCGGGCGTCGAACGGCCCGCTCCAGGTGGCACCGGTGGAGACGTAGCGCTCCACGTAGGCGGTGCGTTCGTCGTTCCAGGTGCCCTGCACGAACAGCGACAGGCCGCGATCACGGTCACCGGCACGCCGGGTCACCTGCTGCTGGATCACGAACCAGGCGCCGTACCGCCGGCCGCCATCGCGGTAGTCTGGCGTGTCGGCGCTGCTGTAATAGGCGCCGATTTTGTATTTGCCGGGCAGGCCGCCGAGGCCGTGTTCGGGCTCCCAGCCCAATTCCAGCGGCGCGATCACCCCCTGGCTGCCGTGGTTGTACAGGTCCAGGCCGTTGTCCGGGTCCAGGTTTTCCGGGTTCAGATCAAACACCCCCGCGAGCAGATAAGTCTCATTGGCGCCGGCCAGCCGCGCCTGGGCCGCCCACTGGGACACTGGCCAGTTGTACCAGATTTCCCCGGCCTGATTGCCCGGCTGGCTGGCGCCCAGAAACAGGTTCTGGAAGCCGGTGTCGAGGGTGGCGAAGTCGTCGCTCAGCGGAATCCGCCCGACCTTCACGGTCAGCCCGCCGTCGAGGAACCGCTGTTGGTACCAGAACTGGGTGAGGCGGGTAACGTTGCCCCGCCCGTAGACCTCCTGCACCGAGGAGACCTGACCACTGGCCGGGTCCACCAGGCGCTCGGCGGTGAGGTCCTCGCCGTTGCGGTTGGTGAGGGTGATCTGCAACAGGGCGTCGCGGAGACCAAACAGTTTGTCCAGGTCGAGGGTGGCGCCCAGGGCGAACTGATCGGCGTAGGCCAGTTTGTGATCGCGGTCGAATCCGCCATCCAGGTTGTAGGCCGATTCCGAGGTGTAACCCAGATCCACGGCAACGCCGTCGCGTTTGAGATCGTCACGCAGCCCGCCCCAGTCGCCCAGCAGGTAATCGCCTTGCGGGTCCAGCGGCGCGGCGGCATGGACGCTGCCGGCCAGGGCCGCCAACAGCAGGGCCAAAGCGGGGGCGCGATCAATCGGCGAAGACGAGCGGGTCCGTTCCATGGGGTAATCCTCCTGACCGATAAGACTCCGCCCGGATGAAGAGCACGTCAACCATGGCGGTGGGCGCGATGGCACGGAGCCGATACACTGCCAGGGGAATCCACACGAGGCACAAAGGAATGCGAGGATCACAGGGATGAAAGAGAAGGCGCTGTACTGGTTCGGGGTGGTGAAGACGGCGATCACTCTGTGGCTGGACCGCAGCGCCATCATCTACGCCGGCGCGCTGGCCTTCTTCACCCTGTTTTCGATCGCGCCGGTGGTGATTCTGGCGGTGCAGGTGATCGGCCTGGTGATCAGCACCGACACCGCCATGACCCAAATCATGGAGCAGCTCACCGCCACCGTCGGCCCGGACGCCGCCCGCGCGGTGGCCGAAGCGGTGCAACGCACTCAGCTTGATCGCAGCGGCATCGTGCCCACCCTGATCGGCCTGGGCGCCATGATCGTCGGCGCCACCACCGTGTTCGCGCAGATGCAGCGCTCGCTGAACAACATCTGGGACATCGCCCCCAAGCCCACCCGCAATACCATCCTGGCGCTGCTAAAGAGCCGGCTGACCTCGTTGACGGTAGTGCTCTCAATCGGCTTCGTGCTTCTTGTGTCGTTGTTCCTGAGCGTGGTGCTGCAGTCGATCATGGTGTTCGCCCAGGACTGGCTGCCGGTGCCCGGCGGCCTGGCGGTGGCGCTGGAAACCCTGATTTCGGTGGCGGTGGTGACCTTGCTGTTCGCCACCATTTTCCGGGTGCTGCCCGACGCCCGGCTCAGCTTCCGGGATGTGTTCTCCGGCGCGCTGGTCACCGCCTTGCTGTTTATTGTCGGCCGTTTCCTGATCGCGCTGTATTTGTCGCACACCGCCACCGCCTCCACCTACGGCGCCGCCGGGTCGCTGGTGCTGTTGCTGCTGTGGGTGTACTACTCGTCGCTGATTCTGCTGTTCGGCGCCGCCTTCACCCGCGCCCACACCGAGGCGCGCGGCATTCACATTCGCCCCAATCGCACCGCCGTGCGGGTGCACAAAAGCCTGATGGAAGACTGAACCGCGAACAGCGCAGGGCGGAACCGGCCTCGCCCTCGCCGCTCCAACCCTTATTGCCGACAACCCTGGCGGAGTTTTAATGGTGTCACGGAAAGTTGCGATTCATGGCCTCGCCGCCCTGCTGCTGGGCGCCGCCTCCCCGGCTCTGGCGCTCACCCCGGAAGCCTTTGCCCAGTGTCTGAATGGCCTTGGCCAGCAGGCCCGCGAGCAGGGCCTGGACCCACGGGTGGTGGAGCGCGCGCTGGGCCAGGCAAAGCTGGACGAAAAAGTCATGGAGCTGGATCAGCGGCAGCCGGAGTTCACCTCCAGCTTCGCCGATTACTACACCGTGCGCGTCAACGATCAGCGCATTCTGCAGGGCCGCAAACTGCAGGATACCCACCGCGACCTGCTGGCCGGGGTGGAAAAGGAATACGGCGTGCCGGCCCGCTATCTACTGGCGTTCTGGGGGCTGGAAACCAATTACGGCGGCTTTTACGGCAACACCCCGGTGCTCGATGCCCTGGCCACCCTGGCCTGCGAAGGCCGGCGTGGCGAATATTTTTCCCGCGAGCTGATCAACGCCCTGCGCATTGTTCAGGAAGGCGCCATCGACACCGAGCGCATGCGTGGCTCCTGGGCCGGCGCCATGGGGCAGGTGCAGTTCATGCCCTCGATCTTTCTCGCCCACGCGGTGGACGCCGACGGCGACGGCCGGCGCGATTTGTGGAACAGCCTGCCGGACGCACTCTCTTCGGCGGCCAATTTCCTGCGCGACCTGGGCTGGCACCCCGGCGAGCGCTGGGGCCGCGAGGTGACCCTGCCGGCGGACTTCGACTTCCGCCACGCCGGGCTGGCGGAAACGCGCCCGCTGTCGGCCTGGCGCGAGCTGGGCGTGCGCCTGCCCGAGGGCGACCCGTTACCGGATGAACAATTGCAGGCCGCGCTGCTGGTGCCCAGCGGCCACCAGGGGCCGGCGTTTCTGGTCTATCACAATTTTCGCGTGATCCTCGGCTGGAACCGCTCCGAAGCCTACGCCCTGGCGGTGGGGCGGCTGGCGGACCGGATCGCCGGCGCCGCGCCGTTAAGCCGCGCGCCGGTGCCGGCGCCGCGCCTGCGCCGCGATCAGGTGGTGGAGTTGCAACACCGGCTTAACGAGCGCGGCTTCGACGCCGGCGAACCGGACGGCATTCTGGGCCCGGGCACGCGCGCCGCCCTGGGCCGCTTCCAGCACGCCCAGAAGATGATCGCCGACGGCTTTCCGGACGCGCAAACCCTGCGCCGCACCGGCCTGATCAGTGATGACGCCGCCGCCGATGCGCCGTCGCGCTAAGGGCCTGTTCACACTAATTTTGATGGCCGCGTTGCTGCCCCAAAGCGGGCCAGGCAAGGCGCGAGGAGAGAGGTTTAGTATGCTAAATGACCGACGAGCAACACCGCCTGGCCCGCTTTGGGGCGCAACCCGAAGGGCCGGGGCCGTTTTCGCGCAATCCCGCGTTGCGGTTCGCTTATGTGGCGGGCCACATCGCGCTCACCGCGCCTTGGCTTGCGCGAAAACGGCCTCCGGCGCGACCATCAAAATTAGTGTGAACAGGCCCTAGGGCCGCGCCCGATGAGCGCGATCATCATCGGAGTGCTGCTCGGCCTGCTGGCGCTGGCGATGATCGGTGGCGGCGCCTGGCTGGCGCTGCTCGGCGGTAGCCTCTATTACCTGCTCGCCGGCCTGGCCCTGCTGATCAGCGCGGCGCTGCTGATCGCGCGGCGCCGCGCCGGCCTGCACCTGTACGCCTTAACGCTGCTCGCCACGCTGCTGTGGAGCCTCGCCGAGGCCGGCTTGAACGGCTGGGCGCTGGCGCCACGGCTGGGCCTGTGGCTGTTGTTGGGCCTGTGGCTGCTGTGCCCGTGGCCGGTGCGGGCGCTGGCCGGCGCCCGCTGGCCGGCCAGCGCGGTGCCGCTGGCGGTGACGGTGGCGGTGAGTGGCGTGCTGTTGCTGGCCGGCCTGCCCCGCGACCCGGTGCGCCTGGACGGCGAGCTGGACCTGAGCGCCGTGGGCAGCGCCGCCGGCAGCAGCCCGCAGTGGCCCGCCTATGGCCACGACGGCCACGGCCAGCGCTACTCGCCGCTGACCGGCATCACCGCCGATAACGTGCACCGCCTCGAGCCGCTGTGGCGCTACGACGCCGGGCCACTGCGCGATCCACAACGCCGCCACGGCGGCGCCTTCGAGGCCACCCCCCTGAAAATCGGCGACAGCCTCTATTTCTGCACCCCGGACCACCGCGCGGTGGCCCTGGACGCGGACACCGGCGCGCTGCGCTGGCACTTCGACCCGCGCACTCCGCCGGCGCGCAGCCAGGGCGTCACCTGCCGTGGGCTCACCTACGTGCCCGCCGGCGACGACCACCCGGCACGGCTGGTCCTGCCCACCAGCGACGCCCGCCTGATCGCCCTGGACGCCGCCACCGGAAAGCCCAGCAAAGGGTTCGGCCGCAACGGCGAGATCGACCTGTGGGCGAACATGCCGGGCCGCGCCAATGGCACCTACTACGCCACCTCACCGCCGGCGCTGGCGCGCGGCAAGCTGATCGTCGGCGGCTTGGTCAACGGCCCGCCCACCCGGGTGCTGCCCGCCGGCGTGGTGCGCGCCTACGACGCCGCCAGTGGCCGGCTGGTGTGGAACTGGGACCCGGCCCGCCCCGAACACACCGCGCCCATCGCGGACCGGCGCTTCTACCAGCCCAACACGCCCAACCACTGGTCGGTGGCCAGCGTCGACGACCGCTTGGGGCTGGTGTATCTGCCAATGGGCACCTCGGTGCCCGACGAGTGGGGCGGCAATCGGCCCGCCGCCAGCGAACCCTACTCCTCGGCCATCGTGGCGCTGGACGCCGACACCGGCCGGGTGCGCTGGAGCTTCCAGGGCGTGCACCACGATCTCTGGGACATGGACATGCCGGCCCAGCCCAGCCTGCTCGACCTGAACATCGGCGGCCACCGGGTGCCGGCACTGGTGGCGCCCACCAAGCAGGGCGACCTGTATGTGCTGGATCGCCGCAGCGGCCGGCCGCTGTTGCCGGTGCGCGAGCTGGCCGCGCCGATTGGCGCCCCCGGGCAACGGGTGGCGCCCAGCCAGCCCGCCTCCGGGCTCAGCTTCAACCCGCCGTTGCTGCGCGAAGCGGACATGTGGGGCGCCACGCCTCTGGATCAGCTTTATTGCCGGCTGCGCTTCCGGCAACTCGATTACCGTGGTCGTTATACACCACCCGGGGAACGGGGCACGCTGGTCTACCCGGGCTATTTCGGCGTGTTCAACTGGGGCGGCATCGCCGTTGATCCGATCCACCAGGTGGCCTTCACCACTCCCAGCCGGCTCGCCTTTGTGTCACGCCTGGCGCCAGCCAGCGCCAATCCGCTCGACGGCGCCTCCCGCGCCATTCCCCTGACCGTGGAGAAGGGCCCGTTCCTGTCGCCGCTGGGATTGCCCTGCCAGGCGCCGCCGTGGGGGCTGGTGGCGGGCGTTGATCTGCGCAGCGGCGAGACCGTCTGGCAACGCCGCAACGGCACCGTGCGCGACAGCTCGCCGCTGCCCCTGGCGCTGCCCCTGGGCGTGCCGGATCTGGGCGGGCCGATCATTACCGCCGGCGGCGTCGCCTTTATGAGCGGCACGCTGGATCAGTATCTGCGCGCCATTGATCTGGAGACCGGCGCGGAACTGGGCCGCTGGCGCCTGCCCGCCGGCGGCCAGGCCACGCCGATCACCTACCTAGACAGCCACGGCCGGCAAATCGTGCTGGTGGTGGCCGGCGGCAACCAACCCCTGGGCAGCCGCACCGGCAACACCCTGATCGCCTTCGCCCTGCCCGGCCAGGACCGCGACGCCTTCACGGACGCCAACACCCCGGCGGAGGATGCTGGTCACTGACCGTTCATTGACCCAGGGTGTTTTTATGTCCGTGTTACTGCGCCTGTCGCTGATCATCAGTGTGTTGCCGGGCCTGGCGCTCGCCGCCAACCCCGGCCCGGTGGCCTGGCGCGACTGGTCACCGGCGGTGTTCGAACAGGCCCGCCAGGAGCACAAGCTGGTGCTGCTGGACATGGAAGCAGTGTGGTGCCACTGGTGCCATGTGATGGATCAGCAGACCTACGCCAACGCCGACGTGGCCGCCTGGCTCGAGCAGCACTACATCGCCGTCAAGGTGGATCAGGATGCCCGCCCGGATCTCGCCAACCGCTACCGGGACTACGGCTGGCCGGCCACCATTTTGTTCGCCGCCGACGGCACCGAGCTGGTGAAGCGGGCCGGTTACATCCCGCCGCAACCGTTTCTTCAATTGCTCACCGCCACCGTCAACGACCCCACCCCGGAAGCCCGCGCCGCCCACCCCACGGTGAGCACCTTCGCCGGCTCGCCGCAACTGGACAAACGCCTGCGTGACGAACTCAAAGCCATGCATCAGCGCAGCTACGATGCGCGCCTCGGCGGCCTGCGGCTGCAACAGAAATTCCTCGACCGCGACAGCGTTGAATACATGCTGGTGCGCGCCCGCCAGGGCGACCAGGACGAAGCCGCCAGGGCGCGGCAGACCCTGGACGCGGCCCGCGCATTGATCGATCCGGTGTGGGGCGGTGTCTACCAATACTCCACCGGCGGCGACTGGCAACACCCGCACTTCGAGAAAATCATGGAAGTGCAGGCCGGCTATTTGCGTCTCTACGCCCTCGCCTACGCGCAATGGGGCCGCGATGCGGATCTGCAATCCGCGCGCGCCATCCGCGATTATCTGAACGCTTTTCTGAGCGCGCCGGACGGCGCCTTCTACACCAGCCAGGACGCCGACGTGAACCCGGGCGAACACAGCGGCGAGTACTTCGCACTGGATGACAAAGCGCGCCGCGCCGAGGGCATCCCCCGGGTCGATCAGCACCGCTACGCGCGGGAAAACGGCTGGGCCATCGAAGCCCTGGTGAGCCTGTACGCCGCCAGTGGCGACCAGGCCGCGCTCACCCGCGCCGAAAAAGCCGCCCGCTGGACCTTGCAACACCGCGCCCTGGACGGCGGCGGCTTCCGCCACGACCAGCAAGACAGCGCCGGCCCTTACCTGGGCGATACCCTGGCCATGGGCCGCGCCTGCCTGGCGCTGCACCAGGCCACCGGCGAGCGCGACTGGCTCGATTGCGCGCGCGGCGCGGCGGATTTTATCGGCGGCCACTTCAAACAGGACAAAGCCGGCTTTCTGACCAGCGCGCCTTCAAGCAACGACGCGGTGCCGCCGGTGCCGCACATTGACGAGAACATCGCCCTCACCCGCTTCGCCAACCTGCTGTTCCATTACACCGACGACGCCCGCTACCAGGCCCTGGCCCAGCACGGCATGCGCTATCTGGCCACGCCGGACGTGGCCACCGCCCGCATCGAGGAAGCCGGCGTGCTGCTCGCCGACCAGGAGCTGGCCACGCCACCCCGACATTTCGCCGTGGTCGCCCGCCACGATGACGACACCGCCGCCGCCCTGTACACGGTGGCGCTGCGTCAACCCGGCGCCTACAAACGCCTGGAATGGTGGGACCGCCGCCAGGGCCCGCTGCCCAACGCGGACGTGCCCTACCCGGAAACCGACCGGCCCGCCGCCTACGTGTGCACCGAAAACCGCTGCTCAACGCCGTCGTTCACCGCCGCCCGCTACCAGCAAACCATACAAAGACTCACCGCCCCCGACCCACGGACGCCAGACGCCGGCCGCCGGCCGCCGGCCGCCGGCCGCTGAAAACTGAAAACTGAAAACTGAAAACTGAAAACTGAAAACAGTATTCAGTTCAAACTGGCGCGAACCCGCCGAGCCAGCGCCGGCTGCAAAACGGCAGAAAGAAACCGTGGTCGTGGCAGCGACAACTGATCCACCACCAGCCCGCTGATCAGCGCGGTGATCTCGGCGGCGTCCTCGCGGGGCGAAGCCGCGCCCAGACGCTGCAACGCGGCCGCCACCCGCAGGGTGTAGCCGCGCCCCCACTCACGCACCAGCGGCCGCAACTCGGCGTTGCGCGCCGCCGCCAGGCGCAGCTCCATCAGCGCCAGCCCCATGTCGCGATTTTTAACCAGGCGCCGCTCGGCGTTGCGGGTCAGCACCGCCACCAGTTGCTCGGCGCTGGTGGCCGCGTCGAGCTGCGGAAAATAGCGTTCCTGATCGGCCAGATTGGCGGCGCCCACATACTCCATGGTGGCACGCAGCAGGCCCTCGATGGCGCCAAAGTGATAGGTGACCAGACCATGGCTGGTGCCGGACTCCCGCGCCACCGCCCGGTGGCTGATGCCCGCCACGCCCTGCTCGGCGATGATCCGGAAAGCGGCCTCGATCAGCCCTCGCCGCACCCGCTCGCCGCGGCTCGAGCTTTCGTCGTTCACCCCAGCTACTGTCATTCGCGCCCCTCTGGACCTGATGCTGATTTGCTTCTAAGCTCTTGATTCATTTTCTACAAATGTAGAACTATTGCAACCAACCGCACGGGAGCCGTGGCATGGCGGATCGGCAATTCGACCCATTCGACAATAAAGTGGCGCTGGTAACCGGCGCCGGCGGCGGCATCGGCCGCCAGGTGGCACTCGCCTTCGCCGCCCAGGGCGCGCGCGTGATGGCCACCGACATCAACGGCGACGCCGCCGACGCCACCGCCGAGGCGATCCGCGCCGCCGGCGGTGACGCCCGGGCGCTGGCGGTGGACGTCACCGATAACAGCCAGGTCGCCGCCATGGTGCGCGCCACCGTGGACGCCTTCGGCGCGCTGCACTGCGCCTTCAACAACGCCGGTGTGGAAGAAGAGAACGACAAGATCGCCGACGTGGACGAAGTGCTGTTCGACCGGGTCATGGCGATCAACGTCAAAGGCGTGTGGCTGTGCATGAAGCATCAGATCCCGGCGCTGCTGGCCGCCGGCGGCGGCAGCATCGTCAACACCGCTTCGGTGGCCGGCCTGATCGGCGCCCCCAAACGCGCCGCCTACGCCGCCAGTAAGCACGCCGTTGTCGGCATGACCAAAAGCGTGGCCGCCGAATACGCGCGCAAGAACGTGCGCGTCAATACCGTTTGCCCAGGCATCATCCGCACCGCCATGATGGAGCGCGCCATCCAACTGGTGGCCCGCGCCGGCGGCGCCAGCGAAGAGAAACAACGCCAGTTCCACGCCGCCATGCACCCGATGGGCCGGGTCGGCGAAGCGGACGAAGTGGCCAACGCGGTGCTGTGGCTGGCCAGCGACGCCAGCTCCTTTGTCACCGGCCACCAACTGGCGGTGGACGGCGGCCTGACCGCGCTTTAACCGCCCCGCAATGATTCAAAAAACAGGAAAACAATGATGTTAAAACTGCATGGCTTTGGTGCCAGCAACTACGTGAACATGGTGAAACTGGCGCTGCTGGAAAAAGGCACCGAATTCGAGTTCGTGGTCGATTACCCCACCCAGGAAGAGGATTTTCTCGCCATCAATCCGATCGGCAAGGTGCCGGTGCTGGAAACCGAACACGGTTTTCTTTCCGAAACCGCCATGATCCTGGAGTACATCGACCGGGTCAGCGACGGCCCGGCGCTGTTCCCTTCCGAGCCGTTCGCCAACGCGCACCTCAAACAGATCATGCACATGATCGAGCTGTACATTGAGCTGCCGGCGCGGCGCTGCTACGCGGAGGTGTTTTTCGGCGGCTCGGTCAGCGACGAGACCAAAGAGCAAGTGAAGGCCGCGTTGATCAAAGGCAGCCGAGCGCTGGCGCGCATCACCGACTTCAGCCCCTACGTTGCCGGCGATTCGTTCAGCGCCGCCGACGCCATGTTTCTGTACAGCTTCGATCTGGCCAGCGCGGTGGCACGCAAGCTGTTTGATCTGGACCTGCGCGCCGAGGCACCCGGCGCCGCCGACCTGATCGACCGGCTCAACCAGCGTGACACCGCCAAACAGGTGGCCGCCGAGCGCGACGCGGCGATGGAAAAGTTCTTGAAGTACGCTCGGGGTGGGAAATAAAGCTGTCGTTTGTGGGATGCTAATGACCAGGGTGGCCACTGCAGCGCCGTCCGGCTGACGCCGGTTCGCGGTCAAGGACCGCTCCCACAGCGGCGCTGTAGAAGGGTCTGTGTGGTTTGTAGACGCCGCTCTGTCTACAAGGCCGCGCGGGAGCGATCCCTGATCGCGAAATTTTTTGGCCGGCTGGCACGGCGCTTTTGCCGCGAACCTGATGGTTTTTGCGTCGGACGTCGGACGTCGGACGTCGGACGTCGGACGCAAAAGATTAAAATCGGAACCGTCGCTGGCTGGGCCTGCTCCTACAATAAAACAGCGCAACAACGTACCCCCCCTTTCACTGAAAACTGAAAACTGAAAACCAAATTCCCGGAGCGCCGATGAAAAAGCTCAAGAACGAGAAAGAATTGGTCAAGAAAGCCATCGCGTTGGGCATGGCCTATGGGGAAAAGCGCGGCGTGGTGGAGTTCGAGGCCACCGATTCGGCGGCGGAGAAAGTCGAGTATATCTATCGGCTGCTGGTGCACGATGAGGTGATACAGGCGCTGCCGGAAGACCAGGTTTCCCAACCATCGATGCAGCATAAGCTGGCGATCTGGGCGTCCAAACAAAAAGGGTGATGGTGGCCGTCGGGGGCATCAATGGCTCACCCGTTTATTCGCGAGCCGGTTCGCCACAGGCCCGCGCCAGCACCGCCACCGCCGCGTCGATGTCCTCGTCGTCCAGGGCGCCGAATCCGAGCAACAGACCGGTGCGCGCGGGTGTGTTCTGGTAGAACGCCTCAATCGGCTCGGCACTGATCGAGGCCGCCGCCAGCCGGCCGCGCACATCGGGCACTGCCCTGTTGAAAGTCAGCGCCAGGTGGATGCCCGCCACTTGCGGGAGCACCGTCCACAAATCCTGATGGCGCGCCAGCGCCGCCAGCAACCGCTGGCGGCGCTGTTCATAGAGCCGCTGCATGCGCCGCAAATGGCGAGCGAAGTGGCCGTCATGGATGAAATGCGCCAGGGCGATCTGGGTGAGCCCGGTGCTGGCGCCGTCGCTGAGAGCCCGGGCCTGCAGCAGCGCACCCCGCAAGCCGGCGGGCATCACCAGGTAGCCGAGCCGGAGATCCGCATTCCAGACTTTCGAGAAGGTGCCCAGGTAGGCCACCTGGCCGTGGCGGTCGAGGCTTTTCAGGGCGTCCAGGGCGCGGCCCTGGAAACGGAACTCGCCGTCGTAGTCGTCCTCGACGATCAGCAGGTCGCGCTGGCGGGCGAATTCCAGCAGTGCCAAACGCCGCTCCAGACTCAGCGGCATGCCCAGGGGAAACTGATGAGAAGGGGTCAGGTACAGCAAGCGGGCGTCCGGCGGAACCCGGTCCACGCGCACGCCCCGTTCGTCCACCGGCACCTCCACAAGGCGCGCCCCGCGCGCGGCGAACACGGCGCGGGCGGGCGGATAGCCCGGTTCTTCCAGCGCCACCACATCGCCGGGGGCGACCCGCACCCGGGCCAGCAGATCCAAGCCTTGCTGGGCTCCCTGGGTGACCAGAATGTCCGCCGGCCGGCAGCTCAGGCCGCGACTGTAGCCAAGATAATCGGCGATGCCACCGCGCAGCGGCCCGTGCCCTTGCGGGTCGGCGTACGGAGCGCGGTCGTGGGCCTGATCGCGCAGCGCCCGTTGCACGGCGGCGCGCCATGGCGGCCAGGGCAACAATCGGCGGTCGGTGACACCGCCGGCGAAGTTGAAGCGCCGCCGCTCACCGCCGCCCCACGCCGGCAAGGGCGGCCAGTGACGGCCGGGGCCGATGGCGGCGGGCGTGGCATCGGCAGCGTGATCAAGCCCGGCCAGGGAGGCACTGACAAAAGTGCCACTGCCGCGCCGGGCCTCGAAGAAGCCCTCGGCGATCAACCGCTCGTAGGCGTCCACCACGGTCTGCCGCCCCAGGCCCAGCTCCGCCGCCAGCCCGCGGCTGGGCGGCAGCGCCTCGCCGGGGGCCAGACGCCCATCCATCAGCGCCGCGCGCAACGCTTCATAAAGGCGGGTACGCAACGGGCCCGTGCCTTCCAGGGGCAGGTAAAGTCTCATGATTGGTCTCGAAATTCAGACGAAATTGGTTCTGTCGAACGCTCCAATCTTGCCCTAAATTGACGCTCCAGCCCACACAAAGGAAACCACCATGAGCGCCCGACTCGACGCCTACCGCGCCTCCCCCGAGACCATGCGGGCGGCGATCAGCACCCAGAAAGTGATCCAGGCCAGCGGCCTTGAGCATCGCCTGCTTGAGCTGGTGAAGATCCGTGCTTCGCAGATCAACGGCTGTGCCTTCTGCATGCACATGCACGCCGCCGACGCGCGCAAGAGCGGCATCCCCGACGGCGTTATCGACACCATTGCCGGCTGGCGCGAAACCTCCTGGTTCAGCCCGCGTGAGCAAGCCGCGCTGGCCTGGACCGAGCGGCTCACGCGACTCAGCGAGCACGCCGACGACAGCGCCGAATACCAAGAACTGGAGACCCATTTCAGCGAGAAGGAACGGGTCGATCTGACCTACGCCATCGCCGTGATCAATATGTGGAACCGCTTCGGCGTGGGTTTCCGGCGCGAGCCGGAGTGACGTCACCAGCAACGCGCCACGGGCCTTGCACCCGTGTCGCGTTGCTGGCGTTCAGCCGGCCGGCGCGGCGTCGCTGTAATCCAGCCACACGCCTTCGACGGCGCTTTGCCCAACGCCGGGCTTGCTGTAATCGCAGACGCCGTCGGCGAACACCGTTTGCAGACGAGCCCATTGGTCTTCGGAAAAGTAGATGTCGCCGTAGTCGAAATCGTCCACCGGCTGCCGCTGGCATTTGATGATGTCGTCCACCAGCGGGCCACCGGCGGCGATGCGCGGGGTCGGGGTTTTCGGGTACAGCTGGTTGCACACGCCCGGGCCATCGAAGGTGGCGGTTTCGTTGACGCGGGCGCCGTTGTCCGCCCGCCAGCAGGCGTCCACCGCGTCGGCGGGTTTGTGCGCCACCACTTTGTCGGCGCTGAGCAGCGCCGGATCGGCGACCAGGTCGTCCAGCCATTGGCTCATCATCTGGAATTGCTCGGCGGATACCTGCTCGCTGAGCGCGGCCAGGGCTTCGCGTTGCTCCGTGCCATAACCGCCCAGCAGCGCCAGGTCCGGGTGCGGGAACAGCCAGATCACCTGGTTATCGGCACGGCCGTTTTCGCGCAGCAGCTTTTCGCGAATCTGAATGTCGTTGTAAATGGTGTGGATGTCACCGGCCGGCTCGGTGTAGAAGCGACGGTGAAAAATCGGCACGGTGGCCAGGCCACCGCCGCCGGAGCCAACCCGGCCGCGCTGGTAGGCAAGCTCCAGAGCCTGGCGGTCGGTGCGGGTGCGCGTGGCCACCACGTTGCCATCGGCGTCGTAGCCGCCCACGCCCTGGTTCACGTCGAGGAATTCGTCCACCGAGATGTCGCCTTCGCGCAACGCGTCGAGGCCATACTGAATGCCCACGTTATCCAGCGGGCGGCGCACGAGGCCGGTGTCCGGATCGACCCCCAGGGTGTTGATGTTGATGTCGTACACCGAGCAGCGCACGCCGTCCGGGTTGGTGAGCGGATCGTACACCAGGCTGGCGTTTTGCAGGCCGCAGGCCGGCGAGGCCGAGCCGTCGTAGGCGACGATGGCGTCGCCGTTGCCACGATCCCAGTTATTGCAGGTGCCGGCCAGATGCCCTTCAAAGGCCTGGCGGGTGTCGTCGTCCGCCGGGTGGTCGATAAAGTAGCGGTTCAGCAACCGGCAATCGGAGACCGCCTGGGCGGTGCCGAACACATCCGGGAACGCGGCGCCGGGCAGCAGGCCGTCCATCAGGCCCGGGTAATTCTGCGCGATCAGCATCTGTTGAATCGCGCCGCCGGAACCGCCCAGGCCGACCATCCACAGCGGCACGCCGTAATGCTCAATGAAGCGCTCCTTCACCATCATCATGGTTTCGGCGGCGACCACATCGTTCACATTGACCTTGTTCACGTTCAGCGAAGAGATCAGGTACGCGTAGCCCGAGGAAATCGCGCGCAGGCTCGACGAATCCTTGAACACCTCGTCGAAATCGTTCTGCCCCTGGTTGTACTGGGCGGCGGTGGATTCACCCAGCCGGAACACCATGCGGCGGTTCCAGCCGTCGGCGTTGTCGTCATCGGTGGCCGGATCATCGAGCACCGCGATGCGATAGATCGAGCGGTTCAGGGTGCCCGATTCCACCCGCACGATGTAGGGCACGGTGTCGCCCTCTACCGTGGTGGTACTGGCGAGATCATCCGGGCGCTGCCCGTAAGGCATGGGCAGCGCGGCCCGTTCGCCGTTGTTGTTGAAGTAAAAATAATCGACCCGGGTTTCCACCGAGCAATCGTCGTCCAGGGGCTGGCCAAGATCGGATTCCACCGTGCGGCATTCAAACGGCATCAACGGCGGGCCGGAAAACACCGGGCCGGTGGCGGGGTGATTGACCACGGTGAGCGCCGCCTCCAGCGTCTCGCCGCTGGCGGTGCGCGCTTGCACCACCACGGTGTTTTCGCCCTCGCTGAGCCCGGAAATCAGACCGGACAAACCGTCGCCATCCTGCTCCAGCACCAACGCCTCATCGAGCACCGTATCATTGCTGAGCACCCGCACTCGCGGCTCCAGCGCCGCGCCGCCGGACGCGCTCACCGACACCAGCATGTCGCCGTCGGTGACTCGTTGCGGGGCGGTGGAGAGCACCGTCACGTTGAGGGTGTCCGCGGCGTCGTTGTGGTGGTCGCTGTCGCCGCCACAGGCGCTCAGAGACACCGCCATAGACAGAGCCAGGCTTGCGTACACCGTTGCGGCCGCGCGCTGGAGCGGCGGGCGCCGTAAACCGATTCTGAATGTCATCGCAGATCTCACTGTTTTTTTGGAATTCGTACCCGGATTGTTTTGATTCAGGCTAGGCCGGTTCCAGGTGGGGAAAACAGACACAGTTGGAGAGAAAGCAATGGAACAGCGGGTGAAGGGAGCGCGAACAGGCCCAAGGTTAAGGGGAACAGCCGGACTGGCGCAGGTGTTGGATTCCAATGTGGAAACTATCCCCAACCGCGAACGGGCTCTGCCAGGCCGTCCTCGCCTTTCAGGCTCGGGTCGCGATCGAGGATCGCTCCCACAGCGGCGTTGTAGAGGGCCGAACAGGGAACAGGTTGAAGGGAACAGCAGGCCTGCGCCGGGTTTGGATTCTGATGTGGGAGCGGTCCTTGACCGCGAATCGGCGTTGCCAGGCCCGGGCTCGCCTTCGGCTCGGTTCGCGATCAAGGATCGCTCCCACAGCGGCGTGGTGTGGTGAGAGGCCGTGCCCGGGTTGCGGCCCCGCGGGTACCGCCCTCTCAATCCCCGTCGGTGACGGCGCCGAGCGAGGCGGAGCTGACCGCCTTGGCGTATTTGCTGAGCACGCCCCGGGTATAGCGCGGCGGCGGCGCCCGCCAGGCGTCACGGCGTGCCCGCAGCTCAGCCTCGGGAATCCGCAGTTCGATGGTGTCGGCTTCCGCGTCGATGACGATTTCGTCACCGTCCTCGACCAGGGCGATGGGGCCGCCAAGCTGAGCCTCCGGGGTGATGTGGCCGACCACGAAGCCGTGGCTGCCGCCGGAGAAACGGCCGTCGGTGATCAATGCCACGTCCTGGCCGAGGCCACGCCCCATGATCGCCGAGGTGGGCGTGAGCATTTCGCGCATGCCGGGGCCGCCGCGCGGGCCTTCGTAGCGGATCACCAGCACCTCGCCGGCCACCACGGTGCCGTCCATGATGCCGGCGGTGGCCTCCTCTTCCGAGGCGAACACCCGAGCTCGGCCGCGAAAGAAGGTGCCTTCCTTGCCGGTGATTTTGGCCACCGCGCCGTCCGGCGCCAGGTTGCCGCGCAGAATGCGCAGGTGGCTGGTGGCTTTGATCGGCTTATCCAGGGCGTGGATGATGTTTTGTTGGTCCGGATAGGGCGCCACCTTGGCCAGATTCTCGGCCAGGGTTTCGCCGGTGACGGTGAGACAGCCGCCGTGCAGCAGATCGGCTTCCAGCAGGGTTTTCATCAGCGGCTGAATGCCGCCGATGGCGACCAGTTCGCTCATCATGTAATGGCCGCTGGGACGCAGGTCCGCCAGCACCGGCACGCGCTGGCCGATGCGGGTGAAATCGTCCAGCGTCAGGGGCACGTCCACGGTGTGCGCCATGGCGATCAGATGCAGCACCGCGTTGGTGGAGCCGCCCAGGGCGATGACCACGGTGATGGCGTTTTCGAACGCTTCGCGGGTCATGATGTCACGGGGTTTGATGTCCGCTTCCAGCAGCTTCAGCACGGCGGCGCCGGCGGCTTCGCAATCGGCGGCTTTTTCCTCGGACACCGCGTTCTGCGCCGAACTGCCCGGCAGGCTCATGCCCAGCGCCTCGATGGCGCTGGCCATGGTGTTGGCGGTGTACATGCCGCCACAGGAACCCGGCCCGGGCACCGCCACTTCCTCCACTTGCTTCACTTCGATCAACGACAAATCGCCCTTAGCGTGGGCGCCGACCGCCTCGAACACCGAGATCAGATCGGTGTGGCCCTGGCCGGGCAGAATGGTGCCGCCGTACACGAACACCGAAGGCCGGTTGAGGCGCGCCAGGCCGATCAGGCAGCCGGGCATGTTCTTATCGCAACCGCCCACCGCCACCAGGCCATCAAAGCCCTGGCAACCGGCCACGGTTTCCAGGGAATCGGCGATCACCTCGCGGGACACCAGCGAATACTTCATGCCCTCGGTGCCGTTGGCGATGCCATCGGAGACCGTGATGGTGTTGAAGATCACGCTCTTGCCGCCGGCCTGGTCGGCGCCCCGGGCGGCGTGTTCGGCGAGGCCGTTGATGTGCACATTGCACGGCGTCACCTGGCTCCAGGTGGACGCGATGCCCACCTGGGGCTTGTCAAAATCCCCGTCGGTGAAACCCACCGCTCTGAGCATGGCGCGGCTCGGCGCCTTACCGATGCCGTCCACCACCGGGGCGGAATAGCGGCGGCGTTTGTCGTCGGTCATCACCTTTCTCCATGGCCTTGCGTTGACGGGCAGCATAACAGGGCACGCCTGCACGCGGCACGCCGGCACGCTAAAACCGTGCCGCCTGCCGCGCCCGCAGATTCGCAAACCTTTTTTGCGTACCCGCCCACGCGGCGCAATCGGGTTTTGACTGAGCGTGCTGCGTGCTGCGTGCTGCGTGCTGCGTGTCGCTTGCCACCCATCACCCCGATAGACAAAACCCACTTCGTTTGTTCACCCTGCTCTGCGACAATGCGCGCTTTCCGGCTTACCGGCCGTTTTTTTCTCCCCGTTACCCCGGTCTGGAGCGCGCGCATGTCCGTTTCTTCCGGCACGGAGCGATCCTCCGTTGCCGCCCATCCCCGCCTTGCCGAGCTTGCTCTGGCGCTGGGCGGGTTCGCCATCGGCACCACCGAATTCGTGATCATGGGTCTGATGAACCGCATCGCCGGCGATTTGTCGGTGGACCCACAGCATGTCGGCTATGCGATCAGCAGCTATGCGCTGGGCGTGGTGGTGGGCGCGCCTCTGATTTCCTGTCTGGCGGCGCGGGTGCCCAAGCGCACCTTGTTGATCGCGCTGATGCTGGTGTTCGCCCTGGGCAACGTGGCCAGCGCGCTGGCGCCGGGGTTCTGGTCGTTCGTGGCGTTGCGCTTTATCGCCGGTTTGCCGCACGGCGCTTACTTTGGCGTGGCGGCGCTGGTGGCGGCGGCGGCGGTGCCACTGAACCAAAGGGCGCGCGCGGTGGGCCGGGTAATGATGGGTCTGACCGTGGCGATTCTGCTGGGCGCGCCGTTGGGCACCTGGGCCGGCAATCAATTCGGCTGGCCGGTGGCGTTCGCGGCGGTGGGCGGCATCGCGCTGACCACCGCGCTGATGGTGCGGATTTTCGTGCCGTTCGTGGCCAGCGATCCGCACGCCAGCCCGCTGCGCGAGCTGGGTGCGCTGGTCAATCAGCAGGTGCTGTTTACCCTGGGCATCGCCAGCATCGGCTTTGGCGGCATGTTCGCGGTGTTCAGCTATGTGATGCCGACGCTCACCCAGCAGGCCGGCATGGCGGAATCCCTGGGGCCACTGGTGTTGGCGATTTTCGGCGTCGGCACCATTCTCGGCACCCTGGTGGGCGCGCGGCTGGCGGATTGGAACCTGGTCAAGGCGATTCCCTTGATTCTGCTGTGGTGCATGGCGATTCAGATTCTGTTCTTCTTCGCCGCCAACTGGGTCGCTTCCGGGCTGCTGTTCGTGGGCCTGGTGGGCACCAGCATGGCGCTCGGGCCGACCATTCAAACGCGCCTGATGGACGTGGCCGGCGACGCCCAGACCATGGCCGCGTCACTCAATCACGCCGCCTTCAATCTGGCCAATGCCTTGGGCGCGGCGCTGGCCGGCATCGCCGTGGAGTTCGCGCCCTGGTCCAGCACCGGGCTGGTGGGCGCGGCGATGGCGGTGGGCGGTTTGCTGATTTTTCTGGCCGGGCGCGCCGCCGAGCGCGCTCCCGGCACCCTGGCGCCCTAACGCACCCCGGCGGACAGCGTCTCCGGCTGCACCAGTTGCCCGGTGACCGGGAAACGGATGCGCACGCGCAGGCCGCCGTCCGGGTGATTGCCCAGGGCCATCTCGCCGTGGTGCATGTCGACGATGCGTTTGACGATCGCCAGGCCCAGCCCGCTGCCGCTCAGGGTGCGCGCTTTCTCGCCCCGGGAAAACGGCTGCAGCAGCATGGGAATGTCTTCTTCGCGCACGCCCTTGCCGTGATCACGCACGGTCAACAGCAGGGCGTTGTCGGCCACTTCGGTGTCCAGTTCCACCGGCGCGGCGCCGTATTTGAGGGCGTTGGTGATCAGGTTGGAGAGCATGCGCTTCACGGTCAGCCGTTTCAGCATCAGCCGGGGCACCTGGCCGGGGCGCAGGCGCAGCTGTTCCGGTGGATACTTGGCGGCCACCTCGTCGATCAGCGCATTGAGGTTTTCGTATTCCGGCTGCTCGTCGGCGCCGTCACGAATGAACGCAATGAACTGTTCGAGGATGGCGTCCATGTCCTCGATGTCCTCGATGATGCCCTGAGAGAGTTCCTCATCGTTGAGAAACTCCGCCGACAGACGCAGCCGGGTGAGCGGCGTGCGCAGGTCGTGGGAGACCCCGGCCAGCAGCAGGGCGCGGTCGCGCTGGGCCTGTTGCAGGTCCCGAGTCATGCGGTTAAAGGCGCGGTTGACCGCCTGAATCTCGATCGGGCCGACGGTGTCGTCGAGCACCGGCACGGCATCGCCACGGCCGACCTTGAGCGCCACCCGAGCCAAACGGCGCAGCGGCCGGTTCAGGCTGCGCGCGATCAGCAGGCCGCCAATCACCGCCAACAGCGGCACGGTCACGCCCCAGCCGAGCAGCAGATAGCGGTCGTAATCGCGGAAAAACGCCATCGGCACCCGCAGCCAGCGCCCCTCGAAGGACGGCGCGGTGACCCACAAAATCGGCTGGCGGGCCTCTTCAAGACGCACCTGGGCGGGCTCATCGAGCAGCCGCGACACCTCGTCACGGAACTGCTCCACCACCGGGCGCGACAGAATCACGCTGTCCGGTTCGCGCAGGTTGGCGGGTTGGCCGGTACTGATGCCGGTGGTTTCTCCCAAGCGTCGCGCCAGGCTGGCGTCACCGTCGCTTTGGAATACCAGCTCCGCCTGCAGGGCGGTCAGGCGGGCGTACTCGCGGATGCCCGGCAAGTAAGCGTTGCGCGCGAAGAACCACAGCGTGATGCCCTGGCTGAGGCCGATCACCAGCCCCACGATCAACGCGGCGCGGACAAAGGCGGATTTGGGCAACAGGGAGACCATGGAGGGCATTCTAACCCACCTTCGGGCGCGGCACGGCGCGGCGAAGAAAGACCACCCTGTTAATCGGGCACGAACACATAGCCGACGCCCCAGACGGTCTGGATGTAGCGCGGCTTGGAGGGGTCGTCCTCAAGCAGACGGCGCAGCCGGGAGACCTGCACATCGATGGAGCGTTCCATCGCCGACCACTCGCGGCCCCGCGCCAGGCTCATCAGTTTGTCCCGGGTGAGCGGCTCGCGGGCGTGTTGCACCAGCGCCTTGAGCACCGCGAATTCGCCGGTGGTGAGCGGCTGCGGGTCGCCGTCGCGGGCCAGGGTGCGGCTGGCCAGATCCAGGGACCAGGGGCCGAATTGCACCTGGGCGTCTTCCTTGCTGGGGGCACCGGGCACCTCGCGCACGTGCCGGCGCAATACGGCGCGGATGCGGGCGTTGAGCTCCTTGGGGTTGAACGGCTTGGGCAGGTAATCGTCGGCGCCGGCGTCCAGCCCTTCGATGCGCTCGGCGTCGTCGCCCTTGGCGGTGAGCATGATGATCGGCAGGTTGTTGTCGTTGTCGCGCAGCCGCCGGCAGATCGACAGGCCGTCTTCGCCGGGCAGCATCAGGTCCAGCACCATCAGCGAGTAAATCTCCCGGGACAGAGCCCGGTCCATCTGCTCGGCGTCGGCCACCGCCTTGACGGCATAACCCTGCTCTTCCAGAAACCGTTGCAGCAGGCCGCGCAGGCGGGCGTCGTCGTCCACCACCAGGATCTTGTCCACTTGGTCGTTCATGGTGCTCCTCGAATTCATTCCGCCCGTCCCGTTTACCCTTGCCGGCGGGCCACGGCAAGCGCCCGGCCCAGCTAGATTGTATAGAAAGATTGCCAGCTCCGGAGACCGGCCCGGTGAAACCGCGTCATGACTGGCTTACCCGGCCGGCCGGGGCTGGTATGATTGCGGCGCCAAAACCAAAACGGGGCGCCGCTGACGGCGACGAGGAGAAGAAGATGGCGAAGATACTTGTGGTGGACGACTCCCCGACCCAGCTCACCAATCTGGTGAGGATCGTCGAGGGTCAGGGGCACCAGGTGATGACCGCCAATAACGGCATGGAAGGCATCGAGCGAGCGCGGGCGGATCGCCCCGACCTGATTCTCATGGACGTGGTGATGCCGGAGCTGAACGGCTTCCAGGCCACCCGCAAAATCACCCGGGATGAACAGCTGGGGGGCATTCCGGTGATTCTGGTCACCACCAAGGACCAGGAGACCGATAAGGTCTGGGGCCAGCGCCAGGGCGCGGTGGGCTATATCGTCAAGCCGCCCCAGGAAGCGGAGCTGGTCGCCGAGATCAATCGGGTGCTCGGTTGAAGAATCTTTAATCAGCCGCAATCACAGGCGAAAGGGTCAAGTCAATCTATCAACGGCCGGGGTCATTCCTTATGATTCCGGTCGTTTCGTTTAAAGACGCCGGCCCGACACCGCGCCGCGTGCAAGCCAGGACAGCCATGCAAAGCATCGAACAGATCATCGCCCAGGAACTCAACGCCCGCCCTGAACAGGTCCGCGCCGCCGTGGCGCTGCTGGACGAAGGCGCCACCGTGCCGTTTATCGCCCGCTACCGGAAGGAAGCCACCGGCGGCCTGGACGACACCCAGCTGCGCAATCTGGAAGAGCGGCTGCGTTACCTGCGCGAACTGGAAGAGCGCCGCGAGGCGATTCTCAAGAGCGTTGCCGAGCAGGACAAGCTCAGCCCGGCGCTGGAAAAGGCACTGCGCGAAGCCGACACCAAGACCCGCCTGGAAGACCTTTACCTGCCCTACAAGCCAAAGCGCCGCACGCGCGCGCAGATGGCCCGCGAGGCCGGCCTGGAGCCGCTCGCCGACGCCCTGCTGGACAACCCGGCGCTGGACCCGCAGCAGCAAGCCGCCGGCTATCTGAACGAAGAGCACAAGATCGCCACCGCCAAGGACGCCCTGGACGGCGCCAAACAGATCCTGATGGAGCGCTTCGCGGAGAACGCCGAGCTGCTGACGCGGCTGCGCACCCTGCTCTGGGACAAAGCCGAGATCCAGGCCCGGGTGGCGGAAGGCAAGGAAGAAGAAGGCGCCAAGTTCCGCGACTACTTCGAGCACCACGAACGCCTCAAGGATATCCCCAGCCACCGCGCGCTGGCGTTGTTCCGAGGCCGTAACGAAAGCGTGCTGCACGTTTCCATGGCGCTGCCCGATGAGCTTGAAAATGCCCAGCCGCACCCGTGCGAAGCGCAGGTGGTGGAGCTGGCCGGCTGGCGCCACCAGGGCCGCGCCGCCGACGACTGGCTCGGCGAGGTGATGCGCTGGACCTGGAAGATCAAACTCAACACCCACCTGGAAACCGAACTGCTGGGCCGGGTGCGCGAGCTGGCCGAGGAAGAGGCGATCCAGGTGTTCGCCCGTAATCTGAAAAGCCTGCTGATGGCCTCCCCGGCCGGCCCCAAATGCACCATGGGACTGGACCCGGGGCTGCGCACCGGCGTTAAAGTGGTGGTGGTGGACGCCACCGGCAAACTGCTGGAGCACACCACCGTCTTCCCCCACCAGCCGCGTAACCAATGGGACAAATCCCTGGCCACGCTGGTGGCCCTGAGCAAGAAACACGGCGTGCAACTGATCGCCATTGGCAACGGCACCGCCAGCCGCGAAACCGACAAGCTGGCCGGCGAGGTGGTCAAGGCGCTGAGCGAGCAGAGCCCGCAGAAAATCATGGTCTCCGAAGCGGGCGCCTCGGTGTATTCCGCTTCGGAACTGGCGGCACGGGAGTTCCCCGATCTGGATGTGTCGTTCCGGGGCGCGGTGTCGATTGCCCGCCGCCTGCAGGACCCGCTCGCCGAGCTGGTCAAGATCGACCCCAAATCCATCGGCGTGGGCCAATATCAGCACGACGTCAGCCAGGTGAAGATGTCGCGCTCGCTGGACGCGGTGGTGGAGGATTGCGTGAACGCCGTGGGCGTGGACGTGAACACCGCCAGCGCGCCGCTGCTGGCGCGCATCGCCGGCCTTAACGGCACCATCGCCGGCAACATCGTCAGCTTCCGCGAAAAGAACGGCGCCTTTGCCTGCCGCGATGCGCTCAAGCAGGTGCCGCGCCTGGGCGACAAGACCTTCGAGCAGGCCGCCGGCTTTCTGCGCATCATGAACGGCGACAACCCGCTGGACGGCTCCTCGGTGCACCCGGAGGCCTACCCGGTGGTCAAGCGCATCGCCGAGAAACACGGCCGCCCGATCAAGGATCTGATCGGCGATGTGCCCTTCCTGAAAAGCGTCAGCGCCGGTGAATTCACCGACGATCACTTCGGCCTGCCCACCGTCACCGACATTCTCAGCGAGCTGGAAAAGCCCGGCCGCGACCCGCGCCCGGAATTCAAGGCCGCCGAGTTCAAGGAAGGCGTGGAAACCCTGGCCGACCTGAAGCCGGGCATGATCCTGGAAGGCGCCGTCACCAACGTCACCAACTTCGGTGCGTTCGTCGACATCGGCGTGCATCAGGACGGTCTGGTGCACGTGTCCGCTCTCGCCGACAAGTTCGTGCAAGACCCCCATGAGGTGGTCAAGCCCGGCGACATCGTCAAAGTGAAGGTGCTGGAGGTGGATCAGCCGCGCAAGCGCATCAGCCTGACCATGCGCCTGGACGAACGCCACCAGGACAAACCCGCCGCCACGGCGCCGGGCGGCGGCGGCAAACCCCGCGGTAAGGGCGCCCGCTCCCAGCCGCCGCGCGGCGGCGGCCGTGGCCAGGCCCAGAACGCCCCCCAGGGCGCGCTGGGCGCGGCCTTCGCCAAGGCTCTGGAACAGAAGAAAAAAGGCGGTTGAACCGGCACGGCGATGAGCGCCGTGCTTGAAAGCAGCAAGGTCAGGCCACATAACCGGTGGCCACAATGACAATCCTGGCGGCGTGCGCGTCGCCGGCCAGCCCGGACAGGCCCATGACCGACACGCTTCGCCAACGCATCCAGGCCCTGCTGGATTCGGACGCCGCCAGCACGCTCACCGAGATTCGCCGCGGCATCGAGAAGGAAAGCCTGCGCATCAGTCCCCAGGGCGGCATCGCGCAAACGCCGCATCCGCAAGAGCTGGGCTCGGCGCTGACCCATCCGTACATCACCACCGATTATTCGGAAGCGCTGCTGGAGTTCATCACCCCGCCCAGCACCGAACTGCATCATCCGATTGAGTTTCTGGAAGATCTGCACCGTTACACTTACCGCCACATCGGCGACGAACTGCTGTGGGTCAATTCCATGCCGTGCCGGATCGGCGAGGACCGCAACGTGCCGGTGGCGGATTACGGCAGCTCCAACGTGGGCCGCATGAAAAGCATCTACCGGGTCGGCCTGGGCCATCGTTACGGCCGCAAGATGCAGACCATCGCCGGCATTCACTATAATTTTTCGTTCCCCGAGGCGTTCTGGCGCCTGCACCAGGAACAGGAAGGCGTGGGCGGCGCGCTGCAGGATTTTATTTCCCAGCGCTACTTCGATTTGACCCGCAACTTCCAGCGTTACTCCTGGCTGCTGGTGTATCTGTTCGGCGCCTCGCCGGCGCTGTGCGCCTCGTTCCTGGCCGGCCGCGAACATCAACTGCTGGAAAGCTTTGACCACAGCCTTTACCGGCCCAAGGCCACCAGCCTGCGAATGAGCGACCTGGGTTACCAGAACAACGCCCAGTCGTCGTTGCAGGTGTGCTACAACAGCCTGGATGAGTACGTGCGCACCCTCACCCACGCGATCAAAACGCCGGACCCGACCTATCAGAAGATGGGCATCCGCGACGCCAATGGCGAGTATCTGCAGCTCAACACCAACATTCTGCAAATCGAGAATGAGTACTACTCGTCGATCCGCCCCAAGCGCACCATCAATAAAGGCGAGCGCCCGACCCTGGCGCTGACCCGTCGTGGCGTGGAATACATCGAGATCCGCGCCCTTGATCTGAACCCGTTCGAGCCGGTGGGCATCAGCCAGACCGAGATCCGCTTTCTCGACCTGTTCGCCACCTATTGCCTGCTGCGCGAATCGCCGCGTCTGGAAAACTGTGACTTCAGCGCCGCCAAGGAAAACCTGCGACGGGTGGTCTACGACGGCCGCAACGTGGACCTGAAGCTGGATAACTGGGGGCGCGAAGTGACAATCCAGCAATGGGGCCTGGAGAAGCTGGAACAGATGGCGCCGATCGCCGAACTGTTTGACCGCTGCCACGCCGACGACGTCGAGGGCAGCAACCTGTACGCCGATGCCCTGGCCCAACAACGCGCCAAATTACTGGACCCGGACAGCACCCCCTCGGGGCGCATTCTGGAACGCTTGGAAAGCCGCGATCAGAGCTTCTTCCAGTTCGCCATGGATCAGGCGCTGGAGCATCGCGATCATTTTATCGGCGAACCGCTCAGCGCCGAGGTGGACAGCCGGCTGAGCCAGCAGGCCCGGCAAAGCCTCGCCGAGCAGCGCGCCTGCGAAGCGCAACAGGAGCCGCCGCTGGAAGAGTACCTGCGTGACTACTTCCGCGGCTGAACCAGCCGCTTAGCCTTTTGCCCCGCCAGGCCAATGAGCGCTGGCTCACAAAATCCGCCGCTGATCGGATAAGCGGTGTCGTGGCCCCCCTTAACGGCCGCCGGCACACTCCTCGCCGGTGCTAATCTCGAGGCTACCGAGTGGATGGAGGGAGAGAGGGGGCGCCATGCAAGAGTTGTCATCCGACCCGTTTGAAAAAGCGTACAACCGTGGCTGCATGTGGGGCATGGCCGGTGGCGCCCTGGACCAGTGCCCGTATTTGAATGAGGCGCTGGCGGAATGGTGGCACCAGGGCTGGGAGGCCGGCGCGGCGGCCTGGCATGATCGTCAGGAACCGGTGGAGCCGCGTGGCGTCTGAACAGACGGGGCGGATCGTCCGGCGCTTGCCGGCCACCGTACTTTTGCATAGGGTTTGGCGATGACGGTGGCCGGCGACACGACGCGGAGCCGATCAAACGGACCCTGATCTGGCGGATGCTCAAGGAAAAACAATCATGCAAGGTTCTTTGCTTCCTTCCCCCCGGGCGGTTTTTGCCCTGGGCTTTCTCGGTTGTCTGGCCGCCATGGGCGGCGCTCTGTACCTGCAACACGTGGTGGGCCTGGAGCCCTGCCCGTTGTGTATTTTTCAACGGGTGGCGGTGATCGCCGCCGCCGTGGTGCTGCTGATCGCCACTCTGCATGGCCCGCGAGGAGCGGGCATGCGGGTGTACGCCGGCCTGACCCTGCTGGCCTGCCTGGCCGGTGCCGGCATCGCCATCCGCCACCTGTGGCTGCAAAGCCTGCCCGCCGATCAGGTGCCCACCTGCGGCCCGGGCCTGGACTATATGCTCGACGTGTTTCCCCTCAAGGAGGTACTGGCGGAAGTGCTGTCCGGCTCCGGCGAATGCGCCGAGGTGAGCTGGCGCTTCCTCGGCCTGACCCTGCCGGGCTGGTCGCTGGTGGTGTTCGCCGGCCTTGGCGCGCTCTCTCTGGTACAATTGCTGCGCCCGCGCCGGGACTGACCGGCGGCGGGCCACCGCCATAGCAATAACAAATCGCGGTTGACCCCGCTCACCTGGATTCCCGGTGAGCGGGGTCAACCGCGATTTTTTTGCGTGTCGCCATTTCATTTTTCCGGCTTGCGGAGCCCCCCGGCCATGCTCGATGGTTTGCTGATCCTGTTGCTGTTCCAGTTTCTGGGTGAAGTGCTGATTCACTTCACCGGCCTGCCCTTGCCCGCCTCGGTGGTGGGCATGGTGCTGCTGTTGCTGGCGTTGATGTTCAACACACCGCTCACCGACCGGGTGGCGGAGGCGTCGGGCATGTTGATCCGTCATATCAGTTTGCTGATCTTCCCGCTCGGCGTTGGCATCGTGCTGCAATGGCACCGTTATCAGGACTACGCCCTGGCCCTGGCCATGGCGGTGGTGCTGGGCACCATCGTCACCCTGGTGCTGGTGACCCTGCTGCTCAAGGTGCTGCTGCGTGATCGCGGCGCGGTGAAGGGGAAACAGCCGTGAGCGGGCTGCTGCACACGCCGCTGTTCGGCCTGTTGCTGACCCTGGCGAGCTACCGGGTCGCACTGCTGATCTACGGCAAGGTCAACAATCTGCCGTTGTTTCACCCCTTTATCGTCGCCGCCATTCCGGTGATCGTGGTGCTGCCGCTGGCCGGCGTTTCCTATTCCGAGTATCGCCAGCAAACCGAGGTGCTGTCGTTTCTGCTCGGCCCGGCCACGGTGGCGTTGGCCTGGCCGCTGTATCGCCAGTTGCACACCGTGCGCAGCGTCTGGAAGCCGGTCATCGCCACCACCGTGATCGGCGCCGCGCTTGCCGCGGGCATCTCGGTGGGCCTGGCCTGGTGGCTGGGCGCGCCGGAACAGGTGGTGGGCTCCCTGGCGCCGAAATCGATCACCACGCCGATCGCCGTGGAGGTGGCCAAATCCACCGATGGCCTGGTGTCCCTGACGGCCGGCGCGGTGGCCATTACCGGCATTGTCGGCGCCCTGCTGGGCGGCCTGATCTTCAGGCTTTTGCGGGTGCACGACGATCGCATTCGCGGTTTCGCTCTGGGCCTGGTGGCCCACGCCATTGGCACCGCGCGCGCCTTTGAGTACGGCGAAAAGGCCGGTGCTTTCGCCAGTCTGGCGCTGGGCCTGACCGGCCTGCTCACCGCTCTGGCCCTGCCCTGGCTGTGGCCCTGGGTCAGCCAGTGGTTGTTCGCCGGCGGCTGAGCGCCGGGCGATTTAAACGCCGGTTGTTATGAAGAATTCGTCTTTACCGGCAACCCTCTGTTCGCAAAGCGGTTTTTCATCGATTACGTAAAACCTGGCGGCGCGACGACGGTTTCCCATTGCCGCGCCGCCCGGCCTGGGGCTAGCCTCATTGACCCGGCCTTGAGCACGGCTCCGGTTATCGGGCAGAGGCATCAGCGCTCAATCAGGCCACGTTCAAGGATTGACACAGCGATCTAAGAGGGCACGCCATGGCTACGGCTCACTCGACCACCCTGGCGCGGTGGCAGCGCATAGAAGCACTGGTGCACGGCTGGCTTGAGCAGCGCCAGAGAATCATCGTTCTGTTGTGCAAGATTCAGGGGCTGCGGGGCTTTGAAGAAACCCGCCCGCGCTCGATCCAGATTCAGGTGCAGGAATTCTGCCAGTTACTGATGGACTACATCAGCGCCGGCTATTTCGAGATTTACCAGGAGTTGGTGCGCGAGGCTCGCCAGTTCAGCCAGGGTCAGCCGGTGATCGCCCAGCACCTGCTCAGCCAGATGGACGACTCCACCGCGGAAGCGCTCGCCTTCAACGAAGACTTCGATACCCGCGACCACTGCATCAGCCAGTTGGCGCAATTGCCCGAGCGCCTTACCCTGCTCACCGAGATGCTTGAGGAGCGGTTCGCGCTGGAAGACCAGCTTATTCTCAGTGTTCATCAGCAGCCGGCGCCCCGGCAGCGGGCGGTGATGACGCATTGAATAGCACTTGTTGTTCAAGCGCTTCAGACAGGTCCCCTCTCCCCTTGCGGGAGAGGGACAGGGAGAGGGGGCGACGAGGTTTCACGCCTTCCCGCCGGGATCTCCCTCTCCCCAACCCCTCTCCCGCGAGGGGAGAGGGGCTTTACAGCCAGTGAGCGGGCACCGTTACTCGGTGTCTGCTTCGGCGGCGTCGCCGCTGTCATCGGCGGGGGCGGCTTTCTCGGCCTCGTCACCCTTGCCTTTCACATCCAGCAGTTCCACTTCGAACACCAGCACTTCGTTGGGGCCGATGTCGCCACCGGCGCCTTGCTCGCCATAGCCCAGCTCCGGCGGCAGGTAGATCTTCCACTTGTCACCGACTTTCATCATCGGCAGCGCTTCCTGCCAGCCGGGGATGATGTGCTTGAGCCCGAAGGTGGCGGGCTTGCCGCGCTCCACGGAGCTGTCGAACACGGTGCCGTCCATCAGCGAACCGGTGTAGTGCACTTCCACGGTGTCGTCGAGGGTCGGTGACTCAGCGCCTTCTTCACCGGATTTCAGCACTTCGTACTGCATGCCGCTGTCGGTGGTTTTGATGCCGTCTTTTTTGGCGTTCTCTTCGAGGAATTTCTTGCCCTCGTCGAGATTGGTCTTCGCCTCTTCCTTCATCTTGGCCTGCTTTTTCTCCATCATACGCATCTGGTAATCACGGATAAGCTGGTCAAGATCCTCGTCGCCAAGGCGCGATTCCGGCTTGTCTTTGAAACCATCACGCAGGCCGGCCACCAGGGCATCCACACTCAGGCCTTCCATCGCACTCATTTGCTCAGCGCTACGGAAACCCAGAGCGTAAGACGCTTTCTGGTCGTCATTTTTGATTTCCACGTCACTGCCGGCGTCATCTTTCGGTCCGCCACAGGCCGCCAGCAACACGGTACCGGCAAGCACGATTCCCAACTTCTTCATTCTGCCTCCATTGGCTATGGTTGTTTTTCCTGCACCGGAGATCCCTCCCCGCGCATGTTTTCCGCGGTGACTGCGGTCGGCGCTTCGATGGTTAACGGTTCACGCGGCCACCCCCGGCAGCGGAACCTGACCATACTGCCAGCTTCCCCGGGAGTCACGCCAGCGATGAGCCGCTTTTCACTGCCTCGCCGATGCGCCGGCCATGAGCGGCCCAGAAACATCGACATCCGATAACGCCTGACCCCGCTTTCCCCCAATTGGTTCCCCGGCCTACACCGATACCCCGCGCATTGTGCCCCTAAGGAGCCCGTGAATCACGCCTTGAGCACTCTAGCATTCCGACAGGCTCGCTCGGATGCCCGGGCTGTGAAAACGACAATCGCCGCCGAAGCCTTCACGATACCCGCCAAACCCGGGTTATAGTGTGTCCTGACAGCTCAAGGAAAAAGTGAGATCCCGATCACGGACATCACGGCTTCCAGGGGTTTGTCAGGGGGAACAAACGATGTCCAATAACACAATGGATCCCACCATGGCGCCGCCTTCGGCACGACGTGTCGGCCGCCACGATGAGCAACGCCTGGTGATTCTGGTATCCAACAGTAAAGGTGGCTGCGGCAAGACCACCCTGGCCACCAATCTGGCCGCCTATTTCGCCCATCAGGGCCAGAGCGTGACCCTGCTGGATCTTGATCCACAGCAATCCGCCACCCAGTGGGTGCGCCTGCGCGCCGATCCACGGGTGGAATCGCTGGGCTGGCCCCATGACGAGCCGGTGTCGCTGGGGCGGCTGCGCGAACAACTCGGCCGTGCCCAGGATATCGTGGTGATCGATTCACCCGCCGGCATGGATCGCCATACCCTGGATCACGTGCTGCGCATCTCCCAGGTGGTGCTGGTGCCGGTGCTGCCCAGCCCGATTGATATCCGCGCCACCACCCGCTTCGTGCAGACCGTGATGCTGGCGCCCAGCTACCAGCGCCGGCCGCGCCGGCTGGCGGTGATCGCCAACCGCGCGCGCACCCGCACCTTGATGTACGAAGCACTGCGGCAGTTTCTCAGCAGCTTGAAGATTCCCTATCTGGTGACCCTGCGCGACACCCAGCAGTACGTGCAGTCGATGTCCTCGGGGGCCAGCATGCTCGACATGAACGACGCCCGCTTTCAGGAAGACCGCCAGAGCTGGCAGCGGATCGGCGAGTGGTTACAGGTGCAACGGCATCTTATCCGCTCAATGCCGGGTTTTCACTGAGCTCGTTGAGCAACGCCTGCAACGCTTCGCAACGCGCCGCGTCGGGCACCACCACCAACAGCCAGCCCAGAGTGGACTGCGCTTCGCCGCTGGCCGGCGCGGCGCCGGCCAGGGCACCAAGTTGCTGCAGCAGCAGCCGCTCGCCCTCCAGTTCCGCCTCCTGGATCTGCCGTTTCAGCTCGCCGGTGCCCTGTCCGGCGGCGGCCCTGCGCCGCACCTCGCGCAACGGCCGCAGATACTCGCCCTCGAACTGCTCCGCGGTGATCAGAATACGCCGCCCCAGGGCCGCATCCGGACGGCGGCCACTGGTGGCCGCCCACAGCGCCACCAGCACCGCCGCCACCGGCACCGCGAACTCATCCTGCAGCCGCAAACAGGCGCGTTCGATGCCGCGATCGCGCCACAGAGTTACCGCGAAGCGCCACAACTGTGTCTGTTGCATTATCGATCTCCCACTGCCCCGGCGCCGGCCCTTCTGTTGCGCGCGCCGATCCCATACACTGCGCCGGTCCTGATTCTCGCGCTGTCACCGGCTCCAAGAGCCGGTTCACCACACAGCCAGCAGGCCCTATTCCTGCGATCACTCAGCGACGTAAAGATCATCAACAGGCTCTTATACCATGCTGTCCCTGGAACACATCAATCTGCGTCGCGGCCCCGAGCTGTTGCTCGAGGATGCCAGCTTTACCTTGCACCTGGGTACCCGCGTGGGCCTGGTGGGCAAAAACGGCAGCGGTAAAAGCTCCCTGTTCAAACTGATCATCGGCGAACTGGAAAGCGACGGCGGCACCCTGAACCGGCCGGCGGACTGGCGCGTGGCGATGATGGCCCAGGAAGTACCGGCGCTGGCGTGCCCGGCGATCAGCTACGTGCTCGACGGCAACCAGGCCCTGCGCCGCGCCGAAGCGGATCTGGACGCCGCCCAGCAACACGCCGACAGCGACGCCATTGCCCGCGCCCACGCCGAACTGGACGGCCTGCGCGCCTGGGAGCAACCGGCCCGCGCCGCCATCCTGCTGGCCGGCCTGGGGTTCAGCGAGGCTCAACAGCAACAGCCGGTGAGCGCCTTCTCCGGCGGCTGGCGCATGCGCCTGAATCTGGCCCAGGTGCTGATCAGCGACGCCGACCTGATGCTGCTTGATGAGCCCACCAACCATTTGGATCTGGACGCCATCCTGTGGCTGCAGCAATGGTTGGTGCAGCACCCCGGCGCACTGATGCTGATCTCCCACGACCGCGCCTTCCTGGACGCCACCGTGTCGGAGATTCTGCACATCGAGCGCAACGCCCTGAAGCGCTACAGCGGCAATTACTCGGATTTCGAGCGCCAGCGCGCCGAGCAGCTTGCCCAGCAGCAGAAAATGCACGAGAAGCAGCAGGCCCAGGTGGCGCACCTGCAAAAATTCATTGATCGCTTCAAGGCCAAAGCGACCAAGGCGAAACAGGCGCAGAGCCGCGTCAAGGCGCTCGAAAGGCTGGAGCTGATCGGCCCGGCGCATGTGGATTCCGGGTTCTCGTTCCACTTCCTGACGCCGCAAAAGCTGCCCAACCCGATGATCGTGCTCGACCAGGCCGATTGCGGTTACCCGGGCGCCCCAATTCTGCGCGCGGTGAGCCTGAGCCTGCGTCCGGAATCCCGGGTCGGGCTGCTGGGGCCCAACGGTGCCGGCAAATCCACTCTGATCCGCACCCTGGTGGGCGAACTGGCCGCGCTCGGCGGCCATCTGGAGCGCAACCCGGACCTGAAAGTCGGCTACTTTCATCAGCAGCAGGTGGACCGGCTCGCGGCCGATGACACCCCGTATCAGCTCATCAACCGCCAACACCCGGGCTGGAGCGAGCAGCAGATTCGCAATCAGCTGGGCGGTTTTGGTTTTCATGGCGACGCCATTTTCGACCTGATCGGCCGCTTTTCCGGCGGCGAGAAAGCCCGCCTGGCGCTGGCGCTGATCGTTCAGCAAAAGCCGGCGTTGCTGCTGCTCGACGAACCCGCCAATCACCTGGACCTGGAAATGCGCGAGGCGCTGACCCTGGCCCTGCAGGAATTCGAAGGCGCCGTGCTGCTGGTGTCCCACGACCGGCATCTGCTGGAGACCACGGTGGACGAATTCCAACTGGTCGCCGAGGGCACCGTGCGCCCCTTCGATGGCGACCTGGACGATTACGCCCGCTGGCTGCAGCAGGCGCGCCGGGACGCCGCCCGGGCTTCCGGCTCGGACACCGGCCGCATCGCCGGCAAGGACGACGCCAAACAGCGGCGCCAGGACGCCGCCCGCCGTCGTGAGCAATTGCGCCCGCTGAAAAAAGAGATGGAAAAACTGGAACGGGCCCTGGAAAAAGAGAGCGCCGCCCTGACCGAGGTGGAAACCGCGTTGGGCGATGAAACGCTCTACACCGACAATGGCCGCAAAGCCGAGCTCAACGATCTGCTGACCCGCCAGGGCCAGCTCAAAAGCCGCCATGAAGAGTTGGAGGTGGCGTTACTGGAGGCGATGGAAAAACTGGAAGACGCCGAAAACACCTGATCACGGCAAGCCGCTTTAACTTTTAACTTTCAACTTTTAACTTCTTTTTCTTTAACACCGCCGCGCTGCCGGCGCCGCAGGCCACCACCGATTTCATCATCTGCTCAATGGGAATGTCCGGGCGCCGCTCCACCAGCTCTTCGTGAACGTGATAAATAAACCCGGACGTGGGGTTCGGCCCGGTGGGCACGAACACGGTGAACAGGCCGTTGTCGTGGCGTGAGGTGATCAACCCCAGCACCGTGGTCGGCACCTGGCGGCCATACAGCCAGATCAGCGCCACTTCGCCTCGATGGAAGGGGCTGTCCTGGCTGCCGCCGAACAACTGCATGGTGATCTCTTTGACCAGCCGGTAACCGGGCAACAGGGCCAGGGTGCTGGCCTCCAGGCGCTGCCAGAACCAGCCGCCAAAGCGGGTCGACACCAGCATGCCGATCAGAAAGCAGAACACCACCAACACCGCCACCACCAGCCAGTCGGCGGCGAAGCGGGGCAGGCCGAAGGTGCGCACGAACACGCTGGTGAACGGCGCGATCAAGCCGGTGGCGGCGTCGTAAATCCATTTGAAAAAGAACGCGATGATCGACACCGGCAGCAGAATAACCAGGCCACCGAGCAACGACTTGCGAATAAAAAACCAGATCCGGTTGCTGCCACTGCTCATGGGGCCGGTGTCTCCTGTTCGGGGTCGAGGTACCAGATTCGATTGACGTACAGACAGCGCTCGCCAGTGGGGGTTCGCACCCGCGCCTCATCGTCCTGGCGCTTGCCCAGCAACGCCCGCGCCAGCGGTGCGTCGACGCTCACATAGCCGCGCGCCGCGTCGGCTTCATCCGGCCCCACCAGGCGGTAGGTTTCCAGTTCGCCGTGGTCGTCTTCCAGCTCCACCCAGGCGCCGAAAAATACCTTGCCGACGTCCTCGGGCACCCGGTCGACCACGGTCATGCCGTCCAGCCGCTTGCTCAGGAAGCGAATGCGGCGATCAATCTCACGAAGCTGCTTCTTGCCGTAAATATACTCCGCGTTTTCCGAACGGTCGCCCTGGGCGGCGGCCTCCTGCACCGCCCGGGTCACCTCCGGGCGCACCTGTTTCCACAGGGTGCGCAGCTCGTCGTCCAGGCGGCGATACCCCTCCGGGGTAATGTACTTGGAAGCGGGCTGGCCTTTCGGACGCCAACGGCCCATGGCTGTTCTCTCCTGTCTGAAATCCAGCAAACGGACGGTTCATTTTTCCATCGCGCCGGGGAGTTGGTAAACTGCGTCCCGCCCGGACACCCTGCCCCCGGCCCCCTTACTCCCAACCGGAGACCCGACATGACCTTCAACCGCGCTTCCTGGCCGTCCACCCGCCTGCGCCGTATGCGCAAGGATGACTTCTCGCGCCGCCTGATGCGCGAGAATACGCTCACCGTGGACGATCTGATCTACCCGGTGTTCGTGCTCGATGGCGACAACCGCACCGAGGCGGTGCCTTCAATGCCGGGTGTGGAGCGCATCAGCATTGATCTGCTGTGCCGCGAGGCCGAACAGCTGGCGGCGCTGGGCGTGCCGGCCATGGCGCTGTTTCCGGTGACACCGCCGGAGGCGAAAAGCCTGGACGCGGCCGAGGCCTTCAATCCCGAGGGCCTGGCGCAGCGGGCCACCCGCGCGATCAAGAAGGCGGTGCCGGAAATGGGCGTGATCACCGACGTTGCCCTGGACCCGTTCACCACCCACGGGCAGGATGGCATTCTTGACGAAAACGGCTACGTGATGAACGACGAGACCGTGGCCACGCTGGTCCGTCAGGCGCTCTCCCACGCCGAAGCCGGCGCCGACATGGTGGCGCCCTCGGACATGATGGACGGCCGCATCGGCGAAATCCGTCAGGCGCTGGAGGATGAACACTACACCCTCACGCGCATCATGGCCTACTCCGCCAAATACGCCTCCGCCTACTACGGCCCGTTCCGTGACGCGGTGGGCTCCGCCGCCAACCTCGGCAAAGCGGACAAAACCACCTACCAGATCGATCCGGGCAACTCCGACGAGGCGCTCCACGAGATCGCTTTGGACCTCGCCGAAGGCGCCGATGTGGTGATGGTCAAGCCGGGTATGCCGTATCTGGACGTGGTGCGCCGGGTCAAGGACGAGTTCCGGGTGCCGGTGTACGCCTACCAGGTGAGCGGCGAGTACGCCATGCACATGGCGGCGTTCCAGAACGGCTGGCTGGATGAAAACAAAGTGATGATGGAATCTCTGCTGGCGTTCAAACGCGCCGGCGCCGACGGCATTCTCACCTACTTCGCCAAACGCGCCGCGCAATTACTCAAACAGCAGGGTTGAGACAACCGGCCTGATGCCTTTTTTTGTAGGAGCAGGCCGTGCCAGCGACGTGTTTTGGCCGAATCATATGGCGCCGTTGCCGCGAATTGTTTTTGGCCTCGCAGGCAAAAGATCAACATCGTCGCTGGCATGGCCTGCCCCTACAAAATGCACCGCCCAACCACAGGTCGTGCCAACGACGTTTTTGAGATTGGCCCGCGCCGCTCAGAACCGGTAACGCACGTTGCCGTTGATCACCCGGCGTTCGCCGTAGCCACAGTCAAAGCCCTCACCCCGGCACCAGGACACATACTCCTCGTCACCCAGGTTCTGGGCGTTGACGCTGAAATCCCAGGGGCCGGTGGTGTAGCCCACCAGAGCGTCCACCAACGTCACCGACGGCACCGTCGGGCCACCGCCACTGCCAACGTTATCGCCCACGTAACGCACCCCGGCGCCGAAGCGCAGGCCATTTTCCATTTCGTATCTGGCCCAGCCGGAGGCGGTTTCTTCCGCCACATAGGGCAGGCGGACGCCAGTGCTGTCGTCCTTGGCGTCCAGGCGGGTGTAGTTGGCCAGCAGTTCCACGTTGCCAAGGCGCTTTTTCACCTGCAGTTCCCAGCCGTCCACCACCGCGCCGGTCTGGGTCTGGGTCAGCGGACTCTGCGGGTCCGGGAACACCTGATTCTCTTGCTCGATGTCGAACCAGGCGGCGGTCACTTCCAGGCTGCCTTCCGGCGACAGGTATTTGACCCCGGCTTCCTTTTGCTTGCCGGTGGTGGGATCGAGCCCTTCGCCAGCGGTGTTGGTACCCAGGTTGGGCACGAACGCTTCCGAATAACTGATGTACGGCGCAATGCCGGAATCGAACCGGTACATCAGGCCCAGCCGGCCGGTGGTGGCGGTGTCGTCCTTGCGGGTGTCGGCGACACCGTTGGCGCCCAGGGTGCGGCTGGAGGAATCGTCGTAACGCAGCGCGCCGGACACCACCATCCGGCCGATTTCCATGTGATCGATCAGGTAAACGCCGGTCTGTTTGATCTCGTTGTCGTTGGCGTCCTGGGGGTCCAGTTCCGCGTAGTTCACGTCGCCGTAGACCGGGTTATAGACGTTGATATCGGTGCCGGCGCCGGAGAAGACATTGTCCTGTTCCCAGAGGGCATCCTGGCGGTCCACCCCCAGGGCCAGGGTGTGGCGGGTGGCGCCGATGGCGATGTTGCCCTTAAGACGTACGTCGACGTTTTTCACTTCCGTGTTCTTGTCGTCCATATAAATGGTGCGCGCCATGTTGCCATCGGCATCGAGGGTCGCGCCCACCTGGGTCCAGTGCTCACGGGTCTCGGTTTCGGATTTGGAGTAGCGGGCGGTGGTGGCCACGCCCCAGTGGTCGTTGAACCGGTGATCCACGAACAAGGTGACTTCGTTCTTTTTGCGGTCGTAGCGGTCCCAGCCTGGCTCGCCGACGAAGGTGCTGGTGGGAATGTGGCCCTTGGGGCCGTCGTAGAGAGTGCCCACCGAGGGCAGGAACTGGGCGGACACGCCGCCGTCGTTTTGCTGGCTGTTGAACAGCAGGCTGACGGTGGTGTTGTCGGTGGGCAGCCAGGTCAGCGACGGCGCGAACAGATAGCCGTTGTCGTCGACGTGGTCCACCTGGGTGCCGCTTTCGCGCTTGAGCGCCACCAGCCGGTAGAGCAGTTTGCCGTCTTCGGAGAGCGGCCCGGTGACATCCCCGGCCAGCTGCTTGCGGCCAAACGAGCCCCCCTGGGCCCACAGCTCGCCCTGCTTGACCGGCTTGGGCAGCTTGGACACCGCATTGATGATGCCACCCAACTCCGCCTGACCGTACAGCGTGGAAGAGGGCCCCTTCAGCACTTCCACGCGCTCCAGACCGTACACTTCCGGCCGCACATTGTTGTAGGAGCCATAAAGATTGCGCAGCCCGTCCAGATAGGAAGACGGATTGAGACCGCGCACCTTGGCCGAGTCACCGCGGGTATCCAGGCCAAAATTGCCGGCGTAAACGCCGGAGGTATAGGTCAGGGTGTCCTGAATGTTCTTGGCGCCGGTGTCCTCGATGAATTCCCGGCCCACCACGCTGATCGAAAAGGGGGTGTCCTGCAGCGGCACGTCCAGCTTGCCGGTGGACGCCGCCTCGCCGGCATTGATGTAATCACTTTCGGCTGGCGCCTGGGCCTCCACATCCACCGCCGGCAGGGCGTTGGCCTGTGGGACGTCAGCGGCGAAGACGGGCGCGGTGAGCAACGCCAACATCGAAAACGCGGGGACGGCGGGTACGCGAACGCGGGCCTCGCCCGGCAGCCAGGGTCGGTACGGCATGGTATCTCCAGGGGGAAGAAGGCAAAAGCAAACAAAAATGATAACGGTTCTCATTATACATTGCGGAAGACCGTTGTGAAGCCCGCTTTTGCCCGGCTGTCATTGCCTTGTCATGTTAATGTCATGCAATAGGACGCTCCGCTGTTAAGGGTCAGGGTGCGAGCATGAACGCCAACGCCGACATCGAGGCTATCGATCTGAGCAATCCGGATTACTACATCAATCGGGAACTGAGCCTGCTGCAGTTCAATCTGCGCGTGCTCGAACAGGCCATGGACGACACCCATCCGTTGATGGAGCGTCTTAATTTCCTGCTGATCTTCTCGTCCAACATGGACGAATTCTTCGAGATCCGCGTGGCCGGTTTGCGCAATCGGGTGGAAACCGGCACCGGTGAGCCCGGCCCGGACGGCATGCTGGCGCAGGAAATGCTCGATCAGATCAGCCGCATTACCCATGAGGCGGTGCACCGCCAATACCACATTCTGCAGAACATTCTGCTGCCGGCTCTGGCCGGGGAGGGCGTGCACTTTCTGCGCCGGGAACATTGGAATGCGAAACAAACCGAGTGGGTGAAAAAGTACTTCCGCGACCAGGTGTATCCGGTGTTGACGCCGATCGCTCTGGACCCGGCCCACCCGTTTCCGAGGCTGGTCAACAAGAGCCTGAATTTCATCGTCTCTCTGGATGGCAAAGACGCGTTCGGCCGCTCCACCGGCCTGGCCATCGTGCCCGCGCCGCGCTCGCTGCCGCGCCTGATCCGCTTGCCCGCCAGCGTCTGCGAGAATGGCGACGATAACTTTATTTTCCTGTCGTCGATGATTCACGCCCACGTCAGCGATCTGTTTCCGGGCATGCGCGCCACCGGCTGCTACCAGTTCCGGGTCACCCGTAACGCCGACCTGGAAGTGGACGAGGACGCCGAGGATCTGGCCAGTGCTCTGAAGGGCGAGCTGCTTTCGCGCCGCTATGGCGATGAGGTGCGCCTGGAAGTGGCGGACAATTGCCCTCGCCATCTGATCGACTACCTGCTGGAGCAGTTCGAACTGGGCGAACAGGATGCCTACGAAGTCAACGGGCCGGTGAATCTGGCGCGTATGTTCACCAGCGTCAATCGGCCCCGGCTGCATTACGCACCGTTCACGCCCCGGGTGCCGGCGGCGGTGCGCCAGGCCGAGAGCCTGTTCGCCGCCATCGACCAGGGCGACCTGCTGTTCCACCACCCGTTCGAAAGTTTCTCACCGGTGGTCAACCTGCTCGCCGAAGCGGCCCGCGACCCCAAAGTGCTGGCGATCAAACAAACGCTGTACCGCACCGGCATCGATTCCGAAATTCTCGATCATCTGGAAACCGCCGCGCGCAACGGCAAGGAAGTGACGGCGGTGGTGGAATTGCGCGCCCGCTTCGACGAGGAATCCAACATCGAAGGCGCACGCCGGCTGCAGGAAGCGGGCGCCATGGTGGTGTATGGCGTGGTGGGCTATAAAACCCACGCCAAAATGCTGCTGGTGATCCGCCGCGATGGCGAGGGCATTAAGCGTTACGCCCACCTGGGCACCGGCAATTACCATATGAAAACCACGCGGCTGTACACCGACTACGGGCTACTCACCGCCGACCCGGGCCTGTGCCAGGACGTGCACAAGATTTTCCAGGAACTCACCGGCATGGGCAAAGCGGCGCGGCTCAAGCAGCTCAAGCACGCGCCGTTCACCCTGCACCCAGCACTGCTGGAATGGATCGAATTCGAAACCGAACAGGCCCGCGCCGGCAAGCCGGCGCGGATCATCGCCAAGATCAACTCACTGACCGAAGAGCGCATCATGCAGGCGCTTTACCGGGCCAGTCAGGCGGGCGTACGGATCGACCTGATCGTGCGCGGCATCTGTTGCCTGCGTCCCGGTATTCCGGGGCTTTCCGAAAACATTCGCGTGCGCTCGATCATCGGCCGCTTTCTGGAACATACGCGGGTGTATTACTTCCATCACGCGGGTGAGGAGCGGGTGTATTGTTCCAGCGCGGACTGGATGGACCGCAACCTGTTCAACCGGGTGGAAACCTGTTTCCCGATCAACCAGCCAGCGCTGAAAAAACGCATTATCGAACAGGGCTTGGAGCTGTATCTGCGCGACAACACCCAGGCCTGGTTGCTGGCCCCCGAGGGCGATTACCACCGTGCCACTCCAGCGCCGGGGGAGGCGCCGTGCATTGCCCAGCAGACGTTGCTGGCGGAATTGACGGGGGGAAGCTGACGCTAGGCGCCTGACGCCTGACGCCTGACGCCTGACGCCTGACGCTAAGATCAAACCCCGCTACTGAGCGCATTGCGACCGCGTAGATGGAAGGCTGCTTTACCCTCACATCGCAGAAAACACTTCGAGCCCTTCTGAGCCAGGGTTAAGCGTCTGGCGTCTGGCGTCTGGCGTCTGGCGTCTGGCGTCCAAGCGTCAGCGCTATCCCCGCACGTCCAACTGATAGCCGGCGCTCTGGAAATACTCCTGTTCCTGTTCCAGGTCGGCGAGGGTCAAAGGATGCTCGTTTAACCAGCCCTCGGGAAACTTCAGCACCAGTTGAGTCGGTCGCGCGCTCGCCTGCAGAGGCGGCAGCGGCACCTTGCTGCGGGCGTGATGCAGCCGACAGGCCAGGCGCAGCAGCAAACACAATCTGAGCAGCCCGGTCTGATCATCCTCGGGGCATTCCGCGAGTACATTCAGAGGCACCTTACGGCGGTGCCCGCGCACCAACAGCGCCAGCGCTTGCTGCTCCTGCCGGGAAAAACCGGGCAAATCCGACTGCGACACCAGGTAGGCACCGTGTTTGTGGAACTGTGCGTGGGACACCGCCAGGCCGATTTCATGAATCAGCGCCGCCCAGCGCAGATCGGTCGACGCCGTTTCATTCCGCAATTGCCAATCCGAGGCCACCTGGGCATAAAGCGCCTGGGCGGTTTCCCAAACCCGCGCGGCCTGGCCACGGTCAACGCGATAGCGATCCATCAGCGCCTGGATACTGCGCTCGCGCACATCTTCATGGCGGAAGCGCCCGAGCAGGTCATAGAGCAACCCTTCGCGCATGGCGCCACTGGACACCTGCATGGCCGGCAACTCCAACTGCGCGAAGATGCCGAACAGAATCGCCAGCCCGGAGACAAAAATCGGTTTGCGGTCGTCGCGCAGCCCCTTCAGCGCCAGAGCCTCCACGGAACCCGCCTTGATCACCTTGCGGCGCAGCTTATCGAGCGCATCAGCGGTGATCCCTTCACTGCTCCAGCCGTTCTCCTCGCACACCTGGGCAATCGCCTTGATGGTTCCGGAAGCGCCCACCGCCTGCCCCCAGCCGGATTGCCGATAGTCCGCTTCAATCGACAGCACTTCTTGGCGGGCGGCGGTCACGGCACGCTGGAAGGCGCGCTCACTGATCTGGCCATGGGCGAAAAAACGCTGGGCGTACCTCACGCAGCCCATGTGCAGGGATTCGGTTTCCAGCGCGTCGAAGCGCTCGCCGATGATCAGCTCGGTGGAGCCGCCGCCAATGTCCACCACCAGCCGCGGGCCCGGGTCATCGGCGAGGCTGTGGGCCACCCCCAGATAGATCAGCCGCGCTTCCTCGCGGCCCGCAACGATGTCGATGTCATGGCCCAGCACCTGCTCCGCCCGGCGGATAA
>NZ_NMQZ01000016.1 GCF_002864685.1 Alloalcanivorax mobilis
TCTCACTGATCTGCCCATCGGCGAAAAAACGCTGGGCGTAGCTCACGCAGCCCATGTGCAGGGATTCGGTTTCCAGCGCGTCGAAGCGCTCGCCGATGATCAGCTCGGTGGAGCCGCCGCCAATGTCCACCACCAGCCGCGGGCCCGGGTCATCGGCGAGGCTGTGGGCCACCCCCAGATAGATCAGCCGCGCTTCCTCGCGGCCCGCAACGATGTCGATGTCATGGCCCAGCACCTGCTCCGCCCGGCGGATAAAAGCATCGGCGTTGCGCGCCATGCGCAGCGTGTTGGTGCCCACTATTCGCACCTTGCCACGGGGGATGCCGGTGATCCGCTGAGCAAACCGCGCCAGGCATTCCAGGGCGCGCGCCTGAGTGTCTTCGTCGAGGCGGTTGTCGCGGTCCAGGCCGGCGCCGAGCTGCACTTTTTCCGAGAGGCTCTCAAGCACGCGCACCTCGCCCTGGTCCTGCCAGGCCACCACCATGTGAAAACTGTTCGACCCCAGGTCGATGGCGGCCAGATTGTCCGGCTGTTGCAAAAGCGTCTCCACCGGTGTCCGGCCGTCGCTGGCCGGGCTGATAGACGCGCCCTGTTGGCGCCATTGCCCGGCACGCTTGAAATCCAAGCGCCGGACCCTGATATTATGCTGCACGCAATTCCTATCCCGCGAAGCCTAGCAGGAGAACTCAATGAGCGGCGAGATTATCAACGTGACCGATGCGGATTTCGAGGAGAAAGTCCTCAAAGCCGACGGTCCTGTGCTGGTGGATTACTGGGCGCCGTGGTGTGGCCCCTGCAAAATGGTCGCCCCGATCCTGGAGGATCTTTCCGGTGACTACGCAGGCAAGCTGACCATTGCCAAACTGAACATCGACGACAACCCGGAAACGCCCAAGAAGTACGGCGTTCGCGGCATCCCCACGCTGACGGTGTTCAAGAACGGCGATGTGGAAGCCACCAAGGTGGGCGCGCTTTCCAAGTCCCAACTGACCGCCTTCCTGGACAGCACCCTCTGATCCGGCCCCGGCCCGCGAAATTGTTTGCTTTCGCGGGCTGGACAGCCCACCGGGCCGGTGGTACATTCCGAAGTTAGCGTTTTCGCTCCCTCTTGCAGGGATCTCTGAGTCTTCAGCTTTCGTTTTCGAGATATCGCCACCCCAGGCCGGAATCGGCCAATGCGGCCGGTGGTTCGTAAGGGTCTCCTCTTGATCGCCCCCGTATTGTTGGTCCGATGAGTGTTGTTGGTCCGATGAAGCCGGCACCCTTACCCCCCTGCGACATTCACAACCGCGAAATCGAATCCGTAAGCCGAATATAAACAAGACCGGAAATTCCACGGCTTGCCAGCCGGGGGATGCTGACAGCCCCAAATTCCGAAACACCGGACGAACCCTAAACCGGGACTCGCCGCCCCATGGCGCATCCCGTCAATTCATTTCTGGACACCCTCTAAAACTCCAATGAATCTAACCGAACTGAAACAGAAGCCGATCGGCGAACTTCTGGATATTGCCAAGGAACTCGGACTGGAGAACCTGGCAAGAACCCGCAAACAGGACGTTATCTTCTCCATCCTCAAGAAAGCCGCCAAGAACGGCTCGGACATCTACGGTGACGGGGTGTTGGAGATTCTTCAGGACGGCTTCGGTTTCCTGCGCTCCGCTGAGGGCTCCTATCTGGCCGGCCCGGACGACATCTACGTCTCGCCCAGCCAGATCCGCCGCTTCAACCTGCGCACCGGCGACACCATTTCCGGCAAGATCCGCCCCCCCAAGGATGGCGAACGTTACTTCGCCATGCTCAAGGTCAACGAGATCAACTTTGACCGCCCGGAAAACGCCAAGAACAAAATTCTGTTCGAAAACCTGACGCCGCTGTTCCCCACCGAACGAATGGTGATGGAGATCGGCAACGGCTCCACCGAGGACATCACCGCCCGGGTGATCGATCTGGTGGCGCCGATCGGCAAGGGCCAGCGCGGTCTGATCGTGGCGCCGCCCAAGGCCGGCAAAACGATGCTGCTGCAAAACATCGCCCAGTCCATCGCCCGCAACAATCCGGAAGCGCACATGATCGTGCTGCTGATCGATGAGCGGCCGGAAGAAGTCACCGAAATGTCACGCACCGTGCGTGGCGAAGTGGTGGCCTCCACCTTCGATGAGCCGCCGGCGCGCCACGTTCAAGTGGCCGAAATGGTGATCGAAAAAGCCAAGCGCCTGGTGGAACACAAACAGGACGTGATCATTCTGCTGGATTCCATCACCCGTCTGGCGCGCGCCTACAACACCGTGCAGCCCAGCTCCGGCAAGGTGCTCACCGGCGGTGTCGACGCCCACGCCCTGGAAAAGCCGAAACGCTTTTTCGGTGCCGCCCGGAATATCGAGGAAGGCGGCAGCCTGACCATCCTCGCCACCGCCCTGGTGGAAACCGGCTCGAAGATGGACGAAGTGATCTACGAGGAATTCAAGGGCACCGGCAACATGGAACTGCATCTGGACCGCAAAGTGTCCGAGAAGCGGGTGTTCCCGGCGATGAACATCAAGCGCTCCGGCACCCGCCGCGAGGAACGTCTGGTCAGCGAGGACGAGCTGCAGAAAATGTGGATTCTGCGCAAAGTGCTGCACCCGATGGACGAGATCGGCGCGATGGAATTCCTGATCGATCGCATGAAGCAGACCAAGACCAACGGCGAATTCTTCGATTCGATGAAGCGCAAGTAATAAAAAAACCCGCGAATGATCTCGCGGTTTTTTTTTGGTTCTTCGCGGAATAGCGGGAATTGACTCATGCTGATCCACTTCCCATCGCCGCTGACGCCCTGTTGGGCGTCCTACTTGATTCGTGGCGTTGCCACTCACCCTTCGGGCCGCCTTCGGCGTTCCAGCCGCAAGCGGCTGGTCTTGCTTGTTCAAGTAGGCACATCCCGCGCAGCGGGTGAGGCCGTAGGCCGAGGCGAAGCCGAGTCAAGAAAGACACCCCGTTGTGTCGCCCTTCGGGTACCCTTCATTCTCCAAACAAGA
>NZ_NMQZ01000017.1 GCF_002864685.1 Alloalcanivorax mobilis
GGGTTTTTAGCCACAACAGGCGTAATGCAAGTAGTGTGAACAGGCCCTAGGCTGTTTTTCAGAGATTCCTGGCGTGATTTCAAGGAGTGAACCATGGCCGATCGTCATTTTCCCCCTCAGCACCAAGCCCACCAGCCCGGCGATGAGCATCGTATGGCGCCGCAGCCGGAATACATTCGTGAAGGCTACCGGGGCAGCGAAAAGCTGGCCGGCAAAGTGGCACTGATTACCGGCGGCGACAGCGGTATCGGCCGGTCGGTGGCGTTGCACTTTGCCCGTGAAGGCGCCGATTGCGCTGTCGCCTACCTGGATGAAGAGACCGATGCGCGGGAGACACAGCGATTGGTCGAGGCGGAGGGACGCCAATGCCGGCTGATCAAAGGCGATGTTGCTGAGGCGGACTTCTGCCGCCACGCGGTGCGGGAGACCGTGGCCGCGTTCGGTGCCCTTAATGTCCTGGTGCTCAACGCCGCCGAGCAGCACGACTGGGATGATCTTTCCGAGCTGCCGGACGAGCAGATCGAACGCACCTTCAAGACCAATGTGTTCAGCCATTTCTACCTGGCCCGTGCGGCGCTGGCGCACCTGGGCGAGGGCGACAGCATCATCGCCACCTCATCGATTAATGCCTTTAAGGGCAATCCGACGCTACTGGACTACACCGCCACCAAGGGCGCGGTGCAGGCCTTGATGCGTTCGCTGGCGATTTCCCTGATGGAGCGGGGTATCCGTGTCAACGCGGTGGCTCCGGGGCCAATCTGGACGCCTTTGATTCCGGCCAGCTTCGATAAAGACAAGGTGGCCCGCTTCGGCGGCCAGGTGCCGATGGACCGGGCCGGCCAGCCCAGCGAAGTGGGGCCCGCTTACGTGTATCTGGCAAGCGCCGATGCCTCATACATCAGCGGACAGACCATTCACCCCAACGGCGGCATGATTCTGAATACCTGAGCGCGGCCCGACACGGTGCTGTAAAGATCCTCACCAGGCTCTTAGAATGCGCCGCTATGACAGTAATCCTTGCCCCCATGGAGGGCCTGGCGGACTTTTGGGTGCGCCGGGCCCTGACCGATATCGGCCACTACGACTGGTGTGTCAGCGAATTCGTGCGTGTTAGCGGCGAAGTACTGCCGGCGCGGGTGTTTCATCGTTTATGCCCGGAGTTGGCCGACGGCGCGCGCACCCGCTCGGGCACGCCGGTGCATCTGCAATTGCTGGGGTCCGATCCGGCCTGCATGGCGGACAACGCGGCCATGGCCGTGACATTGGGCGCGCCGGCCATCGATTTGAACTTTGGCTGCCCGGCGAAAACCGTGAACCGGCATCGTGGCGGCGCGGTGTTATTGGACGAGCCACAACTGGTGCATGAGGTGACGCGGGCGGTGCGAGCGGCGGTGCCGGCTTCGGTACCGGTTTCGGTGAAGATGCGTTTAGGTAATGAAGATGGCGGGCGGGCTCTGGAGAACGCGGCCGCCGTGGAAGCTGCCGGGGCCGCCTGGCTGACCGTGCATGGCCGCACCAAACGGCAAGGCTACCGACCGCCCGCGTATTGGGATCGCATCGGCGAGATTCGCGCGGCGGTGGCGATACCAGTGATCGCCAATGGCGAGATCTGGACCCCGGAAGACGCCCACCGCTGCCGGCTGGAAAGCGGTTGTGACGCGTTGATGCTGGGGCGTGGCGCGGTGGCCAATCCGCTGTTGGTTCGTGAAGTGCGCGGTGGTGTCCCGGCCAACTGGCCGGAGGTGTTGGCGGTGTTGCGCACCTTCGGTGACGGCATTGTCGGCACCGGTAACGACGCGCAGCTGTGTGGCCGGGTCAAGCAATGGCTGAGTTACTCAAGGCGTCGCTGGCCACAGGCGGCGGAGCTGATGGAGGCGCTCAAGCGCGAGACCCGGTTGCCGGCCCTGCTGGCGATTCTTGGTGAAGAAAAGCGGCATTGCGCCTGAGCGTTAAAAAAGGGAAACTCCATGGCCCTTTTTGTTTATTTTTGTCGTACTTTGGGCCGTCTTTCCCTGCCAGTTTCCGGCTTCTCCACTCTCTCTCCACGAGCCTGCTGCGCCGGTGCTTCCGCGCACTGTCCTCGCAACCTTTTGTCAGCATTGAATTCCCTTCAAAACCGCCGAAAAAGGGGACAGAGCCTCAGTTTTTGAAAAGCTGCTTTTCCTCTTTTTCCACTGCGACAAAGCACCTCGCATGATTCACTGGCAGGCTGTTCATTGTTTTGAGTATAGGACGGTCTGCTATGTATGAAGTGCACGCCTTTGTCGCCTATGGCGAAGCCCGCGAGGGCAATAAGCCGGATTTTCCCATTGGTGAGCGACACGCGATCATTGTGTTTTGTCGCCACCCGATTAACAGCGGTCACGATTACAGCCGGCTCGAAGCCATCGCCCTCTACAACGGATGGGGCGCATTGGAAGTCGCCCACGGCGGCGTGATCGTGCCTGAACGTCTTAACGGCGCGCTGGCGAATCTACAGGATTGTTTCATTCAGGCCATGGAGCAGGGCGGTGCGGTGATGCCGTTTCGTGATTGGGTGCGCGGAGAGGATTCCGGCTCCCCGGCCTCCTCGTTCGACTAAAGTCATACTGTGGCGGCTGCGGCCTTTGTTTACTCTTGAGCGACATGGCCTTCATGGGAACGGCCAGTTCTTGTCCGTGCGCAAAGGGGTAAGTCAATGAGAGAAGAAAACGCCCGTGCCTACTGGGCCGCCAATGTGCGATTGATCCTCACCTATCTGGTGATCTGGTTCGTGGTCTCCTACGGCTGCGGCATCCTGCTGGTGGATGCACTCAACAACATCCATTTCTTCGGTTTCAAGCTGGGTTTCTGGTTTGCCCAGCAGGGCTCTATCTACGTGTTCCTGGCGCTGATCATTATGTACGCGCGCTCGATGAACAAGCTGGATAGAAAATTCGACGTGCATGAAGAATAACGGCGCCCAATAACAACGAGGAAAAAGCCATGGATGTTCAATTGTTAACGTATATCTTCGTGGGCGTGTCGTTCGCGCTCTATATCGGCATCGCGATCTGGTCGCGGGCCCGCTCCACCAAGGATTTCTATGTCGCCGGCGGTGGCGTATCGCCGCTCGCCAACGGCGCCGCCACGGCGGCCGATTGGATGTCGGCGGCATCGTTTATTTCGATGGCCGGCATCATCGCGTATTCCGGCTACGACGCTTCGGTATACCTGATGGGCTGGACCGGCGGCTATGTGCTGCTGGCGATGCTGTTGGCGCCATACCTGAGAAAATTCGGCAAGTTCACCGTGCCCGACTTCATCGGCGACCGTTACTATTCAAACGTGGCCCGTACCGTAGCGGTGATCTGCGTGATTTTCGTTTCCTTTACCTATGTGGCCGGCCAGATGCGCGGCGTGGGTATCGTGTTCGCGCGTTTTCTGGAAGTGGACGTTAACACCGGTGTCGTGGTCGGCATGGCGATTGTGTTTTTCTACGCCGTGCTTGGCGGCATGAAAGGCATCACCTACACCCAGGTTGCCCAGTACTGCGTGTTGATTTTCGCGTTCCTGGTGCCGGCGGTGTTTCTTTCCATCATGATGACCGGTCACATCCTGCCGCAAACCGGGTTCGGCGCCACCATGCTCGACGCCGCCGGTAACGACACCGGCGTGTATCTGCTGCAACGTCTGGACCAGGTGGTTCAGGATCTCGGTTTCGGCGCCTATACCGACGGTTCCAAATCCACCATTGATGTGTTCTTTATTACCGCCGCGCTGATGTGTGGCACGGCCGGCCTGCCGCACGTAATCGTGCGCTTCTTCACCGTGCCGACGGTTCGCGACGCTCGTGTCAGCGCCGGTTGGGCTCTGTTCTTTATCGCCCTTCTGTACACCGCCGCGCCGGCGATTGGCGCTTTCGCGCGCACCAATCTGATCGATACCGTCAACAACGCCGAATACGAGCAGCTGCCTGAGTGGTTCTATAACTGGGAAAATTCCGGTTTGATCGGCTGGATGGACAAGAACAACGACGGTCGCGTACAGATGTCCGCGGGCGACCCGTTCAAAGGCTCACCGACCTTCGCCGGCAGCCGTGCCGAAGCGAGTGGCGAATACGGGCAGCGCGTGGTCACCAACCCGCCGGCCGACAACGCCTCCGAGGTTTATATCGACCGTGACATCATCGTGCTGGCGAACCCGGAGATAGGTAACCTGCCGGCCTGGGTGGTGGCGCTGGTGGCGGCGGGCGGTATTGCCGCGGCATTGTCCACGGCGGCCGGGCTGCTGCTGGTGATCTCCGCGGCGGTGTCCCACGATCTGCTCAAGAAGACCATGATGCCAACCATCACCGAGAAGCAGGAGTTGCTGGCGGCGCGTCTCGCGGCGGTGGTGGCGATTCTGATCGCCGGCTACTTTGGCATCAATCCACCGGGGTTCGTGGCGCAGGTGGTGGCGTTTGCCTTCGGCCTGGCGGCGGCGAGCTTCTTCCCGGTGATCCTGATGGGTATCTTCTATAAGCGCATGAACAAGGAAGGCGCGATTGCCGGCATGCTGGTGGGGTTGATCTTCACCTTCTGCTACATCGTTTACTTCAAGTTCGTGTCGCCGGATCTCAACTCCGCGGAGCACTGGCTGTTCGGGGTGTCGCCGGAAGGTATCGGCACGGTGGGCATGGTGCTCAACTTCGTGGTGGCACTGGCGGTATCCCGCGTGACCGCGCCGCCGCCGGAGCATATTCAGCATATTGTCGAGGACATCCGCGTTCCCCGTGGCTCGGGTGCCGCTCACCAACACTGATCATCGGCAAACGAAGGTAAACATTGGGGTGGTGCCTTGGCGCCGCCCCGATGTGCGTTTCAGCGACCGGCTGCCGTGGCCGGTGGGAGGCTAACGCCATGGTCGACGTGGATTTCTCGCAGCTGCCTTTCTCTCTGCTCGATGACAGTGCCCGGGAGCAGCTTGGCGCGGCCATGGAAATGGCCTGGTTCGACGGCGCCCAGGTGATCCTGGAGGCGGGTAAGGCGGCGGAGTTCGTGCATCTGGTGCACAAGGGCGCGGTACTTGAAATCGACCCGACCTTACCGCCGCAAGCGGGGCGCCTGGGGGTCTACGGCGCCGGTGCTTTGTTCGGCGCTTTGAGTGTGCTCAATGGCCGTAGCCGCTATCGGTTTGTCGCCGAGGAGGAGACGCTTTGCTATCTGATTCCGGCGGCGCTGTTTAAAAATCTGTGCCAGCAGCATGGCGAGTTCGACGAGTATTTCCGCCAGCGCCTGGTGGCCAAGAATCGCATGCTGGCCGAGCGCCGCGAGGGCGGCGTCACCATGGCCGGGTTCATGCTGGCGCGGGTGGATCAATGCATGCGCCAGCCGGTGCTGCTGCCTGAACAGGGCAGCATTCGTGAAGCGGTGAGCGCGCTGGACGCGCACAGCGGCGATAGCCTGATGGTGGTGCGCGGCTCACGGGTCGGCATGATTACCAAAACCGACCTGCTGCACGGCCTGGTGCACGACGGCATGAGCGTGGACTCTCCGGCGCTGGCATTGGCGAGCTTTGAGCTGGTGGCGGTGCCCCCGGGGGAGTATCTGTTTGCCGCCCTGGTGCGCATGACCCGGCATAAAGTGGCCCGGGTGGTGGTGATGGAAGGCCCGGTGCCGGTGGGCGTGGTGGAGCTGACCGACGTGCTCAGTTTCTTTTCCAGCCGCTCTTACGTGGTCGGGCTGGAAGTGGAAAAGGCCGACGACCTGCAGGCACTGGCGCTGGCCAGCGCCAGGTTGCCGGAGTTGGTCCAGGCGTTGATGGCCCAGGGCGTGAAAATGCGCTTCGCCATGGATCTGATGGCGGCGCTGAACGGCCGCATTATCAGTAAGGCGTTCCAGTTCGTGATTGCCGAGGAGCGCCGTGACCGGGTTTGTCTGATGGTGCTGGGCAGCGAAGGGCGGGGCGAACAGATCTTGAAAACCGATCAGGACAACGGCCTGATCCTGGGTGACGATGGGGACTGGCCGGAGCGCGATCAGCTCCTGAACCGTTTCACCGAGACCTTGCTGGCATTGGGTTATCCGCTTTGCCCTGGCGGCATCATGGTCAACCAGCCGCGCTGGGTCGGATCGCTGGCGGATTGGCGCCGCCGTATCGGGCGCTGGGCGGAGCAGGGCGACGAGCAGGCGATGATGCGGTTGGCGATCCTGCTGGACGCCCACCCGGCGGCGGGGCGCGTGGAGCTGGTGGAACGGATGCGCGAGGCGCTGTTTCAACGGTGCAGTGGTGATCAGATTCTGCTGTCCCGGTTTGCCCGCCCGGTGCTGCAGTTCTCCACGCCATTGCGCTGGTTCGGTGCTCTGAAAAAGCCGCAACAGGGCATCGATATCAAGAAAGGTGGTTTGTTTCCGGTGGTGCATGGGGTGCGGGCTCTGAGCCTGGAGCAGCGCATCGGCGCCACCGGCACCTTCGCCAGGCTGGACCGGCTGGCCGCCGCCGGGGTGCTGGAAGCCGGCTTCGCGGAGGAGCTGGGCGAGTCGATGGCGTTGTTCGCCGAATTGCGTCTGCGCCAGCAACTGGCCAGCCTGGATGCCAATCAGCCGGCGGCCGGGCACAATCAGATCCAGGTGGAGCAGTTGTCGGCCCTGGAGCGGGACCTGCTGCGTGAGTCGTTGCAGGTGGTCAATGAGTTCAAGAAACGGCTCTCGCGCCGCTTTCATCTGGAGTATTGAGATGTTGAAACGGATGATTCAGCGCCACCGGCACGGCGCCGGCCCGTTCGGGCATTTGTTCCAGGCTCCCGACGGCCAGGAGCTGATGGCCCTGGACTGTGAAACCACCGGCCTGGACCCGCGGCGTTGCGAGCTGGTCTCGGTGGCGGCGGTGCCGATCCGTGCAGGTCGGGTGCAGGCGGGGGCCGCGCTTGATCTTCGCATTCGCACTCCGGCCAGCCTGGATGCGCAATCGATTCGTGTTCATCGCCTGCGCGGGGTGGATCTGGAAGACGGCCTGGAGGCCGAACAGGCGCTGGAGCGGTTGCTGGATTTTATCGGCAACCGGCCTTTGGTGGGCTGGTGTCTGGATTTCGATCTTACGGTGCTCAATCGAGTGGCGCGGCGGCATACCGGCTTCGATCTGCCCAATCCCGTGATCGAGCTGTCTGACTTGTACCGCCGTCACCAGGCCCGCCGCCGGCCGGACGCGCTGCCCGACCTGCGTTTCGAGAGCGCGGCTCGCTGTCTCGGCGTGCCGGTGATCGGCCGCCACAGCGCCCGGGGAGACGCCACCACGGCGGCGCTGATGTATCTGCGCTTGAAAAAACCATGACCGGCGCCGCCGACGCGACGCCGCGAAAGAGATTGGAAGAGGAATAACAACCATGCAGTATCTGGAAGGTGTTCTGCTTGCCCTGGGCCTGGTGTTGGTGCTGACGGCTTATGGTCATTACCTTTGGCGCACCGGTGATTTCGCTGGCGTGGTTCGTTTCTGGACTCGCGGCATGGTGCTGTCAGTGGCCGAGTTCAAGTTGCAGCGTGCCGGCATTGCCCTGCTGATCGTGGCGGTGGTGGTGCGCTTCTGCCGGGCCTTGTTTCTGATCTAGGAGCCGGTGGGTTTGAGTGATCGTTACAGGAAGCCCGGGGTTGGCGGTCGATCCGTGTTAAGCCCGGCAGGCTGCTAGTCATCGTGGGAGTGAGTACGGTGTTTTCCCTGTGGCAGTTGGGTGGGTTGGCGCTGCTTTATGTGCTGGTGTTGTTCGTGATTGCCTGGTGGGGCGATCGCGCGGCGCGGCGCGGGCTGCCGGTGGTCAACAACGCCTGGACCTACAGCCTGGGGCTGGGCGTGTACTGCACGTCATGGACCTTCTATGGCGCGGTTGGCGAGGCGGCTCAGAACGGCTGGACCTATCTGCCGATCTATCTGGGTCCGATTCTGACCATGCTGTTGGGCGGCGAACTGATCTACAAAATGGTGTCGGTGGGCAAGCAGCACCACATTACCTCGATCGCCGATTTCCTCGCCGCCCGTTACGGCAAATCCCGGCAACTGGCGGTGCTGGTGACGGTGGTGGCGATTGTCGGCGTGCTGCCCTACATCGCGCTTCAGCTTAAAGCGGTGACGTTGTCGTTCGAGCATGTGGTCGGCACCCGCGTGGCGCAGCCGTTCGACATCGCCCTGGCGGTGTCGGCGCTGATGGCGATCTTTACGCTGTTGTTCGGCACCCGCCACATCGATGCCACCGAGCATCAGTCGGGCCTGATGCTGGCGGTCAGTTTCGAATCGTTCATCAAGCTGGTGGCGTTCGTCATCATCGGTCTGTTTTGCCTGTTCGTGGTGTTCGATGGCCCGATGGATTTGTGGCGCCAGGCTTCGGTGCATCCACACATGCGCCAGGTGTTCGAACCGACTCTGTTTTCACAGAGTTTCGTGACCGCGATGCTGCTCTCGATGCTGGCGATCATCTGCCTGCCACGGCAGTTCCACGCCGGCGTGGTGGAGAACAACGACCTGCGCCATCTGCGCACCGCGCGCCGGGTGATGCCCCTGTACCTGACCCTGTTCGCGGTGTTCGTGCTGCCGATCGTCGCCGCCGGCGTGATTACCCAGCCAGACAGCGCGCAGCCGGACATGTACATGCTCTCGCTGCCGATTGCCGCCGGCAACGAGGGCCTGATGCTGCTGGCGTTTATTGGTGGCATCGCCGCGGCCACCGGCATGGTGATCATGTCGACCATGGCGCTGGCTATCATGCTCACCAATGAAGTGTTGATGCCGGCCTGGGTGCAATACCGCATTCAGGGCGAGGAAGAGCTCTCCGATCTGAGCAATCAGGTGCGTCTGTTCCGGCGCTTGAGCATCGTGGTGATGCTGATGTTGGCCTTTTTGTTCCACACCCTGATCGACCGCTTCGAGGGCCTGGCACGCATTGGTCTGATTTCATTCGCGGCGGTGGCGCAGCTGGCGCCGGCCCTATTGGGGGGGCTGTACTGGCGGCGGGGCCATCAAAGCGGCGCCTTCTCGGGTTTGATTCTGGGTTACCTCCTCTGGGCGTATTGCCTGCTGTTGCCGCTGGTGCTGCCGGTGGAGTGGGTGACCCATCTGGATCGCTACGGCTTGCTGGGCCTGGGCATCCTCCGCCCCCACGCCATGTTCGGCATCGAGGGTCTGGGCTCGCTGACCCACGGCGTGTTCTGGAGCCTGAGTCTGAATCTGCTCGCCTATGTGTATTTTTCCCGGCGGGCCGGGCAGCAACCGCTGGATGACACCCAGGCGACGCGCTTCGTGGACATGCCCACCGACTGGTGGCGCGAGGGTCTGGGCCATCCGTTCATCACCACCGCTGAATTGCTGCAGGTGTGTGAGCGTGGGCTGGGCCACCCGCGCGCCCGGGCGCTGTTTTACGACTATCTGGCCCGGCGCCAGATCGCCGAGGATCTTGAACTGCCGGCGCCGCTGCATCTGGTGCGCTATGTGGAGCGCCTGCTGGCCGGCGCCATGGGGGCCTCCACCGCTCGCATCGTGATGGGTTCGCTGCTCAGCAAGCAGAGCGTGCGCCGCGACGACATGGTGCGCATCATGGACGAAGCGTCGCAGCTTATTCAGTTCAATCATGAACTGCTGCGCACCACCATCGAGACCATCAGCCAGGGCATCTGCGTGGTGGATCGTGACCTGAATATCGTGGCTTGGAACCAGGCGTATGTGAATCTGTTCGGCTACCCGGAGGGTCTGATCCGGCTGGGCCGTTCCATCGAGGAGGTCTATCGCTACAACGCCGAGCGCGGCTTTTACGACGGCGAGGATCTGGAGCAGGACGTGCGCAAACGGGTGCGTCTGCTGCACAAGGGCAGCGCCCACCGGTTTGAGCGGCAATTGCCCAGCGGCGTGGTGGTGGAAGTGCGCGGCAGCCCGATGGAGGGTGGTGGCTTTGTCAGCACCTACATGGACATCACCGAACGCAAACGCGATGAACTGGCGCTGCGTCAGATTAACGAAAACCTGGAGCAGATGGTCAGCGAGCGTACCCGGCGATTATCGGAACTGAACAGCCAGCTGGAGCAGGCCAACGAGGGTAAGACCCGCTTTCTGGCCGCCGCCGGCCACGACTTGATGCAGCCGCTCAATGCCGCCCAATTGTTTGCCTCTTCGCTGTCTCAACGGCTGGCGCGCAGCGGCGCGCCGGACCCGGCGCCGGGGGGCGGCGAGGCGTTTGGCTATGAGCGGCAGGTGGTGGGACACATCGACAGCTCATTGCGTGCCGCCGAACAGATTATATCCGCCCTGCTGGAAATCAGCCGCCTGGACACCGGCACCATGCAAGCCCACCCCGATACCGTGGCGGTGCGCCCGTTGATGCAACAGCTGGGGCGGGAGTTTGGCGTGCTGGCGCGTGCCGAGGGGCTGAGCTTGCGCACCGTTTATTGCGACTTGCAGGTGCGCACCGATGAGGCGTTGTTGCGCCGGGTGCTGCAAAATCTGCTCTCCAATGCGGTGCGCTACACCGAGCACGGTGGCGTTCTGTTCGGTTGCCGGCGCCGCGGTGACAGCCTGCGTATTGAAATCTGGGACACCGGCACCGGCATCCCGAGGGATCAGCAGAGCCGCATCTTCCATGAGTTTCTGCGCCTGCCCCAGCAGGGCGGCCGGCAGGTGAAGGGGCTGGGGCTGGGGCTGGCGATCGCTGACCGTATTTGCCGTTTGCTGGAGCATCCGCTGACGGTGCACTCGCGCCCGGGGCACGGTACGGTGTTCTCCGTGTCGGTGCCGCTGGCCAGTGAGCAGTCACCTCCAGTGGCGGCGGCGCCGGCCAGCGGCGCCAACCAAAAGGACCTGGCCGGCATCCGGGTGTTCTGCGTGGACAACGATCCGGCGCTGCTGGCCAGCCTGGAAGCGCTGCTGAGAGCGCTGGGGTGCGAGCCGCTGGTGGCCGGTTCCAGCCGGGAAGCGCTGGTTCGCGCCGAAGGCCAGCCTGCCCCGGATCTGTTGCTGGTGGATTACCAGCTTGATGAGGAAGAGGGCTTCCAGGTGATCGAGGCGCTGGATGGCTGCTGGGATGACGTGGTGCCGGCGGTGCTGATCACCGCCGACCGGCGCCCGGAAATACGCGAGCGCGCCCGCGAGTTGGGCGTGGGCTTTTTGCAGAAGCCGGTCAGCCAGGAAGCGTTGATGGAAGTGTTGAGGGCATTGTGAGGGCATTGTGAGGTGGGTGCTCGGCGACTGGGTGTGCTACGCCAGGCCGGGGGCGTCGATGGCCAGATCCTTGAGGGCCAGCACCGCCTGGGTACGATTGCGCACGCCCAGTTTCCTGAAGATGGCGGTCATGTGGGCCTTAATGGTGGCCTCGGAAACATCCAGCTGATGGGCGATCACCTTGTTTTGCATCCCCTCCATCAGCATACCCATGACCCGGAACTGCTGGGGCGTGAGGCTGGTGATCCGCTCGCGCATGGCGGTGAAATCCTGTATTTCCGGCGGCAACGGCCGACGTGCTTTTTCCGGTACCCAGCGTTCGCCGGCGATGATCCGGGTCATCGCCTGGGTCATCGCCTCCACCGAGGCGGATTTGGGGATAAAACCGTCGGCGCCGAAACGCAGCGAGCGCTGGATTACATCCACCTCTTCATTGGCGGAGATCACCACCAGGGGCACCTGCCGGTGAAGCTCCCGCAGATAGATCAGGCCGGAAAAGCCGTGCGTGCCGGGCATGTGCAGATCAAGCAGAATCAGATCGAAGGCGACGGCGTGCTCACCCAGTTTTTCCAGGGCGGCAAGGGAATCGGCCTCGATGATCTCGGCGGCGCTGAAACTGACCTCCACTGCCTGCCTCAGAGCGGCGCGAAAAAGCGGGTGGTCGTCGGCGATTAGAATTCTTGTCATGGCTCGATTATACGCAACGGCAGTTCGCTGACTACGCCCGCCGCGGACAAAATCGCCGGTGCGGGCTTGCTGTCTTGCCAACGATGCCCAAGTGGCCGCCAGGAATGGCGGGTCCCAAAAGGTTCTTCGCGGATTCGAGGGAATCTGGCTGCACCGAGACGTCGCCCATCACCGCTGACGCCCTGTTTGGGCGTCCTACTTTCTTGCTTGTCCAAGAAAGTAGGCAAAGAAGGACACCCCGTTGTGTCGCCCGTCGGGTACCCGAGTCGCGGGAAATTGATGGCCGGGTCGGCGAGGAGACGACATCCTGTCGTCCGCCGCCTCAGTTGGCCGTCCCTGGCCAACTGACCCTATCAATTTCCCGCGACTCGGCGACACAACAAGGGGGAGGCCCTCCAGAGTGGTACGGTAGGGCCGTGGCCGTCAGAGGTGGAATCGGGCTGAGGAATTTGACCCAAGAGCATTGATGGCCCTACTAGCAGCCTGTAAGTAAAGCTCTTTCCCGGTAATCCGACAGGTTAACCTTAAGCCCATCGTGGGGTCGTTTGCCTCTCAAGCGTAATTATCGACGCCAAACCTTACCGGCGCCGCCCTTGCCTCGCGTCCCCAATCGAGCTGACTAGCCACGACCCAGAAAACTCGCTTCCCGCTATTCCGCGATGAACCAAAAAAAGCGCTGCCCCGCCGGGCAGCATCAGGTAAGGACGTGGAAAATGGAAACAGCGCGGAGTGCCGATCCGTTCAAAACAAACGGAAATGCGTTTTATACACCCCGGTTGTGCAGCTCTCCCGAGCCGTATGGGGTATCACCGGAAAACCGGATTCTGTCATGTTGGCCGTGGGCCATTGTTGCGTGACCAGTATGCTGATCGCGCCGACCGTTCAAAATTAGACCTTGGTCGACATGTTTTCTGGCTCAAAGGCGCGGCAAAAAAAACGGAGCCGTGGGGCTCCGTTTGGTCACCGTTCGCCTGGCGCGAAAGGTTGGGGGGCTAGTCCAGATCGGCGGGGTAAACGCCGTTCTCGTCGTGCACTTCCTTACCGCTCAGGGGCGGGGTAAAGGCACAGGCCACGACCATGTCTTCGTTTTCGCCACCATAGAGATAGTGCTCGTCGTGCTCATTGAGCAGATAGATCATGCCAGGCTCCAACTCGATCACTTCACCGGTCTTAATCAGCTCGACCTTGCCTTTGCCGGAAATCACGTACACGGACTCAAAATGATTGGCGTATTTGATGTGCGTCTTGGTGCCTTTAAAGATGGTGGTGATGTTGAAGGAGTGGCCCATGCCGTCTTCCTTCAATGACAGTCGCACGGACTGCCAGTTGCCGTTTTCAGCGACCACACGGCGCTCGGTTTTTTCGGCTTCGGCCAGATTACGGACAATCATGTACACCTCCTAACACAGGAAAAAAGAAAAAAAGAAGGGGCGCTCCGGCCGGCGGGCCGGAGCGGGGCAGGTCGGGCAATCAGCCGGTCAGGCTGGACACGGAATGGGCGTCTCCGCGTTTGATGCGATCCCTCATCACCTCTTCCACGCTCTCTTTGAGCACGTCCATGGCGTGGTTGATCTCTTCCTCGGTGACGGTCAGCGGACACAGGGTCTTGATCACCTGGTCGTCGGCGCCGGAGGTTTCGATCACCAGTTTGCGCTTGAACGCCGCTTTGGTGACTTCTTCGGCCAGTTGGCCATCCCGGCATACCAGGCCCTGCATCATGCCGCGGCCGTTCAGGTAGAACCAGTGGCCCTCGAACCCGGCGGCGATGTCGCGGAAACGCTCGGTGATCAGATCACCCTTTTTCTGCACTTCCTTAGCGAAGCTGTCGTCGGCCCAGAAGTGCTCAAGGGCGGCGGCGGCGGTGACGAAAGCCAGGTTATGGCCCCGGAAAGTACCGTTATGCTCGCCCGGCTTCCAGATATCGAGCTCTGGCTTAAGCAGCACCACCGCGAACGGCAGGCCATAGCCGCTGAGCGATTTGGACAGGGTGATGATGTCGGGATTAATGCCCACGTTATCAAAGCTGAAGAAGGTGCCGGTACGGCCGCAGCCGGCCTGGATGTCGTCCAGGATCAGCAGCATGTCGTGCTTACGGCACACCCGCTCGAGGTTGCGCAGCCACTCGAAGCTGGCGGCGTTGATGCCACCTTCGCCCTGCACGGTTTCGACGATCACGGCGGCCGGATGATCCACGCCGCTGGAGGAATCACACAGGACCTTGTCCAGGTATTCGGTGGTGTCGAACGCATCGCCCAGGTAGCCATCGTAGGGCATTACGCTGACGCCGCCCATGGTGACACCGGCGACGCCACGGTGGTGGCTGTTGCCGGTGGCGGAGAGCGCGCCCAGGCTGACGCCGTGGAAGCCATTGGTGAAGCTGATGATGTTCTCGCGGCCTTTGATGTTGCGGGCGATTTTCAGCGCCGCTTCCACCGCGTTGGTGCCGGTGGGGCCGGTGAACTGAACCACGTGGTCCATTTCACGCGGCTTGAGAATGTACTGCTCCAGGGCCTCAAGAAATTCCCGCTTGGCCACGGTGTGCATGTCCAGACCGTGAACAATGGAATCTTTTTCGATGTAGTCGAGCAGGACTTTTTTCAGAATCGGGTTGTTATGCCCATAGTTCAAGGTGCCGGCGCCGGCCAGGAAGTCCAGGTACTCGATCCCTTCCTCGTCGTACAGGTAGCTGCCTTTGGCTTTGCTGAAAACCACCGGGAAGCTGCGCGCGTAACTCTGAACTTCCGATTCAATGTTGTCGAAAATTTCCGTATCCATGACTCTCTCTACCTCTTTTCTGAAACTGTGTTAGGCATCGTCGCGATTGAACGGACCGATGCGCAGCAAATGTTCGTCGTTGTGCTCGCCACTGAAGTGGATGCGGGAGTCGAAGAAGATGAATTCCTCGGTGGGCATCCGGCGCTGGTAGGCAAAGCTGCGGAACATGCCCCAGGACGCTTCGTTGTCCGGGGTGATGGTGGTTTCGATAAACTGCACCTGTGCCGTTTCCTCGCGCCCGATCAATTCCGCCAGCATGCGCTTGGCGAGACCTTTGCCGCGCGCCTTCTGATGCACGGCCACCTGCCAGACAAAAAGGGTGTTCTGCTGCTTGGGCGGGATATAGCCGGAGATAAACCCGACCAGGTCTCCGTCCATTTCCGCGGCCACCGAGGTGTCGGCGAAGTGAGTGCACTGCAGCAGATTGCAATACACGGAGTTCTCGTCCAGCGGTTTGCACTCCGCGATCAGTTTATGAACCCGGGCACCGTCCTGGCTTTCCGGTTTGCGGAACAGGATCTCGTCTTTGGCGTCAGCGGAAGATGAATCCGCCTTCTTGTCATTGTCTGCAAGCATGTGGTCACTTCTGGTCGGTTTGGGTTGAATGGTTGTTGCTGCCGTGGCGGCGCAGGCCCTCGGAGGCGGGCTGGGCACGGTCAATGGCGCCCAGATCCAGTACCGGCGAGGCATCGATGTCGCCGGCGTTCATCATGGCCGCTACCCGTTGAAGGGAGCTGAGAATCAGGGACTGCTCCCAATCCTCAAGGTGGGAAAACCGGGCCATGAACTCCTCCTGCAAGGGCGTAGGGGCTCTTTCCATGATGTCGCGGCCGGCGTGCGTTAAAGAAGCATAAACCCGCCGTTTATCGCGTTCACCCCTTTTTCTCTCGATCAGGGCCCGTTTTTCGAGCCGATCAAGAATCACCGTCACCGTGGCCTGGCTGACGGACACTTCGGTGGCGATGTCGCCCATGGTCATTTCGCCATGGGCATCGATAGCCTGAAGGATCAGCAACTGCGGTGCGGTGAGCCCGGCCACCTTGCTCAGCTTTCGCGAGTACAGGTCGGTGGCGCGGATAATCTGCCTGAGAGCGATCAACACTTCCTGATGTCTGGCCATGTCCGTTAATTCTCTGGATAGCAAACTATTGTGACTGATTGAAGTCAGGGTCACTTTGAGCTGTAAGCAGCGGTTTCATTGAAAATCAACGGCATTTCCAGAATATTCCTTGCTTAAAGAGGGAAGGTATTTTAGAGGCTTAAAGTTTAGATGTCAAAATAGTTTACCTTCGCGGGCCCGGCCATGGCGCCGTGGGGCGTGCCCGCCCGGCTGGCGCGGCTCCGGTCTAAATGAGACCATGCGCGGATGTGGCCGGGCGCCGCGGGCGCCGGGCGGATACAGGTGATCGGCCGGTGGGCGGAGGTGTCCGGCGCGGCCATTAAATTCAGTGTGAACAGGTCTTAGGTGATGCGAGTTTCGCCACTGCCGTGGTTGTTGTTGTTGTGCACTCTGAGTGTGCCCTTGAGCGTTGCCGCCCAGAGTGGGGCCGGGGAGGGCTCGCAGGCGCCCGCCTCCCCGGTGGAAGCGCAAAGTGAGATCGAGAAAGGGCCGGTGATCTCCCAGTTCAGGGAGAACTGGATTCTCGGCGAGTTGCGCACGCTGCGTCAGGATATGATGGAGTACCGCAACGACATGAACCGGATCGTCACCGACCGCGAGCTGGAGGTGGCTGACAAGGCGATGGGGTATGCCACCAACACGGTGACGTACTTTTTCTATCTGATCGCCGGCGCCGCCTCGATTCTGGCGTTGGTGGGCTGGTCCACGATCCGTGATCTGAAAGACAACATCCGGGTGTACGCCGAGAAAGAGATGTCGCGGCTGACCGTGGAGTACGAATCGCGCCTGGCGGATCTGGAGAACGAGCTGCGCCGTAAGTCGCGGATCATCGCCGAGAACCAGGAAGAGATCGAGCGCACCAACGAGATTCACAGCCTGTGGTTGAAGGCCTCCAAGGAATCCAGCTACAAGGACCGCATTGAGCTTTATGACCGTATTCTGGAGCTGCGCCCGGACGACCCGGAGGCGCTGGCCTGGAAAGCGGATTCGGCCCTGGAGCTGGGCGAGCAGCGTTGGGCGCTGAGCCTGTGTGACCGGGTATTGGAAGTGGACGAGGACAACGCCCACGCGCTTTACCAGCGCGCCTGCGCCTGGGCCGGGCTCGGCGAGACCGACAACGCCCTGCGTGACCTGGCCCAGGCGGTGTCCCGTTCCGAGGCGCTGCGCCAGCATGCCCGCGCCGAAGAGATGTTCGTGCCGTTGCGTGATCTGGATCAATTCAAGGAGATCACCGGCCGGCTGCACGAGGAAGAGGCCGAGGCGGCCCGCCAGGGTCGCTGAGCGGCGGACACCGATAGCGGGCCGCTTTCGGCGTGATTGCCAAACCCACACCATTCGAAGGTCTATTTGCCGGGGCCTTTCTGATAAACTCTCGTCCCCTTTGTGATCCGGGCGACTCCAGGCGGACTGTTGTCGCGTTCGCCCTCCCGGCGCCGTTCAGCGGCGCGGGTCGCCCCTACGGAGATTTCCATGAAGCGCGATAGCGGTGCGGAAACCACCCGGAACATGCCCGATGTGGCATCCAATTCGATGGTGGATCATATCCACAGCACGCTGGACTGGGTGGGCATGAGCGAGATCCACCTGCCGGCCCGCGTCAGCGATACCCTGGCCGGCGAGCGGCCGATCAGCACTTCGATTCAGGCTTATGTGAACCTCAGCAACCCGGATGCCAAGGGCATTCACATGTCACGCCTGTATCTGATGCTGGAGGAGACCTTTGGCGATCACTCGGTGAGCGCGGAATCCATTGAGCTGTTGCTGAAGAACTTCCTGGAGACCCACGATGGCCTGAGTGATCGGGGCTTCGTGCAGTTTGATTTCGAGTATTCCATGCGTCGTCCGGCCCTGAAGAGCAGTTATTCGGGCTGGAAGAGCTACCCGGTGACGATCAAGGGCACCCTCAGTGACGAGGGCATGCGCATCGAACTGGCGGTGGAAGTGCCGTATTCCTCCACCTGCCCGTGCTCGGCGGCGCTGGCGCGGCAGTTGATTCAGGATCAGTTCCGTCGCGATTTCAAAGAGGGCAAGGTTGACGCCGACACGGTGTTCGAGTGGCTGGGCACCGAGCAGGGTGTGGTGGCGACGCCGCACAGCCAGCGTTCGGTGGCGCAGGTGCGCGTATTGCTGGGCGATTCCTGTGGCCAAGGGTTCCCGATCACGGCGTTGATCGATGCCATTGAAGGCGCGTTGAAAACCCCGGTTCAAACTGCCGTGAAGCGGGTCGACGAACAGGAATTCGCCCTGCTCAATGGCCAGAACCTGATGTTCTGCGAGGACGCCGCCCGGCGCCTCAAGCAGGCGCTGGACCCGCAAGAGTGTTACCGGGACTTCTGGCTGCGGGTGAACCACCTGGAGAGCCTGCACGCCCACAACGCGGTGGCGATCGTCACCAAGGAAGTGGACGGCGGTTACCTGCCTATTCCCTGACCGGGATGATTAGACAGTGCCGCTCGGGAGAGCGGCCGTGCAGGTTGGCTCGCGCAACACAACAGTAGAAAGTTGAAAGTTAAAGGTTAAAACGCGGGCAAGCTGTTGCCGACTGGCACGGCCCTATCCGCGCTTTCAACTTTTAACCTTTAACTTTCAACGTTTCCCGTCTGTCTGCTCAGAACCGCCCGTTCAGACCGAGCGCCAGGTTGCTGACTTCACCGTCACCGCCGTCCACGGCGCGCAGGTATTCCAGGCTCACGAACACCACATCGGTGAGGCTGAAATCGGCGCCCAGGCCGAAAGAGATGTCCGAGTAGTTTTCGCCGCCCCGGTTGCCCGGGCCGCTTTCGGTGGTTTCCATGCGGGTCAGGCCGATCAGACCGTAAGGCCGGATGGGCAGGGTGTTGGGAAACTGGCCGCGAAAATAGGCGCCGTAGTAGCGGTCGATTTCCACGTCGGTGCCGCCGCCGAGGCTGTCATCGCCCACCCCCAGGCCCAGCCGTACTTCTCCACCCAGGGTTTCGTTGCGGTTGATCCAGGTGCCGAATTTGAACTGCAGGGCGCTGGGTTTGGCGCTGCCACCGTGATCCGGCTCGATCTTGCTGCTGACGTAGTCCAGCCCCGCGAAGCCACCAGCGCCGGCGCTCAAGGGGAGCGCCAGGCAAGCGGCCAACAGCCATCGTTTCATCAGGATTCTCCCGCTACTGCTGTTTGAATGAAGAGCGCATTGTAGTGAAAAGCGTTGAGTAAGGCGACGGGGGGCACGGCCAGCTTGGGCTGGCCGTGGGTTTTCAGTTTTCAGTTTTCAGTTTTCAGTTTTCAGTGTTCATGGTCGTGGTCGTGGTCTTCTTCCTCTTCGTGGTCGTGGCCGTCTTCGCTGAAGCCGGTCCAGGCGAGGCCGGCGGGGGCGAAGTCCAGTTCGATGGTGTCTTCCACGGTCACGCTTTCCAGATCAACGACGATGACCGACTGTCGTGCCGGGTCAGTGATAAACAGATGATCGTCGACGCCGCTGAACGCTAGCCGTGGCGCGCTGGCGCCGCTGCCCACGGTGTCCAGCACCGTCACCTGGCCCTTGCGGCTCCAGTCGGCGGCTTCCAACACATGCAGCGTACCGGTGTTGTCCAGCACCGCCAGATGTTCGCCGTGGGCGTCCAGATCGAACGCCGCCGGTGCCACCGGGTTGCCGTCGCCGTCAACAGCGCCGCCGGCCCAGTCGATGAGCGTGGTGGTGCCGGCGGCCGCATTCACCGCGTACAGGCTGGCGCCGGCGAAACCGGCGAATTGCGCCAGCTCATGATGGCCGACCAGTTGGGTGATGCGCTCACTCAGTGGCAGTTTGCTGTCCTCGAAACCGTTCTCCGTGAAGGCCACCGAGAGCACGCCATCCTGGCAGCCGAACACGGCGTGGGTTTGATTGGCGGCGCCGCCATGCAGGCCCGGGCAGGCGGTGGCCAGCGGCGCGCTGGCATGGAAGTGATCGCCATGCAGTTGGTAGGGGGTGATGCCGCTGGCTGCGCCGCCGTTGCTGTCGCTGTGACTGGCCAGCACATACCCTTCCCAGGGTTCAGCGATGCCGTGGTGGGCGGTGGCCAGGGTTTGGCTGGCCAGCAGTGGGCCGCTCTCCAGGGAGGCGTCGCTGAACAATTGAAAGCTGGCCATTCGCGCGTTGTCGGCGTCGCCGTCGAAGAACAGCGCGGCCTGGCCTTCGTGGCTTTGATAGTGGGTGGGTTTGACGCCGTTCAGAGTGGTGCTCAGCAATTGCGGCGGATCTTCATGCACATGATCATCGTGAACGGCCAGGCCGCTGTCGAGAAGCTGCGCCTGATCGTTGTCGCGCTGCACGATCACCGCGTAACGGTGCCCGGGGCTGCTGTACACGGCGCTGGGCGGGTAGGTCAGGGCGAAGTCGCCGGCCATGGCCGCGCTTTCCAGGTCATAGACATGGACCCGTGAATTGCTGCCGTTACTCTCGCCGATCACCAGGCGGCCCGGTTGGTCGGTGTGTTCATGCTCATGCTCTTCTTCCTGGCCGGGCAGCTCGGTGCTGCCGGTGTCATTGTTGCAGCCGGCGAACATCACGGCGGCGGTCAGGGCGGTGAATGAGGCAAGCAGAGGGTGTTGCATGGGGTTTCTCCTGTTGCACCCCGGCGCTGGCCGCGCCCGGGGTGCGTCATAAAGGGGGTGTCATAACGTTGGTATGAACGTGCTGTCGTTGTGGCGGCGCTTAAAAGTCCATGCGCAGGCCAACGGTGAGGTTGCGGCCCGGCTCCGGCACGGTGCGCGCCAGGAACGAGGCGTGGTTCCAGACCTTCTCGCCGAGCAGATTGTTGCCACGCAGATAAACGCTGTAGCGCTGGGCCCCGCCGAAGCGGTAGCCGAGGGTGGCGTTGAGCATGTCGTAGCCGGAGGTGCGGCTCTCGAAGCCGGCGATCTGGTCCTGGGCGAACACCCGGTAGAATTCCAGCTCACCATCGAAGGCGCGCCAGAAGGTGTTGACCCGCACGCCCAGGCGATCCGCGGGAATGCGCGGCAGCTCATCGCCGCCCCGGTCGAACTGGCCGCGCACGGTGTCGCCGAACAGGGTGGTGGAAAGGCGTTCGGTCCACTGGTAGCTCATCTCCGCTTCGGCGCCGACGAACTCGACGTCGTCCTGGGTGTATTTGATCAGGCGGAATTCCTCGATCTGATCCAGGGTGCGGGCATAGATGTAGTTGTCCACCCGGTTCTGGAACAGGCCCACGTCGAAGGTGAAGCGGCCGCTGACCTTGCGCAGGTTGAGGCCGATATTGTGTGAGGTTTCCTTTTCCACGTCGGCGTCGTTGCCGGTGCCGCCGCAGGTGTAGGCGTCCGAGAGCAGGCCGCACTCATAGGTGTTGGTGGCGATGTGCACGCCGCGGGCGTACATCTCCTGGGCCTGGGGCAGGCGTTGCGAGCGCGCCACCGACAGCGACACGTTGTAGTCCGGCAGGAACGCCCAGGTCAGCGCCGCCGACAGCGAATTAGCGGATTCGCTGGAGGAGGGCAGATCGCGGCCATCGTCGTCGGGGCTCAGTTTTTGTTGCTCGTGGCGGGCCCCCAGTTCCAATTGCCAGTTGTCGGCGAACGGGTAGCGCTCCACCGCGAACACGCCCAGCACCCGGGTGTTGGTTTTCGGCACCAGGGCTTCTTCGCCTTCGCTGCTGAAATCGTTGTCGGCGTATTGAGTGCCGACCACGCCACTCCAGCCGGCCAGCGGCTCGTGTTCCACTTCCACGCGCAGGTCGTAGCCCCGGTTGCGGAAAGTGGTGCCGATCTCGCCGTCCTCGATTTCGTAGTGGCGGTAGTCGGTGTAACCGGAGCGCAGCCGTACCGCTTTGATGCCGTCCAGGGGCTGGCGGTACTCGCCGCGCAGATCCACCCGGCTGCTGTCCAGATCCACATACGGCGGCGCCTCTTCTTCGCCGTGTTCGTGGTCGTGGCCGCCGTCGCCGCAGTCCAGCTGCGAGCCGTTGGCGCCGCAGCCCTCGAATTCGTGGTTGTGGCCGGGCAGGCCGTATTCGTCACTGCGGCGGGTAAAGGCCAGGCCCAGGTAGCCCTGATCGCCGATCCAGGAGGCGCCGACGCTGCCGTTGTCGCTTTCCGCGTAGCTGCCGTCGATCTCCTTTTGGGTAAAGCCGTTGACCTCGTAGTTGTCCGCGTCCCGGCGTGAGCCTTCCACATGCACCGCGAAATGGTCGCCGGCGCGGGCGGTGACGCTGGCGGCGCCGGCTTTCTCGTTGGCCACGCTGTTGCCGCGAGCTTCGATAAAGCCGTCCACGGCGCCATCGGGCATGCGCGTGGGGATGCGGTTATCCAGCACATTGACCACGCCGCCGATGGCGCCACCGCCGTACAGCAAAGTGGAGGGCCCGCGCAGCACTTCCACCTTGCGGATCAGCATGGGTTCAACGGTGGTGGCGTGGTCCGGAGAGATTGAGGACGCATCGAACAGGGAGGCGCCATCGGAGAGCACGCTGACCCGCGGCGCGCTCTGGCCACGAATCACAGGCCGGCTGGCACCGCCGCCAAAGGTATCCGCGTGCACCCCGGGCAGGCCGTCCAGGGTGTCGCCGAGGGTTGCTTCACTGCGCTGGAACAGCAGGTCTTCTTCGAGAAGATCGAAAGACGCCGGCGTCAGGTTGCTGTCCGAGCCCATCGGCAACGCCGACACCTGCACCGCTTCCAGGGTGTGGTTGTCGGAGTCGGTGGGCGCGTCGTCGGCGGCCACGGCGGGGGTGGATATCTGGCTGGCCAGCAACAGGCTGATCGCCCCGGCCAGGGGATGGAGATTGAACTTCATTGAAATACACCTCTGTTTGAGCGGCCCGGGGCCACCCAATGGCAAGCAAGGTTTCGTTATAACATAACAAAACAAGAAAAAGCCATAAGCCCCTGCCATGCCCGGCGTTCGGGAGCGGGGCGGATTACGTTTTCAGAGGTGCGAGGGAGGGGCGCGGGCCGGGTGGGCCGGTGGGAACGTGGGGGCGGTGTCAACACTGATCGCCGCCAGAGCGGAGACCGCCGCGGCCGGTGGTGCCAGCAGCGGCGGCGTGCCGGGCAGGGCCACCAGCCCATGACCGTGCACGCAAAGCTCACAGTCCTGCTGTGCGGAAAGCGTGGAGCCGTTGTCGTGACGATCAAGGATGTGCGAGGGCGCGTGCCAGGCCATCACGCTCTGGGCGAGCAGCAACAGGCCGGCGAACAGCAGCCGTTGCAGCAGGCGGTGGTGTGCCCGGCGTTTATTCATCGGCATCTCGCCGTGGCGGCACCGGATCAAAGCCGCCGGCGTGCCAGGGGTGGCATTTGCACAACCGTTGTACCGCCAGGGCGCTGCCGCGCAGGCTGCCATGGGTTTCCACCGCCTGCCGGGCGTATTCCGAGCAGGTCGGGTAGAAACGGCATTGATTGCCCACCCAGGGGCTCAACACGGCCTGATAGAAACGCAGACCGGAGAGCAGAACGGTTTTCAACGGCACACCCACGGTAAAAAGAAAGGCTGTTTGCAAGCTGTTTGCAACAAGACGCAGGAACGCGCTTGTAAAAATGGATGATAAAGCTAACCGGGGCCGGGACACCAGCGCGGAGAACAGGTCAAATCGGGTGACTATTTCAGGGACAGGTCCCACGGACCAAGGAGACACCATGAAAAAAACAGCACGAGTATGGATCGGCACGCTGGCTTTGGCGGCGACGCTGGCCAGCGGCGTCGCCAGCGCCGCCGAGGCTCAATGGCAGCCGGTGGACAAAGGCGAAGCGCGCACCGACATCAGCACCTTCGAGCGCGGCGTGGACGGCAGTGATGTGAAAGCCTTCCGAGGCGTGACCGAAGTGCAGGCACCGATTGTCAGCGTGATGGCGGTGATGGCCGATGCCTCCGCCTGCGAGCAGTGGCTGTATCAATGCAAGGCCATGGAACTGCGTGATAACCACCGCGCCTACTTCCGCTTCAAAGGCATCTGGCCCGCCAAGGACCGCGACGCTCTGGTGCAAACCAAGGTGACGCAGGATAAAAGCTCCAAAGCGGTGACCCTGGCCTCCCACGCGGTGGAAGGTGAGCCGGAACACGAGGACGTGGTGCGGGTGGCGGCCCTGCGCGACCAGTTCGTGCTGACCCCGCTGGACGATGGCTGGACCCGGATCGAGTTCCAGACTTTTATCGACCCGGGCGGTAACGTCACCGGCATCGCCAACACCATTTCCAAAAACGCCCCCAAGGAAACTCTGCAAGGCCTGCGCAAACTCGCCACCGCCGCCCCCTACAAAGACGCCACCCTGGACGACGCCATGGTCCGTTATGACTCAGTGAAGGAGATGGATTTTCCGCAGAGCCATCAGCGGTAGAAGAGCCATCAGCGCTAGGAAAGCCATCAGCGCTAGGGCAGAGCCATCAGCGCTAGGAAAGCCTTCAGCGGTTCCCAAGCTGAGGAACAGGGAACCCAGTTCAACCTGTTCCCTGTTCTTTTTTCATCTTGCCTTGATGTGAAATTCATAGGATGATTGGGCAAATATTCATGGGATGACACGATGACTATCTCCGCTTTGCCCCGTCGTTCACTGGTGGACCAGGCTCTGGACCAATTGCGCGCGACCGTGGAAAACGGCGAGTGGCCGGTGGGCGAGCGGATTCCCAACGAAACGGTATTGGCCGGCCGGCTGGGAGTGGGGCGCAATACCGTGCGCGAGGCGGTCAGGGTGCTGGTGCATGCCGGCTTGCTGGAGACCCGCCAGGGCGATGGCACCTATGTGCGGGCCCGCCTGGACCCGGCGGAAGCGTTGCGGCGCGTTGAGCGGGCCGAACTGTTTGAGCAGCTGGAAACCCGCATCGCGCTGGAGTCGGAGGCGGCGCGGCTGGCGGCGTTGCGCTGGCAGCCGGCGGACCTGCGCGAATTGCGCGAGGCCCTGGCGGCGCGGGCCGCCGCCGGTGAGGATCTGACGCGGCGCATTGATCATGACCAGCGTTTCCACGAGGCGGTGGCGCGCGCCGCCCACAACCGGGCGCTGTTGGCGCTGTACCGCTATTTCAGCAGTGCGGTGGCGCGCACCATTGAGCACACCGAACGCGATGCGGAATTGCCCGAACCGTCCCAGGCGGATCACGAAAAATTGCTCGATGCCATTGAGCTGCGCGATGCCGATGCCGCCGCCCGGCTGGCCCGGGCGATGCTGGCGCCGTCGCTGCACGCATTGAGCCGGCCGCTATGAAACATCTGGATCGTTTTACCCTGGTACTGATGGCGGCGATTGGGCTGGCCTCGCTGTGGCCGGCGCGTGGCACCCTGGCCGAAGTGCTGGCACCGGCTGCCAGTGTGGCGGTGGCGCTGCTGTTTTTCGTGCATGGCGCGGCGTTGTCCCGGCAACAGGTGCGCGCCGGGGCGCTGCATTGGCGCCTTCATGTGCTGATCACCGCGCTGACTTTCGTGCTGTTTCCGTTGCTGGTCTTGCCCATCGGCCTGCTGGCGCCGCACTGGATTCCCGAGGATCTGGCGCTGGGGTTTCTTTATCTTGGCGCACTGCCCTCGGCGGTCTCATCCTCAATCGCGTTTACCGCCCTGGCGCGGGGCAACGTGCCCGCGGCGGTGTGCAGCGCCGCCGCTTCCAATGTGTTTGGCATGATGCTGACGCCGTTTCTGTTGATGTTGCTGGTGTCCAGTGGCGGCGCTGGCGGCTTCGATCTGGCCGCCGCATTCCGGGACATCGTGATTCAGTTGTTGCTGCCGTTTGCCCTTGGCCAGGTTCTGCGCCCCTGGCTGGCGGCCTGGCTGGACCGGCGCAAGACGCTGGCGACGCGCTTTGATCAGGCGGTGATTCTGCTGATCGTCTACGTGGCGTTTTCCGAATCGGTGGTGGAGGGCTTGTGGCGGCACTTGCCGGTCTCGGCGATCGCCGTGGCGCTGGTGCTGTGCGTGCTGCTGCTGGCGTTGGTGATGACCCTGACCGTGCTGCTCACCCGGCGGCTTGGCTTTGCCCGGCAGGATGAAATCGCGGCGGTGTTTTGTGGTTCGAAAAAGAGCCTGGCCTCGGGGTTGCCCATGGCGAAGGTGCTGTTCGCGGGGCACCCCGGGTTCGGCATGATCGTGTTGCCGATCATGTGCTACAACCAGATCCAGATTCTGGTGGGGGCAATACTGGCCGGCCGCTACGCGCGCGCGGGCGCGGGCGCGAATAAATGCGAATAAACGCGAATAGAATAATAGCGGCTGCCGTTACCGGTTAGAGACGCCGATCAGGCACGGGTCCAGCGGGTGCCTTCGCGGGTGTCCTCCAGTTGCACGCCCGCGTCCTTGAGTTGATCACGAATCTGGTCGGCGCGAGCGAAGTCGCGGCTCTTCTTGGCCTGGTCGCGCTCCGCCACCAGGGCATCGATGTATGCCGCGTCCAGATCGTGGTCGCCGCCGGCGGCCTGGAACCAGCCGGTGGGGTCTTCGCCGAGCAGACCCAGCAGCTCCGCCCCCGCCAGCAGTTCCGCTTTCAGCGCCGGTTTGTCGCCGGGCCCGGCTTTGTTCAGGCGGGCGGCGATGGCGTGTAAGGCGCTGATTGCCTCGGCGCTGTTGAGATCGTCGCGCAGGGCGGCCAGCACCGGGTGGTCCTCGGGCAGACGATAGCCGCTGGCGGCAACGACGTTTTCACCCCGGCCCAGCAAGGCGTAGTAGAGGCTGTCCAGGCTTTTGCGCGCCTGATCGAGCACGTCGGCGGAGAAATTCAGCGGTGAGCGATAGTGGCTGGAAAGCAGCGCGAAGCGCAGCACCTCGCCGGGATAGTGGGTGAGCAGATCACGCACCAGCCGGAAGTTGCCCAGGGATTTGGACATCTTCTCGCCGTCGATATTGATGTAACCGTTGTGCATCCAGTAACGCACGTACTCGGTGCCGTGGGCGCAGCAGCCCTGGGCAATCTCGTTCTCGTGGTGCGGGAAGATCAGATCCTGGCCGCCGCCGTGGATGTCGATCACGTCGCCCAGGTGCTTATGGATCATCGCCGAGCATTCGATGTGCCAGCCCGGGCGGCCGCGGCCCCAAGGGGAATCCCAGCCGGGCTGGTGGTCGCTGCTCGGTTTCCACAGCACGAAATCACCGGGGTGGCGTTTGTAGTCGGCCACTTCCACCCGCGCGCCGGCCAGCATGTCCTCCAGATTGCGCCCGGACAGCTTGCCGTAATCGGGCATCGATTCCACCGCGAACAGCACATGGCCGTCCGCGGCGTAAGCGTGGTCCTTGGCGACCAGCGTTTCGATCATGGCGATCATGTCGCCGATGTGATCGGTGGCCTTCGGCACGATCACCGGCGGCAGCGCGTTCAGCGCCGCCATGTCCTCGGCGAAGGCGGCGCTGAAACGCTCGGTGAGTGCCGCCATCGGCTCGCCGGTTTGCGCGCAGGCGTTGATGATCTTGTCGTCGATGTCGGTGATGTTGCGGGCGTAGACGACTTGGGGATAAAGCCGGGACAGCAGCCGGTAGAGCACGTCGAACACCACCACCGGGCGCGCGTTGCCGATGTGGACGTAGTTGTACACCGTCGGGCCGCACACGTAGAGCGTGATGCGGTTCGGGTCCAGGGGAACGAACTCGTCCTTGGTGCCGGTCAGGGTGTTGTGCAGTTTCAGCATGCCGTATCAGGCCTTATACAGGTCTTTGGGGTCGATCATCGGCGCCTGGTCGATCACCGCCCTTTGGTTGTCCAGTTTCCAGAAGAAACAATCGCGGCGGCCGGTGTGGCAGGCCGGCCCGGTCTGTTCCACCCGGGCCAGCAGTACATCGCCGTCGCAATCGACGCGCAACTCCTTGAGCATTTGCACCTGGCCGGAGCGCTCGCCCTTGCGCCACAGGGTCTGGCGCGAACGCGAGTAATAGCAGACGCGGCCGGTGGCCAGGGTTTCTTCAATCGCTTCCCGGTTCATCCAGGCGAACATCAGTACCTCGCCGGTGTCGTGCTGCTGGGCGATCACCGGAATCAGACCGGCGTCGTTGAATTGCAAATCATCCAGCGCCTCGCCGAGCGCGACGGCGAAGCCGGGGGGTTGGTGTTCGTTTTGTTTGAACATGGGCGCAGCCTGATGTTTGGTGTTGGACGCCGGACGCCGGACGCCGGACGCCGGACGCCGGACGCCGGACGCTTTATCGGCTTTCTCTTCGTTCAAGCCGACCTGCATGGTGACGCCGTGCCAGGAAACACGCCAATCCTCTGCGTGCCGGGTTGAGCGTCCGGCGTCCGGCGTCCGGCGTCAGGCGTCCAGCGTTATTAAACCGGCGCCCGGGTGCTCTGAAACAGTTGCTCCACCGCTTGTTCCAGCGGCGCTTCGTCCATGTCCTTGGAGCCGAGGCTGCGGATCGCCACCTTGCGCTCCTCGGCCTCTTTTTCGCCGACCACCCAGATGCGCGGGGTTTTCGCTTTGGAATGCTCGCGCACCTTGAAGCCGATTTTTTCGTTGCGGGTGTCCAGCTCCGCCGGGATGCCCTTGGCTTTGAGCAGGGCCACCACTTCGGCGGCGTAGTCGTCCACCGCGTTGGTGATGGTGCACACCACCACCGGGGTGGGCGCCATCCACAGCGGCAAATGGCCGGCGGTGGATTCGATCAGAATGCCCAGGAACCGTTCCAGCGAACCGAGCACCGCGCGGTGCAGCATCACCGGGCGCTGGCGCGAGCCGTCCTCGGCCACGTATTCCGCGTCGAGCCGTTCGGGCAGCACGAAATCCACCTGCAGGGTGCCGCACTGCCAGTCCCGGCCGATGGCGTCGCGCAGCACGAATTCCAGTTTCGGGCCGTAGAAGGCGCCTTCGCCCGGATTCAGTTCGCATTCCAGGCCCAGGGATTGCACCGCCGCGCGCAGGGCGCCCTCGGCTTTGTCCCAGGTCTCATCCGAGCCAGCGCGATTGTCGGGCCGATCGGAGAATTTGATGCGGAACGATTCGAAGCCGAAATCCCGGTAGACCTCGCGCAGCATGCGAATAAAACCGGCGGTCTCTTCGTTGATCTGGTCCTCGGTACAGAAAATGTGCGCGTCGTCCTGGCTGAACGAGCGGGCGCGCATCAGCCCGTGCAGGGCGCCGTGGGCCTCGTTGCGAAACAGGGCGGTGAACTCGCCCAGGCGGATCGGCAGGTCCCGGTAGCTCTTGATGCCCTGCTTGAAGATCTGCACGTGGCCCGGGCAGTTCATCGGCTTGATCGCCATTTCGCGGTGATCGTGGGTGCACACGGTGAACATGTCGTCGCCGTATTTGTCCCAGTGGCCGGATTTTTCCCACAGGATGCGGTCCATCATTTGCGGGGTGGACACTTCCTGGTAGCCGCCGTTTTCCATCTTGGCGCGAATGTAGTTTTCCAGGTTCTTGCGCATTCGCCAGCCCTTGGGGTGCCAGAACATGCTGCCCACCGCCTCCTGCTGGGTGTGGAACAGGCCCATCTCGCGGGCCAGTTTGCGGTGGTCGCGCTTCTCCGCCTCTTCCAGCTGCCTGAGGTAGACGTTCAGCTCTTTTTTGTCGCGCCAGGCGGTGCCATAAATGCGCTGCAACTGGGCGTTGTCGGCGTTGCCGCGCCAGTAGGCGCCGGCCACCTTCATCAGTTTGAAGCCGTCGCCGAGCTTGCTGGTGGCGGGCAGGTGCGGGCCCCGGCACAGATCGATGAAATCGCCCTGGCGGTACAGCGAGACCTCCTGGTCGGCGGGCAAATCGCCGATGATCTCGGCTTTGAAGTTCTCGCCCTTATCCAGGAAGAAGCGCACCGCTTCGTCGCGGTCCCAGACCTCGCGGCGGATCTCTTCATTGCGGCGCACGATTTCCTGCATGCGCTTTTCGATGGCGGTGAGATCTTCCGGGGTAAACGGCTGCTCGCGGTGAAAGTCGTAATAGAAGCCATTCTCGATGGTTGGCCCGATGGTCACCTGGATATCGGGAAACAGCTCCTGGGCGGCCTCGGCCATCACATGGGCGGCATCGTGGCGGATCAGCTCCAGGGCGTCTTCGTGTTCCCGGGTGATAATCTCCACCGCCGTGCCATCGGTGAGCGGCAGGTACACGTCGGTGAGACGGCCATCGGCCTTCACCGCCAGTGCCTGTTTGGCCAGTTTCTTGCTGATACGCTCGGCGATCTCCACGCCGGAAGCCGGCTGGTCGAACTCCAAGGTAGCCCCATCGGGCAGTCTGTAGCTCACGCTCATGGGTGACACGGGTTCCAAATATTGGTTGCAGAACCGGCGAATGGTAGGCAATAGCCGGATGGGCTTCAAGGAAATAGGCGGTCTGGGTTGCTTTACGGTGATCGCGAGCCATGCCTATGCTTGGGCTTCCCGGGTACCACGGGGCAGAAGGAAGGTGAATGAGCAAACTGGAACAGCTTGCCGAGGGCCGCTTGCCGCCGTTGTTGCGGGTCGCCGGGCGCATCAGCGCCCAGCGTGATCTGGCGCCGCTGATCGAGACCGTGCTGGAGCAGGCGCAGGCGCTCGCGGGCGCCCGCGCTGGCGTGTTGTGGTTGTACCGTGACGACGCCGAGCGGGAATGGCTGGAGTGCGTGCTTCACGGCGCGCGCGACGGCCCGGCCGCCGGCCGCCACGAGGGCCCCCGGCTGATACTGGACGAGGCCAGCGCCGACCGCCCGGCGGTGCGGGTGGTACGCTCCGGTGAGCCACTGTGCCTGAGCGACGGCGAGCCGTTGAATGAGGCGGACCAGGCCCTGCTGGTGCCGCGGCTGGTGGCGCGGATAGAGAACCGCTTCCTGGTGCCGCTGCGCAATCACGAGGGCACGGTGGTGGGCGTGCTGGAGCTGGTCAACGGCGCTGGCGCCGACCCGTTTCCGGTGGCGACCCGCAACCTGCTGGAAGCGCTCGCCGGCTTCGCCGGTATAGCGGTCAACAATCTGCTGCTGGTCGAGGAGCTCAAGGGGCTGCTGGATGCTTTCGTCAAGGTGATTGCCCAGGCCATCGATGCCAAGAGCTCGGCGACCAGCGCCCATTGCCAGCGGGTGCCGTTGCTGACCGAGCTGCTGGCCCGGGCGGCCTGCGAGGATCGGCGCCATTTCGCCGATTTCCAGCTCGACGACGACGGCTGGTATGAGCTGCGGGTGGCGGCCTGGCTGCACGATTGCGGCAAGCTGGCGACGCCGGATTCGGTGCTGGAGAAATCCACCAAGCTGCACACCCTTCATGACCGCATTGAACAGGTCGCCGCCCGCTTCGCGGTGTTGCGTTGCGAGAGCGAGCGCCGCTACGAACGGGAATCCCTGGCCAATCCACGTCGTGAGCCGGAGTTGCGGCGGCGACTGGAGGCGGAAATCGCCGGGCTCACCGACGACCTGGCCCTGCTTGAGCGCATCAATAAGGGCGGCGAGACCATGGCCGAGCGGGACAAACTGCGCGTGCGGGCGCTGGCGGCGCGCACCTGGACCGACGCCCATGGCCAGCAACGGCCGCTGCTCAGCGACGATGAGGTGCACAATCTGTGCATCACGCGCGGGACGCTGACCGAGCAGGAGCGGCGCATCATCAACGGGCATATGGATGTCACTCTCGACATGCTGGAGTCGCTGCCCTTTCCACGTAAGCTGCGGCGCGTGCCGGAGTACGCCGGCGGCCACCACGAGCGCATGGACGGCAGCGGCTTCCCGCGCGGGCTGACCCGGGAACAGATGTCGATTCCCGCGCGCATCATGGCGATCGCCGACGTGTTCGAGGCGCTGACCGCGCGTGAGCGCCCTTACAAGACGCCGCTGAAGCTCTCCGAGGCGCTTGGCATCATGCAGCGAATGCGCGATGAACAGCACCTGGACCCGGATCTCTATCGGTTGTTTCTGGACGCTGGCGTATGGCGTGACTACGGCCGCGAGGCGCTTGATGCGGAGCAGCTCGATGTGGACGACGCCACGCCGTATTACTGACGCCGGCCGCTGGCAGGATCTACAGGGTAACGACGCGGCCTTCCGGGTTCATGTAGGCGGCGCGATTGCGGCCGGCGCCCTTGGCCTGGTAAAGCGCCTCGTCGGCGCATTTGATCAGTGACAGGGTGTCGCGGGTGCCGCCGCCCACGCAGGCGACGCCGACGCTGATGGTGACCACCTGGCTGATGCGCGAGCCAGTGTGCGGCAGGCCCAGTTGCTCGATGCGGGTGCGCATGCGCTCGGCGAACACCAGGGCGTCCTTGAGGCTGGTGTCCGCCAACACCACCACGAACTCCTCGCCGCCGTAGCGGGCCACGAAATCCTTGTTGCCCTGGGCCATGGAGCGAGGAATCGAGGCGACCGTCTTAAGGCATTCATCACCGGCCAGATGGCCGTAGGTGTCGTTGTACTGCTTGAAAAAATCGATGTCGAACAGCAGCAGCGTGACCCGCTCCTCACCGCCACCGCGCACGAAACCGTGCAGCACCTCGTTCAGACGCGCTTCCATGCCTCGCCGGTTGAGGCAACCGGTAAGGCCATCCACGGTGGCCTGACTTTCCAGCATGCGGTTGGCCGAGTGCAGTTCATCGCGGTGCTGAAACAGCACGTGCTCGGACAAAAAGTGCTGGCGCAGCAGCCGTTCATAAATGTACTGACCGAACAGGCTCATGCTGGCGCTGGCCAGCGACAACAGCAGCAACACCAGGGCCTGATCGGGATCGACACGGTCGGTGGCGAAGAAGCACAGCGCCAGCACCGCGATCATGATGACGCTGGAGGCCGACGCCCAATAGAACGGCACCCGCAGCAGCACGCACATCATCAGAATCGCCAGCGGGGTTTGCAGGAACAGGCTGGAGGCCAGAGGGTGCCGCACGGTCAGGCCCATCCAGTCGCCGGTCAGGGCGATGGCGAACGACAGCGCCAGGCAGGCCGGCATCAGAAAACGTCGCCATTCCTCGCGGCGGGCGGCAACGGCGGTGGCCACCGCGAGCATGATGCACAGCAGGCGCGGGCGCCAGGTGTGCGCGGCATCCTGGGGGGAAATGTGGAATTCGGTGGCCAGCGCCAGCACCAGAAGAACCACCAGCACGCCCGCCGCCCAGGGCGCCACGGAGGCGACACTATTGCGGAAATACTCCGAGAAATCGCGCTCCAGTGAGCCGGGCAATCGCAAATGCCACGGCAGGTGAATATCGCTGCCGCTGGGTAAAGTACTCATCCGTTGAGGCTTGTCCTTCAAGGCTGTTGTTTCCCGATAAAAACGGCGAAATACGGGTCGGCGCCACCGCGCGGGTCCGCTTATTCGCGCAGCGCTTCCAGGGTCAATGACTAAGGTAACAGGGGGTGGGATTAAAATCCCGTGATCCGCGCCCGGGCGTTATTCGGCCGCTTGCTAATCCAGCACACGCAGCAGGGCCTGACGCTTCACCGCCGGCAGGCGGCGGAACCGCTCCAATAGAAATTGTTCTTCGTCGCCAGCGGCGACGGCCGGCTGGCCTAGCGGCAGGGTCGAGGGCCAGTTGTCCATGCTGTGTTGAAGCCGGGCAATGATTTCCGCATTCATGCTGCGGTGGGCGCCCAGCGATGCGTCGGCGATCCAGTTCCTCATGCCGGGCGGGAAGCGGACCACGAACTTCTCCGCCTTCGCACTCTCCTCGTGCTTCATCGTACTGCCTGACCTTGAAATCAAAACGCCACAATACGCATTTTTTTTCTATGAAGCGACAGGTGAAGGCAGTGGTGAATCGCTACAGTGACGGAGTTAACATTTGCTCTTGCGGTGCCACTGCTGAGCCGCAACACGCAACAGGCAACACGCTGGCGCGCCAGGCACCTGGTCCGGCATCCGGCGTGGTCCCTATGCCGCCTTTATTGGTTCTGCACCACGATTCTTGGGAAGCGCTCGCGGTGGTCCAGCGAGCGGCGAGCGAGCCGCGCGGCGGTGCGGCGGGCAAGATCGCGGTAAAGCCGCGCGGCCGGCCCCTCGGGCGCCGCCACCACCGTCGGTCGGCCGCTGTCGGCCTGGGCGCGGATCGCCATCTCCAGGGGCAGTTGGCCGAGCAGTTCCACCTGGCAGTCTTCGGCCATGCGCTGCCCGCCGCCCTCGCCAAAGATCGGCTCCATATGGCCGCACTGGCTGCACACGTGGGTGCTCATGTTCTCGATCACGCCGAGCACCGGAATCTCCACCTTTTCGAACATGCGCAGCGCCTTGCGCGCGTCCAGCAGCGCCAGATCCTGTGGCGTGGTGACAATCACCGCGCCGCTAACCGGAATCTGCTGGGCCAGGGTCAGTTGAATATCGCCGGTACCCGGTGGCAGATCGACAATCAGATAGTCCAGATCCCGCCAGCGGGTCTCGCGCAGCAGTTGGGTCAACGCCTTGGTGACCATGGAGCCACGCCAGATCACCGGCGTGTCCTCGTCGACCAGAAAGCCCACCGACATGATCTGAATGCCATGGCCCTGCAGCGGCTCCATCTTCTTGCCGTCGTCGCTGTGCGGGCGCCCGGTCACGCCCATCATGCGCGGTTGGCTGGGGCCGTAAATGTCGGCGTCGAGAATCCCGACCCGCGCGCCTTCGGCGCTTAGCGCCAGGGCCAGATTGGCGCTGGTGGTGGATTTGCCCACCCCTCCCTTACCGGACGCCACCGCGATGATGTTGCGAATTCCCGGCAGTGGCTCAAGCGTGCCCTGCACACCGTGGGCCCGGACTTTCCAGTCCAGCGCGATGTCCACTCCGGTGGCGCCGCTGTGCGTCATCAGGTAATCACGCAATGCCCGCGAGCACTCACGCAAATACCCATCGGCGGGAAACCCCAGGGTGATGTTCAAACCGATGCGGCCGTTGTCGACGCTCACCGATTTGAGCGCGCGGCTGGCGACCAGGTCCTGCTGCTGATAAGGCTCGCGCCAAAGACGAAGAAGATGCTGAACGTGCTCGCGAGAGAGAGAGATCATTGTGGAGCTCCATACGGCGATAACAAAGCGACCCATCACTTTTATGCCCGGCAGACGCTTGAGGCAATGGGACAAGTTATCTGGAGTGGCAAAAAAGCAAAAAAAAAATAGATAAAAGGCCGTCGGGTCGTGTCGCGGGCAGCCGGCGTCTTATAGGGAAAAAAGATGTTTTTATCAGAATGAAATCGTTCCGGCCGCATCATTTCTGAATCTACACTGGTAACCATTGCGGACATTGATGGCCAGGGACGCCTGTTTCGGAAAAACCGGATTGCCATACAAGGCGCTCTGCGTGCCGGGGCGCTCACTTGTTCTAGTTGTCTTATCGTCGGTCGCCACGGCGCACGCGGATCGGGCGCCGCTGTCGCGCGGGCGCTCCAATGCGGGGCGGTTGGCGATGACTCGCTTGGCTGACGACAACCAGTGTTTAAAAAAATACCCATTAAAAACATGAAGATAGTGCTGCGGCTCGAAAAGCTGGCACGTGAAATGCGTTTTAAAGTTGGTGGTGATGCCTTGTTAGTACAAGTGAGGTTGCCAACCAGGACGCCGGGTATGAATCAGAACCGATATGGCGCCGCGAACTGTCCCAGCGTTTCCCAGGGCCTGGATTTAGAGAAGCGGCTCTCTCGTATCCCGTGAGCGGGGCACGAAGCAGACGTCGTGTCACGATTTTTTGTTCGCCTCAAGGAGTTTCCGAATGCCGATCCAGAGTTTGCCTCGCCGTTTGCTAACGGCTCTGATCGCGGCGGGCATGTATGCCTCCTGCCTGTTTGCCCCGGCTTTTGCCGAGCCTGCGATGACGACCGTGCGCCTGGCACAGAATCTGTCACCGATCTCCGGCATCACGATTGTTGCCAAGGAGCGGGGCATTTTCGAGAAACACGGCTTAAACGTTGTGGTATCCAATTTCACGTCCGGCCGGTTGGCGCTGGAAGCGACCATCGGTGGCGGCGCCGACATCGCCACCACGGCTGAGGCGCCGGTCACCGCCGCCGCCATGGCGGGCCAGGAGATCGCGTTCCTGACCAGGATGGAGTACTCGGATCTGAAGACACTGGTAACCACCGCCTCCGGCATTGAAACGATCCAGGATCTTGAGGGCAAACGCCTTGGTCTGGCCACTGGAACCGGCAGTGAGGTGTATGTGTCGGCACTGCTGAAGGCAGCCGGCCTGACCAAGGGCGACGTTCGCCTGGTCAGCCTCAAGCCGCAAACCATGGTGTCCGCGTTGGCGGCCGGCGGAGTGGACGCCATTAATATCTGGGAGCCGCATATCACCAATGCCCGCAAAGCGCTGGGTGATCAGGTGCGGCAGATCGATACCGCTGGAATTTACTCCGAGACTTTCAATATCGTCACCATGCAACCCTACCTTGAAAAGAACCGTGACACGGTGACACGCTTTCTCGAAGCGATGATCGAGGCGGAAGGCTGGATCAAGGCTCACCCCGACGAGGCGCCGGTGATTATCGCCAGGGCGGTGGGGATGAACGTCGACGATCTTGTCTCGGTGTGGCAGGACTACATTTTTAACGTGGTCATCGATCAGCGCACCCTGGACGTACTGCACGCGCACGCGCGCTGGCGTCTGGAGACCGGTAACGCGCCGACCGGGGCGACCATGCCTGACTTCTCCACGGTGATTTTCCCGGACGTTCTGGGCGAAATCGATTCATCCCGTGTGAAGATCGCGATTCGCTGAGGGAGAATCTGAATTGAATGTGCGCACCCTGGAAGTCGCCCTGCGCTGGTCGTCGATACCGCTGTTGCTGATGATCTGGGAGGTGACCTCCCGTTCTGGCGTGGTCAACGCCGTATTATTTCCGCCGCCGTCTCTGGTGGCGCTTGCCGGGCTTGAATATCTGCGTTCCGGTTTGATGGTTCAGGACCTGATGTGGAGCCTTTCCCGCGTGGCGGTCGGTTTCGTGGTGGGCGGCGTGGCGGGAAGCCTGGTCGGCGTGCTGACAGGCAGCAGCCAGCTTGTTTCCGCCGCGTTGTCGCCGATTTTTCAGATGCTGCGTCCGATTCCTCCGATCGCCTTCGTGCCGATCGTGATCGTCTGGTTCGGCCTGAGTGAGACCGGCAAATGGTTTCTGGTGTTCTGGGGCGTATTTTTCACCGTCTGGCTATCGGCACACCTGGGTGTGCAGCGGGTTGACGAGACGCTGCTGCGAGCCGCGCGTTGCCTTGGCACGCCGCGCCGGCGGATGCTCTTCGACGTGCTGATGCCCGCCTCTCTGCCTTATATCTTCATGGGTTTGCGCACCGCCATCAGCGTTTCGTTCTACACCCTGGTGGCCGCTGAATTGGCCGGTGCCTTCGCCGGCATCGCTTATCGCCTGGACGTTACCCAGCAGAACATGCAGATCGATCGCATGATGTTCGGTTTGATTCTATTGGGTCTGATCTCGGCTATCACCGACCGAATCTTCGGCTGGCTCACGCAGCGGGTAGTGCGTTGGAACCACTGACCGCCGCTCCTCCACCAACCCATGGAAGCACGCCATGAATCCGCTTCATCGACAATCGCTGGCCATCGCCGCGTTGGCGCGGGCCTATCGCCGCGAAACCTTCACTCCCGCCGACATCATTGGCGAAATCCACCGCCGTATTCAGGCGCGCGGCCGCGATGGCGTATGGACCGCCCTGGTGCCGGAACAAGCGCTGATGCAACGCGCCCACGAGTTGGCTGATCAAAGCCCCGAGGCGTTACCGCTTTACGGTATTCCTTTCTCGCTCAAGGACAACATCGATGCCGCCGGGCTGGATACCACCGCGAGTTGTCCGGCGTACGCCTATCGTCCGGCGCGTTCCGCGCGCACGGTCGCATTGTTGGAAGCGGCCGGGGCGATTCTGATTGGCAAGAACACCATGGATCAGTTCGCCACTGGTCTGGTCGGTATTCGCGCACCGCAACATCCGGTCAACAGTTTCAACGCCGAGTATATTCCCGGTGGGTCGAGTTCCGGTTCAGCGGTGGCGGTCGCCACCGGGCTGGTCAGCTTCGCGTTGGGCAGCGACACCGGCGGCTCAGGGCGCATTCCCGCCGCGCTTAACAACATCGTGGGGCTCAAGCCGACGCCGGGTCTGATCAGCACCGCCGGCATGGTATACGCGAATCGGTCGTTTGATTGTGTGCCTATCTTCGCGCTGGATTGCGCGGACGCGCAGAGCGTGTTCGACGTGCTGGCGGTGGATGATCCTGATGATCCGTACCAACGGCGCCAGGCGGCGCCGTCGCGGCCGCCGCTCGCGGAGCGCGACTTTATAGTCGGAGTGCCCACCGGCGAGCAGCGCACTTTTTTTGACGACGACGATGCCGAGCGTTGCTTTGAGCGCGCCATCGAACAGATGGTGGGGCTTGGCGCGCGCATCGTGGATGTCGACTACGCTCCGTTCAAGGAAGCCGGCGATCTGTTGTTCGAGGGGCCGCCGCTCGCCGAGCGGCTCGCCTCGGTCGGCGATTTCGTACGTTCCCATGCGCGGCAATGCGACCCGGTGGTCGCCGCGATTATCGAGAAGGCGTCCGGCTACACCGCGGTGGACTTCGTGCGTTATCAATATCGCCTGCGTGAGCTTGAGGTCGAGGTGGACCGTGCGTTCTCCAGCATCGACTTGTTGATGGTGCCGACGGCGGCGACCGCCTACCGCATCGATGCGGTGCGTGCCGATCCGGTCCGGCTTAACCGGCACATGGGGCATTACACTTATTTCGCCAATCTATTGGATCTATGCGCCCTGGCCGTGCCGGCGGGGTTGCGGGGCAATGGCCTGCCGTTTGGCGTGTGCCTGCTGGCGCCCGCCGGGCGGGATCGCGCCCTGATCCCACTCGGCAGCCGCTTCCAGGCTCTGCAAGGGCTCGCCCCGGGTGCGCCTGTTTTACAGCCAGAGCCTGTTTGACACGCTGCTGATGGCGATAACCGTGCCGCCGCCATCTGGGCGGCGCCGAGGCGCTGCCGTGTGCTCCCTGCCGCGGCCCAGGACCGGTCCGTGCCACCGTGCTTTCCCGGATTGTTAATAAGCAAATCGAAAAAATGAGTTCTTGTCATAACCACCTGTATTTAGAGTGGCCTTCCTGCATTTCTTGATAAAACCCACGCCTACCCGTCATCGGGCGGCTTCCGCCTGGATCAAAACGCGGTCGCCGCAACCCTGCCCCGCACTTGTTCTAGTTGTTGTAGCCCAGGGCACGGCAGCGCCCGTTGAGCGGGCGCGGGCACGGTGCGTTTGCCCCAGCGGGGGGCAAACCGCGCGGTTTTACTCAACCAGCTTTTTCTACCGTAAAAAAATAACCCTTTTAAAAACATGGAGATAGCTTGTTGCCCGAAAAAGCTGGCACGGCAAATGCGTTTTATAGGCAGTGGTGATGTCTTGTTAGTACAAGTGAAATCCACAACGAGGAAGCCGGACATGAATCACGGTAAATACGGATTGGCGGTCTGCCTGAGTGCCGCTTTAAGCCTGATCACCGCTCCCGCTTGGGCGGAGAATATTCGCATTGGCATTGGCCACCAGAGCATGGTGACCAACACCGTCTCTGGTGGTGTGGTGCTGGAAAAACTGGGTTTGATCGAGAAATACCTGCCGAAGGATGGCAAGTACGCCGACGCGGACTACGACATTGTGTTCAAGGATTACGATTCCGGGCCGCCGATCACCAACCAGATGATGGCCGGCAAGCTGGACTTCGGTGTGATGGGAGATTATCCGCTGATCGTCAACGGCGCCAAGTTTCAGCAGAGCGGCCGGGCGCAATCACGCTTTATCGCGATTACCGGTTACAACCGTGAAGGCACTGGCAACGGCATCGTGGTACCGGTGGATTCCGATGCGCAGAGCCTGCAGGACCTGGCCGGAAAATCCATCTCCACGCCGGTGGGCAGCGCCGCCTGGGGCATGACCCTTAAAGCCCTGCGCGACGAAGGTCTGTTCGACAAAATCACCATCGTCAACCAATCGCCGCCGGTGGGTGCCGCCAACATCGCCGCTGGAAAAATCGATGCGCACGCGGATTTCTGCCCCTGGTCCGAGATCATGGAATTCCGTGGTACCGGCCGGAAAATCTACGACGGTCGCCAGGCCGGCGTGCCGACGTTCCACGGCATCGTGGTGCGCGAGGACTACGCGAAGAAATACCCGGAAGTGGTTCAAGCCGTGCTTGAGGCCACCCTGGAAGCGCAGAAATGGATTCGTGACGACCCGATGCGCGCGGCGGTCAAGGTGGCCGAGTGGACCGGTGTCGATAGGGAAGTGTTGTATCTGTACTTCAGCAACGGCGGCATCACCGCCACGGACGCCAGCGTCAAGCCCGAGTGGGTGGAGGCCATGAAGTACGACCACCAACTGCTGCAGAAAGAAAAGCAGATCCCGGATCTCGATTTCGACGCCTGGGTGGACGACAGCTACATCAAAAAGGCCTATGCCGCCGCCGGCCTGGATTATCAGAAAGCGGTGGACAGCATGGTCGAGCCGACGCCGGATAATCCGCACCTCGAAGCGGCGCAGATCTGGTTCGCCGACGAAGGCATCAAGAGCTACGACAGCATTGCCGCCATGCTCAAAGCGGTGGGCACCCACGATGCCGATGACATCAATGTCAGCTACGTCTACGACAAGTCCAGCGGCTTGAAACTGTTTGGCAAAACCGCCTTTTACGTGGCCGACGGCACCGGATACGCCGCCTTTATGCGTCGCGATGATGCCCGTGAGTTCGCTGGTGAAGGCAGCGTTTACAGCTATCAGCAGGTCCTGAAAGCGTCCGCCACCGCGCAGTCCGCCGTGGTCGTGAAAGGGGCGGTCGCGGCTTTATAGCGGCCATCCCGGAAGGAGAAAGAGCATGAGTCTGGAAAAGAGCGAGATCGGCAGCCCGGTGATCGACCCGGTCGACACCCCAGCCACCGACACCGCGGTGGCTGGGCCGGCGCCGGTGAAGCGTCGCGCGCGCCGCCTGCCGGAGGCGGTGAACCGATACCTGGTGCGCGCCACCGCGCTGATCGTGGCGATTCTGATCTGGCACTGGGCATCGACCAGCGGCTTTAACCTGTTCATCAATTTCGAAAACGTGCCCGGGCCACTGGTGGTGTGGAACGCGCTGATGCAGGAGATCGTCAGCAAGACTTTTTACGTGCACATTCTGTACAGCCTGCAGCGTATCGGCATCGCCTACCTCATCGCCGTGGTGTTGGGCGTGGCGCTGGGTGTGCTGATGGGCCGCTGGCGGCTGGCCGAGGACATCATCGCGCCGTACATCGAACTGTTGCGCCCGATTCCGGCGGTGGCGTGGATTCCGCTGGCGATTCTGATGATGCCCAGCGAGGAGTCGAGCATCATCTTCATCACTTTTCTGGGCGCGTTGTTTCCGATCGTGATCAATACCGTCCACGGCGTCGAGCAGACCCCCAAGGTGTTGGTGCGCGCGGCGCGCAGTCTGGGCGCCAGCAACGCCGCGATCCTGCGCCATGTGGTATTGCCCGGTGCCTTGCCCAGCATCGTCGCCGGGTTGGCCATCGGCATGGGGGTGGCCTGGTTTTCCCTGCTGGCCGGGGAAATCATCAGTGGCCAGTACGGCATCGGTTACTTCACCTGGTCCGCCTACACCCTGATCGAGTACCCGAAGATCATCATCGGCATGTTGATGATCGGCGGTCTGGGGACCTTGTGCACCCTGATGATCAAGATGGCGTGCCGGCCGTTGTTGCGCTGGCAGGCGCAGGGGAAGAACGCATGAAGAACGCATCTTTGAGCACCCCTTTTAATCCCAGCATCGTATCGCCAGGAGCATCACATGACTTCCGCGCTTGATATTTCGAGAACCTCGCCAGCACACCCGCAACGGGGCGGCACTCGCAAAGCCCGTGACCGGGGGCACATCCAGATCCGCGATGTGTCGGTGGAATTTGAACGCAACGGCGATTGGATGGCGGCCGTGAAGCGGGCCAATCTGGAGATCAAGCCCGGTGAGTTCGTCTGTTTGCTGGGCCCCTCCGGCTGCGGCAAATCGACCCTGCTGAACACCGTGGCCGGGTTCGTCAACGCCACCCGTGGCGAGCTGCTGGTGGACGGTCAGCCGGTCACCGCGCCGGGGCCGGATCGCGGCATGGTGTTCCAGCAGCACTCCCTGTTTCCCTGGAAAACGGTGCGCGACAACGTTGCCTTTGGGCCGCTGATGGCGGGCATGGGCCGCACCGAGGCACTCAGCCTGGCGCGCACCTTTCTTTCCCTGGTGGGGTTGTCCGCCCACGCCAGCGCTTACCCGGCCACGTTATCTGGCGGCATGCAGCAGCGCGTCGGTATTGCCCGGGCGCTGGCCAATTATCCCAGTGTGCTGTTGATGGACGAGCCGTTCGGCGCGCTCGACGCGCAGACGCGCATCATGATGCAAGAGAGCCTGCTGGAGATCTGGAGTGAGTTTGGCAACACCGTGTTGTTCGTGACCCACGACATCGACGAAGCGGTGTTTCTGTCCGATCGCATCGTGATCATGAGCGCCAGCCCGGGGCGCATCATCGCCGACATCCAGGTGTCGTTGCCGCGCCCGCGTACCCAGGACCTGCTGACCAGCCCGGACTTTATCGAACTCAAGCGCGAATGCCTGGACCTGATTCGCCGGGAAACGTTGCGCGCGTTCGAACAGCAAAACAGCGGCGGGCGCTGAACCGTGGAGGCGCCGCGCACACACAGGTTCCCACATGCCATGACGTGTCATAACAAGGGGGCAACACCGTGACCAAGACCATTACCCAGCCGCTGTCCAACCGGTCGCCGCAGCCGCTTTACGTGCAGATCAAGGACCAGTTGCGGCGCCGCATTCTGGAGGGTGATTACCGGCCCCATGAGCGGTTGCCCTCGGAGAACGAGCTGATGAATGCGTTTGGCGTCAGCCGCATCACCATCCGCCAGGCGCTGCGCGATCTGCACAACGAAGGTCTGGTGTTCAGCGCCCAGGGCAAGGGCACTTTCGTCAGCAAGCCCAAGGCGGTGCAGAGCGTGCGCAACCTGCAGGGTTTTGGCGAGGCGATGAGTGCCCAGGGTTACGAGGCATCGGCGCGGCTGCTCAGCATTCAGCAATTGAAAGCGCCCAAGGCGGTGGCCGCGGCTTTGCGTCTGGAAAGCGGTGAAGAGACGGTGGAGGTGACGCGAATCCGCTTTCTGAATCGCGAGGCGTTGTCTCTGGAACACAGCTATTTTCCGCTCGACATCGGCCGGCGCATGTTCGGCATGGATCTCAGTGGCGACATTTTTCCGATGCTGGAGAACCTGTTCGCCACGCCGTTGGGCGAAGCCAGCATCCGCATTGAAGCGGCGCTCTCCGACAAGGAGACCCAACACCATCTCAATCTTCAACCCGGCGAGCCGGTGCTGCGCGTCGAACGGCTGACCCACGACAGAATGGGGCGGCCAATCGATTTCGAGTACCTGAGTTTCCGGGGCGATTCTTTCAAATATCACTTCCGAGTGGATCGGAAACAGGAGGCGTTATGAACATCGAGGACCTGACCATCATCGACACCGATGTGCTGGTTATCGGCGGCGGCACCGCCGGGCCGATGGCGGCGGTAACGGTTAAGGAAAACAACCCCAAGCTGGATGTGATCCTGCTTGAGAAAGCCAATGTGAAGCGCTCGGGCGCGATTTCCATGGGCATGGACGGCCTCAACAACGCCATCGTTCCCGGCCACGCCACGCCGGAACAGTACGTGCGTGAAATCACCATCGCCAACGATGGCATCGTCGACCAGCCGGCGCTGATGGCCTACGCCCAGCGTTCCTTTCCGATGATCGAGAAACTGGATGCCTGGGGCGTGCATTTTCAGAAGGATGAAACCGGCGACTACGACATGAAGAAGGTTCACCACCTGGGTACCTATGTGCTGCCCATGCCGGAGGGCCACAACGTCAAGAAAATTCTTTATCGGCGGTTGCGCCGGCATCGGGTAAAAGTGGAAAACCGCTATCAGGCCACCCGGTTGCTCAAGGATACCGAGGGCAACATCGCCGGCATGATCGGCGTCAACACCCGCACCGGTGAGCCGATCATTATTCGCGCCAAGGCGGTGATCATGGCCACCGGGGCGGCCGGGCGCATCGGCCTGCCGCATTCGGGCTACTTGTTCGGCACCTACGAGAACCCGGCCAACTCCGGTGATGGCCACGCCATGGCGTATCACGCCGGCGCCGACCTGGCCAACCTGGAGTGTTATCAGGTCAATCCGCTGCTTAAGGATTACAACGGCCCGGCCTGCGCCTATGTGACCGGGCCACTGGGTGGCTTCACCTCCAACGCGTTCGGCGAACGCTTTATCGAATGCGATTACTGGTCCGGCCAGATGATGCTCGAGTTTTTCAAGGAACTGGAATCCGGCAAAGGGCCGGTGTTCTTGAAACTCGATCACCTGGCGGAAGAAACCATCCAGGAAATCGAAACCGTTTTGCACACCAACGAGCGGCCCAGCCGTGGCCGCTTCCACGACGGCCGGCACACCAACTACCGCCAGCAGATGGTGGAGATGCACATCTCCGAGATCGGCTTTTGCAGCGGCCACTCCGCGTCTGGTGTGTGGGTGGATGAAACCGGCGCGACCACGGTGCCAGGGCTGTACGGCGCCGGCGACATGGCTTCGGTGCCCCACAACTACATGCTCGGTGCGTTCGTGTACGGCCAGATTTGCGGCGAAAGCGCGGCCGCGTTCGCCAGCGAACGCGGCGAGATCAATCTGGATCGTCACCTCATCGATCAGGAACTGGTGCGCCTGCGCGCGCCGCTGGAACGTCAAGACGGCATCCCCCCGGAACAGATGGAGTACAAGGTGCGCCGGCTGGTCAACGACTACCTGCAACCGCCCAAGGTCACCCGGCGCATGGAGATCGGCCTGGAACGGATTCTGGCGGTGCGCGAAGACCTCAAGCTGCTGAAAGCCAACGACGCCCATGAGTTGATGCGTGCCATGGAAGTGCACTCCATCGTCGACTGCGCGGAGATGGCGGCGCGCGCGTCGCTGTATCGCACCGAATCGCGCTGGGGGCTGTATCACTACCGAGTCGATCACCCCGACACCGACGAACAGCGCTGGTTTTGCCACAGCCGGCTGTACAAGGACGATAACGGCAACATGGCCCACGGCACCCGCCCGGTAGCGCCGTACATCGTCTCCCTGGGCGAAGAGAAAGACGCCTACAACCAGTTGCGCGTCAAGCAAGCCGCCAACGCCTGAACCCGATAGCGAGGAGAATTCCCATGCCCCTAGCCAACCATCACACCTCCGTTCCGGTGCTGGTCGACGAAGAGAAATGCATCGCCGACAAGGGTTGCACCGTGTGCATCGACGTCTGCCCTCTGGACGTGCTGTGGATCGACGAGACCACCGGCAAAGCGCACATGAAATACGACGAGTGCTGGTACTGCATGCCCTGCGAGGCGGACTGCCCGACCGACGCGGTAACCGTCAACATCCCCTATCTGCTGCGCTGAGGTGACCATGAAGCAATATCAGGACCCCGAACTTCAGGAGCTCGCCGAACGGCTCGCCTCCGACGACGCAGGCCTGCGCCGGGTGGCGGTGCTCGACCTGGTGGATTGCCCGGAGCCGGAAGCGGTGGAGTTGTTGATCCAGGCGCTCAATGACGCGGACCCGCTGGTGCGCCAGGAAGCCGCCAAGGTGGTCGACGAATTCGAATCCGCGCAGATGGCCGACGCGCTGATCGCCGCGCTCAATGACAGCGACGAAGTGGTGCGCAATGCCGCCGCCCACGCGCTCTCCGATCTTAAGGACCCGGCCGCCGCCGCGCCGCTGCTGGCGGCGCTGCAGGAAAGCCGTGACCCGTTCGTGGTGGCCGGCATTCTGCGCGCGCTCAAGCCGCTGCGTGATGCCGACGCCCGTGAGCCGGCCCGGGCGCGACTGGACCACGCCGACCCGCGCGTGCGCCGCGAAGCGGTGGCGGTGCTCGGCTGGCTGAAGGAAGACGCCAACCTGCCGATGCTGATCGAGCGCGCCCGCGACGACGTCGACCCGGAAGTGCGCCGCGCCGCGGTGGGCGCTTTGGTGTACGCCGACGCCGCCGCGGTGGCCGAGGCGCTCAACGGCATTGTCACCGACGAGCACTGGCAGGTGCGCGCCGAGGCGATCAACAGCATCGGCAAACTGGACCATCAACAGGGGCTGGATCTGCTGATCACCGCCAGCCGGGACACCACCTGGCAGGTGCGCGAAAAGGCGGCCGACGCGATCGGCAAGCTGCGGCGCGTGGAAGGGGTGCCCGCCCTGGGCGAGTGTTGCCGCGATCCGATGAGCAATGTGCGCAAGGCCACCATCGGCGCGCTTGGCGCGATCGCCGATGAGCAGTGCCGGCCTTATATCGAAACGGCCCTCGACGATCCGGACCCGGACGTGCGCAAGCTGGCGCGCTGGGCGCAATCCCGTTTGAGCGCCGCCTGAGCGGCGCCGAACGGCCAACCGGAATAAGGAGACCAACATGACCTTTGTGGTGACTGAAAACTGTATTCGCTGCAAATACACCGATTGCGTGGAAGTGTGCCCGGTGGATTGTTTTCACGAAGGGGACAACTTCCTGGTGATCGATCCGGAAGTCTGCATCGACTGTGCCCTGTGCGTGCCGGAGTGTCCGGCCGGGGCGATCTACGCGGACAACGACGTGCCCGAGGGCCAGCAAGCGTTCGTGGCCCTGAACGCGGAGTTGTCGCGAGTGTGGCCGGTGCTCGCCGAAGCCGGCGAGCCGTTGCCCGACGCGGAACAGTGGGAAGGTCAGGAGGACAAGCTGCAGTACCTGCAGCGCTGACCCGTCGATGAACTTGTCATAACAAGCTGCGCCGCGCCCGGCCACTGGCCCTGGCGCGGCGCCGGGGAGATCACCATGAGCGATCCGATGGCGGCACCGGAAGAAGTGCATCTGCTGAGCGGTGGCGCCGCGCTGGAACTGCATTGGCAACACGGCCAGCGCAGCCGCATCGACAGCGATGTGCTGCGCGGCGCCTGTGGTTGCGCCGCCTGCCAGGCGTTGCGCCAGCGCGGCGAAACGGTGGCCGGCACCGGTGTCACCCTGACCGGCGCGGAGCTGGCCGGCGTCGGCGCGTTGCAGTTGTTTTTCTCCGATGGTCACAACCGGGGCCGCTATCCATGGCGGTATTTGCGCGATCTGGCCGAGCCGTCCGGAGCCGGCGGTGACTGACGCCGGCGCGCACTCGCTGGCGCGGCGCCTGGGCGCACTGGGCCCGGGAGTGACGCTGTGTTTGCTGACCGCGCTGGCCGGCCAGTTTCTCGCCGAGCACTACGGTGGCCCGGCGCTGTTGATCGTGCTGTTACTGGGCTTTGTGTTTATTCCCCATCACGGCGAGCGCCGCGCCGAACCGGGCATCGCCTTTTGCTGCGGCCCGCTGTTGCGAATCGGTGTGGCGCTGCTGGGCGCGCGCATCAGCCTCGGCGAATTCCAGAACGTGTGGATACAGCCGGTAACGGTGGTCGCGGTGACGGTGCCCCTGGTGTTGGCGCTGGCGATCATCGTCGGTCGGGCGCTGGGTTTGCCGGCCGCCCAGAGTCTGGTGGTGGGCGCCTCGGTGGCGATCTGCGGCGTGGCCGCGGCGATGGCGGTGGCGGCGGCGCTGCCGCGTGAACGGCTGGAGGCGCGCGGCCTGATCAGCGTGGTGGTCAGTGTGCCGGCGCTGGGCACGGTGGCGCTGCTGGTCTACCCGGCGCTGGCCGGCGCGCTCGGCTTCGCCGATGGGCAGATCGGCGTGTTGCTGGGCGCCACCATCCACGATGTCGGGCAGGCGGCGGCGTCGGGGTATCTGATTTCCGAGAACGCCGGCCACCTGAGCACGCTGACCAAGCTGCTACGGGTCAGCCTGCTGGTGCCACTGGTGATGGCGGTGGGCTGGGCGTTCCGGCGTGGTGACGGCGAGCGCATGCCGGCACCGCTGTTCTTGCTCGGCTTTGCCGCGTTGATGATGGCCAACAGCGCCGGCCTGCTGCCGGCGGCGCTCGGCGCGCTGATTGCCCAGGCTTCGTTCTGGTGCCTGTTACTGACCATGGCGGCGCTCGGTTCGCGCACCTCGTTGCGTGAGCTGGCCGCCCAAGGGTGGCGCCCGGTGGCGTTGCTGGTGGGGTTGAGCCTGGCGCTTCTGGCCAGCGCCATGGCGCTGGTGGCGGCCCTGCCGGTGATCGCCTGAGCGGCGCCGCCAAACCAACTGATTTTTTTGCGTTGATAGACTGGAGGTAATACCGATGGCAGCCCTAGGAAAGGAAAACGTACTGAGCGTGCACCACTGGAACGACACTCTGTTCAGCTTCCGCACCACCCGTGATCAGGCCCTGCGTTTCGAGAACGGCCACTTTGTGATGATCGGGCTGGAGCTGGAAGGCAAACCGCTGATGCGCGCCTACAGCATCGCCAGCGCCAATCACGAAGAGCATTTGGAATTTCTCAGCATCAAGGTGCCGGATGGTCCGCTCACGTCGCGCTTGCAACATCTTAAAGAAGGCGATGCGCTGATCGTCAGCCGCAAGCCGGTGGGCACGCTGGTGGTGCACGATCTGAACGCGGGCCGGAACCTGTTCCTGCTCGGCACCGGCACCGGCCTGGCGCCGTTCATGAGCATCATCAAGGACCCGGAAATCTACGAGCGCTTTGACAAGGTCGTGTTGGTGCACGGCGTGCGCTATGTCAGTGAGCTGGCTTACCACGACTACATCAGTGAAGCGCTGCACGAGCACGAATTTCTCGGTGATCTGATTCGCGACAAGCTGATTTACTACCCCACCGTGACCCGCGAACCGTTCCGCAATCAAGGCCGCATCACCACCCTGATCGAAAGCAACCGGCTCACCGATGACCTGGGCCTGGCGCCCCTTAACCCGGACACCGACCGGGTCATGCTCTGCGGCAGCCCGGCGATGCTCGACGAACTCACCACCATGCTCGACGCGCGTGGCTTCCAGGCCTCACCACATCAGGGCGAGACCGGTGATTATGTGATTGAGCGGGCGTTTGTGGAGCAGTAGGGGAGGCCGCCGGACGCCGGACGCTAAACCCGAGACGGCGGAATATGGAGTGTTTCCTGTCGGTATGCCGGGAGCCCGCAGGAAACACTCCGATCATCTCAGCACAGGGTTAAGCGTCTGGCGTCTGGCGTCCGGCGTCTAGCATCTAGCATCAAAACACATACTGCATCTGTGGGCGGATTTCGGTGAAGCGGGCGTCGGCCTGTTCGGCGCCGATCACGCCGATCCTGAGGCGGAAACTCAGGCCTTTCAAATTGCCGGCGAAAGCGTAGGTAATGTCCAGATCGGTTTCGTCGGTGTCCACGGCGCCCAGGCGCTGGTATTGAGCGTAGCTGATCTGCGTGCTCCATTGGCTGCCGAAGCGGCGTTGCAGAGTGACTTTGTAGGCGTCGCCGGGGGCGCTGTTTTCCAGGGTCTGCGTCATCGAGTTGGTGAACAGCGGTCCGGAGGAATAGTTGAAGGGAGCGGGCAGGGCGCCACCGCCGTAGCTGTCCCGGTCTTCCAGGAAATGGTTCCAGGCCAGGGCCAGGGTGAATGGACCGCGAGCGGCGGACAGTTTCACGCCGGCGCCGCGGGCGTTGACGTCGTCGAGCAGATTGTCGCCATTGTCTTCGGCGTACAGCAGTTGCGCGGCCAGGGTGGGCGCGAAGCCGAGCAGCTCGCCGATCGGCCGATCCGCCTGAGCGTAATAGAGGTTGAACAGATCCGGCATGGAAAACGCCCAGCCCTGCCAGGCAGTACGCCCGGGCTGGTAGCGGGCGCCGGCGATCCAGGCGCCCTGGTCGCTGTCGGCGGCAACGCCGAAGCGGTCCAGGGCAAACTGGCTGACACGCTGGAAATCGTCGTCCGGCCGGCTTTTGATGCGCCGCAGGTAGTAACCGGAGAGCGTCAGACCCTCGACGCTGGTGTTGGTGAACGCCAGTGCTTCGAAAGTGACCGGGATCAAAAAGCCATCCGAGGGGTTGGCGAACGGCGTGTCCAGTTGCTGGCGCCCGAAGCGCAGGCGGTTGTCGCGGTTGGCGTATTGCAGCCAGGCCTCGCCAAGCACATCGGCGTTCTCCGGCAGGTTGGCGTTGCGCTTGGCGGGGTCGTCGTTCTGTAGTCCCAGGCCGTTGGACGCATAGAAAGTGCCGCCGGCGGAGACGCCCGCCCAGGGCGCGGTTTCGGCGTGCAGGCTGGCGCCCACGGCGAAGGTGTTCAGGGTATCGCCCTGTTCCGGCGCTTTGACGTTGTGGTAGGCGCGCAGGGTGCCGCTGACGCTGCCGTTCTCGAACGCGTCCCGCAGGTTATCCACCTGTTCGGCGGGCGCGGCGGCGGCGATGCCGTTCAGTGCCGTCAGGCCGGCGAGCAGGCCGGGTAAAAAAACAGGGTGTTTCATGGTCGCTTCCTCGTCACGAAGTTGTCTTAATCGGCGAATAAATCGGGGAAGACAGACGCAGGCGCCGTACCAGCGATGGGGAGAATCCCGCCGGCGCTTGTTTTAAAGGGGTGGCAACACATCAGTGGAGGATCGTCTGAAATCGGCCGGCGGCGCGGTATGCCTCGTGCTGGGGCACGCGCCGCCGCATCGGCCTGAAATCGGCGCAGCGTCGGCGACGGTGTTCAGGACAACTAGAACAAGCGGGGGGGCGTTTTCACGCGGCACGCAGCACGCGGCACGCAAAACCCACGGCGGGTTCGCTGCTCTTGAAGACATGACCGGATGGGCGGGGCCGGGCGACCGGCAGCCGCGGCGATCAGGGTGTTTTCCTGCGGTTTCCCAAGCGCTGCTATACTGCCGGCATTCATGGACCCTGTGACCGGCGACGATGCGATGAACAACCTGGCCAGCGCGGATCTCAACCTGCTTAAGTATCTGGACGTTCTGCTGCGCGAGAAGAACGTCACCCGGGCCGCCGAGCAGCTCGGCATTACCCAGCCGGCGATGAGCAACAGCCTGAAGCGGCTGCGGCATTTATTCGGCGACCCGTTGCTGATCCGCACCAGCGAAGGCATGACCGCCACCGATCGCGCCATGGAGTTGCAGCCCCTGGTGCGTCAGTTGATGGCGCAGGCGGAATCCTTGTTCACCCCGGAAGACGAATTCCGCCCGGCGGAGAGCCGCCGGGTGTTTCGCATCATGACCAGCGATTACGCCGAGGGCACGCTGGTGCCGCACATCGTGCGCCGGTTGCGCGAGGAAGCGCCGGACGTGGTGCTGGATTTCGTGACTCCCTCGGACGTCAGCTACCCGGACATGGAGCAGGGCCGGGTGGACATGGCGGTGAACCGCTTCAACGAAATTCCCGGCTCGTTCCACCAGGTGACGTTGTGGCGCGACGCGTTCTCTTGCCTGCTCAATCGCGACAACCCCATCGCCATCAACTTCGACCTGGACAGCTATTTGTCCGCCCAACACATCTGGGTGTCGAAGACCGGTTTCGGTGTCGGCTTTGGCATGAACCCGGAGAAACTGGGCGGGCTGGGCTGGATCGACCACGCCCTTCAGCAACTTGGGCGCACCCGGAAAATCAGCATTTTTACCCGCCACTATCAAATGCCGGCGTTGCTGGCAATGAACAACGACCTGGTCGCCACCCTGCCCAGCCGGGTGGCGCGCATGCAAGCGCAAAACCCGCGCCTGGTGATCAAATCGCCGCCGTTCGAGATTCCCGAGTTTGAATTGAAAATGGCCTGGTCACCGCTGCTGCACCACAACGCCGCCCACCGCTGGCTGCGCCGTCTGATACAAGAGGAAGCGGAACGGATACTGGCGGAAGATCCTTGAAAAAGAGTTAAAAGTTAAAAGTTAAAAGTTAAAAACACGGCGCACACCACGGTTCCTGTCAACGCGGGCAGGGCTTCGCACCGCGCGAGGCGACCGGTCGCGTTTCAACTTTTAACCTGTAACTTTCAACGCTTTTATAAATTCAACACCGAATTTCCCGTTAACCAGCCACCCTGGCTGCGGCCTGGGTTGTTTTCGCCGGCGTTGGCGATGGCGCCTTTGCCGACGCCTTCGAAGGCGCGCACGCGAAATTGTTTGCCGGGGGCTTCTCGGGCCAATTGCTCGGCGATGTGTTCGGCGAGCCGTTCCACGGTGGTGTCGGTGTCCACCAGGTAGCAGTGATCCTCGGGGATCACCAGTTCGAAGTGGCCCTGCGGCGCGTCGTAACGGAAGCGGTGATGGGGCACTTCATCCACGTAGTAGGTGCCTTCCAGGTCGTCCCGGGAACCGATGTAGATGTCTTCCCAGCGGTCCGCCCAGAGCTTTTCCCAGTAGCGGCTGCGGCGGTCGTTCTCGAAAATCTGAATGCCGGAGCGGTGGCCGTGGGCGATGCGCTGGCAGTTGCCGTCGTGTTTTTTCAGGCCATGGGAGTAGTGATAGAACGGCGCGGTGCCGGTGGCCTCTTCACGCAGGCGCACCTGAATGTCGGTGACGTTGTCCGGCAGCAAGGCGCGGATCTTCTCGATCAGATAACGGGTGACCCCGGCCTTGGAAATCTCCAGGCCCGGCAGGGCGAGCAGGCTGCTGGCCGGGGCCAGCAGACGGATTTCGCCGCCCGGATAACGCCACTCCAGGCTGTGCTGATCGTTGTCGCGCTGGCGCAGTGTCAGCACCTCGCTGTCCGCCGGGATCAGCAGGCGGTGATCGACCTCGTCGTCGACGGTGCGCTTCACGCCTTTCTTGATATGACCGAAATCGAACACCATGCCCTGGGCGTCGAGGTCGCCGGAGAGTTCAAGATCCACAATCCAGGATTCGCCCACCATGCCGCGTTTGGCGTGCAGGTAGGAAAAATCCACCACGGTCAGGTTTTCAACAAAGAGGGTGGCCATATCGTCCTATGATGTGAAGTGAATGTGGATGCCGCTGCCCGGCCGAGCCGGCCGGCTGCTCCAGATCGGGGCATTATAGTCCGGGGACGCTCAGGTCTCACCCCGGGGCCGGCTATTGTGGCGCTTTCCTGCGCGAGGTGTGAACCGGGGCACGGGTGGCGCCGGCTTTATCGCCATCTTCACGCCGCCTGGCGAGGGCCGTCTGGCAACCCCGGCCGGCTTGTTTTATGGTTGGCGCTACCTGAAACAACGTGCCCGGGGGCCCTTGTCGTTCCTGGCCGCCCTATTTTTCGCCGCCCGAGAAGCCACCATGAGCGAGACCATTTTTTCCAAGATCATTGACCGGGAAATCCCGGCGGACATCATCTATGAGGACGATCTCTGCCTGGCGTTTCGCGACATTAATGCCCAGGCGCCGGTGCATTTTCTGGTGATCCCGAAAAAGCCCATCGCCAAGCTCTCCGACGCCGACGAGGGCGATCAGGCGCTGCTCGGCCACCTGCTGCTGGTGGCCAATAAAACCGCCGCCCAGGAAGGCCTTGAGGATTTCCGGCTGAACGTCAATAACGGCGCCGGCGCCAGCCAGACCGTGTTCCACCTGCACGTGCATGTGCTCGGTGGCCGCCCATTCTCCTGGCCGCCCGGCTGAGTGGCGTGACACCCGGCTGGCGCCGTCAGCGGCACCGCCGGTTGACGGGCGGGGAACTCCCGCCGATTCCATGACTCTCTACATCAGCCGGTCGGTTCCCGCCACCGGCCCCATGACAATAAAAAAGGAGAACACCATGAAGCGGATTGTGTTTGCTCTGCCCCTGCTCGCATTCGCCGGCCTGGCCCTGGCGGTGCCGCCCAAGGACCCGAAAGTGATTCACGGCATGATGGATGAGCTGCGTGAGTTGCACGACGCCGGGATCGCGTTGCATAAGGACCTGGACCCGGCAAAAAAAGCCGAGCTGAAAACCTGCCAGGAGAAACACGCCGACCTGCCGGAGCAGGCGCGCACCCTGCGTGAACGTGCCGCCAAACTGCCGGTGCTGGCGTACCGGGTCAATTTGACCATGGCCGCCAACGACGCTGTCGCCTGCGTGGCCTGCGACACCGACGGCAGTGCCTGCGATTCGATTCCCGGCGCTTTGCAGCGGGTGCAGAAACAATTGGATGCCCCGCAAACACCCAAACAATAGCGCGCGCGGATAACCCCACGGCAGGCGGCGGTCGCGTCTATCGTGGGTGGGGTTGCAGCAACAGCGCCTCGAGCATCACGGAGATCCGAGCCACCTCCTCATCGCTGGGCGCGTCCCGTTCCAGCAGCACGGCGTAGCGCCGCGCCCCCCATACCGTCCACACCAGCGTCGGCACCACTTGCGCGTTCCTCGCCGGTAAATCCGGCCAGGCCGCCAGCCGTTGTGTCCACGCTTCGCACAGCAATTGGAACGCTCGACGGTGATGGCCGGTGTTGGCGATCTGGCCTTCCATGGCCAGCATGGTGGCGTCGAAATAGGGCGCCTGGCCGTCCTGATCCAGGGTGATCGCCACCAGCCGTCGTAGCCGTTCGCGCCAGGCCCCGGGCGCGCTGTCCGCTTCGTGCAGTCGTTGGCACAAGTCTTCCAGGCAATGGCGCACGTAGCCGGCCAGCAGGGCGTCCCGATTGGGGAAATAATCGTACAGAGTGCCCACGGCGTAGCCGCTCTCTTCGGCGATGGCGCGGGTGGTCGCCGCCGCCGGGCCGTCGCGGCGCCAAATCCGAACAAAACCGTCGTAAAGCGCCTGCACGGTGAACAGGGCCCGCGCCTGGGAGGGGCGCTTATGGGGGCGCGGCAGGGGTTTGCGGGAAGCGGGTGTGCGCATGGCGGAATCCGAACCCGGACAGCCGCCCGGGTTGTTAACTTGTGGGGACGATAACGAATCCACTCGAACCTTGGAGTTTAGCATGTCCCAGTCCGTCTCTCTGACCCGCTTGCTTACCGACAAGAACGACCTTGGCCATACTCGCGTCGAGCAGTGTGAACTGCCCGCCGCGCCGGCGCGCGGCGAAGCCATTCTCCGTGTCGACACCTTCGCACTGACCACCAACAACATTACCTACGCGGCATTCGGTGACGCCATGCGCTATTGGGATTTCTTTCCCACCGGCCAGCCGGGCTGGGGGCAGATGCCGGTGTGGGGGTTCGCCACGGTGAGCACCTCCACGGTGGCCGGCATCGAGCCGGGCGAGCGGTTTTACGGTTATTTCCCGATCGCCAGCCAGTTGCGGGTGCGGCCCGGCCGGCTCAGCGAACGCGGCTTCTACGACATGTCCGAGCACCGCCGCGAGCTGCCTTCGCCCTACAATCAATACACCCGTTGCGCCACCGACGGCGCCTACGTGCCGGAACTGGCGGATTTCCAGATGCTGCTGCGCCCGCTGTTCTTTACCTCCTACATGCTGGCCGACTTTCTTGCCGACAACGCCTTTTTCGGCGCCGCTCAGATCGTCATTTCCAGTGCCTCCAGCAAAACCGCCTACGGCACCGCCTTCGCCCTGCGGGAGCACGGCGCGGCGCCCACCGTGATCGCGCTCACCTCCGGGCATCACCGCGATTACGTGAGCGGGCTGGGCCTGTACGACCGGATCGCCGACTACCATGAGCTGGATACGCTGGCCGCCGATATCCCCACCTTGTACGTGGATTTTTCCGGCAACGACGCCCTGCGCCGCCAGATCCACGCGCATTTCGCCAGCGCCCTGACCTACGACTGCTACGCTGGCTCCGCCACCAACACCGATTTTCTCACCACCGGTTACCGTTACCAGCCGGAACCGAAGCTGTATTTCGCGCCGGTACAGATTCGTAAGCGCAACATCGATTGGGGGCCGGCGGTACTGGCGGAGCGCTTTGGCGCGGCCCAGCGGCGTTTTCTCGCCGCCGTGGCGGACTCTCGAAACGGCTGGATGACGCTGATCGAACACCACGGCTACTCGGCGGCGGGGCAGGTGATCCGCGCCTTGCATGACGATGGCGGGGCACCCCGGGAGGGCCATGTGGTGCGCCTGCGCTGACGTTACGGGGCCTCTTTCCGGTATGCTCAAGAACCGGCATTGGCGAGCAGGAGCAAGCATGGCCCGTTGGATCGAACCCGTCACCCTGGGCGGCGACACCGTCACTCTGGAGCCGCTCGGCGCGCAGCACCGCGAGGCCCTGGCCGAGGCCTGCGTCGACGGCGACCTGCATCAGCTCTGGTACACCTTCGTGCCAGGCCCGGAGACCGTGGGCGACTACATCGACACCGCGCTGCACGGCCGCGAGCACGGCGGCGAAATGCCGTTCGCGGTGCGTGACAACGCCAGTGGCACGGTGATCGGCGCGACCCGTTACTGCCACGTGGATGAGCCTAACCGGCGCCTGGAGATCGGCTACACCTGGTACGCTGAACGTTTTCAACGCAGCGCCGTGAATACCGAGTGCAAGCGGCTGTTGCTCGGCCACGCCTTTGAAACGCTGGATGCGATTGCCGTGGAGTTCCGCACCCATTGGCACAACCGCGCCTCGCGGGCGGCGATTGCCCGCCTCGGCGCCAAGCAGGACGGCGTGCTGCGCAATCATCAGGTGAGCGCGGACGGCCTGTATCGGGACACGGTGGTGTTTTCGATCATCAACCTGGAGTGGCCGGCGGTGCGCCAGAATCTGGATTTCCGGCTGCGGCGCGGCGTGCGCTGAGACGGCGATGAACTACTTCGCCCATCTCGCTCTTGCCCAGCCCACGGTCGCCTCCAAGGTCGGCAATCTGATGGGGGATTTCATGCGCGGGGTGCAGCCGGAGGCGTTGCCGGAGCCGGTGCGGCAAGGCTTGCACAACCACCGCCTGGTGGACCGCTTTACCGACCACCATCCGCTGGTGATCGACAGCCGGCGGCGCTTCTCCGACCAGCGCCGGCGGTTCGCCGGCGTCGCTCTGGATGTGCTGTTCGACCATTTTCTGATCCGCCACTGGTCGCGCTTCCACGAGCGGCCGTTGCAGGAGGCGATCGACGAGAACTACCGCTTATTACTAACAGGCGCGCCGCTGATGCCGGAAGCCATGCGCGCCACCACCCGGCACATGGTCGAGCACGACTGGTTCAACCGCTACGCCGAGTTGGAAGGCATTGGCCGGGCGCTGGACCGGATTGCCGCGCGCATCCGCTTCACCAACCGTTTCCAGGGCATGCTGGAGGAAATTCACGCGCACCACGATGAACTGGAAGCGGTGTTTCTGACCCTCTATCCGCAACTGCGTCAGGTGGTCCGCGCCGAGGCTCTGGAAACGCCCGGGCAGGCCACACAGAGCCTGTAAGGGGTGGTGCCCGCTAAAGCGGATTGAGCTCAAGGGCGGCCAGGGTCTGTTCATAAAGGCGCGCGGCGCTTTTTTTATCGCGTGCCCGTGGCGAGCGGGAAGCCGCGCCCTTGGCGTCGAAGTAACCGCCGGTGACGTCGTTGAAGGTGTCGTCCAGGGCCATGCGCACCGGCAGGCGGGCGGCGTTTTCCGCGGTGGTCAGGGTGGGGCGGATCAGCTTCATGGCCAGCCCCGGCACGTGGCGGAAAATGCCGGTGTCGACGCCCCCCGGGTGCAGTGCGTTGCTGGTAATGCCCTGGCCGGCCAGTTTCTGCGCCAACACATCGCTGAACAGAATATTGCCCAGCTTGGATTGCCCGTAGGCGTCCATCACCAGGTACGGCCGCCGGCCCCGCCAGGTGTTCGGATTGATGCGCCCCAGCCAATGCGCCACCGACGCCACATGGAGCACGCGCGCGTTGGGGCGGCTTTGCAGCAGCGGCAGCAGCAGATGGGTCAGCAGCACCGGCGCCAGGTAATTGACGCCGAACTGCATTTCGTAGCCGTCGGCGGTGAACTGCTGCCGGGTGGGCACCACGCCAGCGTTGTTGATCAACACATCCAGGCCGTCCAGCTCGTCGGTGAGGCGCCGGGCGCAGCCATGCACCGCCGCCAGATCGGCGAGATCGAGGCTGAACAGGCGCACCCGCGCTTCCGGATAACGGTTCTTGATGCGCGCCACCGCCGCCTGGCCCTTGGTCTGGTCGCGGCAGGCCAGCAGCACCTCGGCGCCGCGCCCGGCCAGTTGTTCGGCGGTGCACAGCCCGATGCCGGAATTGCCGCCGGTGATAAGAACCCGTTTCGCCATGAGTCACTCCTGAGTCGATGGCGGAAAGCCTAGCACGGCGGGCCGGAACGGCCATTACAGCGACGACCACGCTCATCGGCCTGCCGGTCAAGCCAGTCGCCAATGGTGTCGGTGAGGTTCGGCCAGTGGCGGCTTTGCAGCAGCAGATGGGGGGCATCCGGGTAAAAGTGGTATTCGCCGTGATCGCCCAGGTGCCCACGCAAGCGGTCAATGCTGACCGCTGGTACCGAGGTGTCGCGGCCGCCGTACAACAGCAGGGTGGGCAGGGACAGCGCCGGCGCTTCGTCGCTGGCGCTGTCGGCCAGAGGGGCCTGTTCGCACTCAGTTCGATGGCCGCGTTGCCGCCCCAAAGCGGGCCAGGCAAGGCGCGAGGAGAGAGGTTTAGTACGCTAAATGAACGACGAGCAACGCTGTTTGGCCCGCTTTGGGGCGCAACCCGAAGGGCCGGCGCGGCCATCGAACTGAGTACGAACAGGCCCTAGCCCCAGTAGCTGTCCATTCGCACCCGGCGCATTACCCGCGGATCGTCGGCGAGGCGCCGGGCCGCTTCGGGGGCCAGGAGCGGGTCGTCCGGGGCGCGGTTCACGGTGAGTCGGTAACCGGGAGCCAGGATGGCGGCGCTGGCGATCAGAACGTTCCAGCCGTAGCGCAGTCGAATGCCTTCGCGCACCGCCGGCGCCGCCAGGATCAAGCCACGGATCGGCAATTCCGGATGGCGATGTGCGACCAGAATGGCGACCGCGCCGCCCAGACTTTCGCCCAGCAGATACAGGGGTTGGCCGGGGTGCTGGCGGGCCGCGTCGGCGACCGCGCGGGCGGCGTCGTCCACCAGCCGCTCTTCCCCGGCCCAGCGGTCATTGAGGTTGCGGGTGCCAAAGCCGGCCTGGTCGAAGGCGTACACTCGATAGCCGCGTCGTGCCAGGGCCGGTGCCGCCAGGTTGAAGGCGGCCCGATAGTCGCCGAAGCTGTGCAGGGCAACGATTACACCGCGCATGTCACCGGGCGGCGTCCACTGTTGCATGGCCATTGGCGGCGGCGCTGGCTGGCTGGCGCAACCGGCAACACTGAACATCATCACCAGGAGATTCATTGTCCATGTACGCATCCGGCCAGATTAAAGGCCCTCGGGTGAAGAGCGGGTTGAGAACGCCGCTGAGCACACTGTGTGCCGTTGCTCTGGCGGCTTTGTTGACGATGCTGGCGACGCCGGTGCTGGCCGAGCGCTTCGAAGGGCGCTTCTCGGAACGGCTGACGGTCACCGCCACCGCCTTTAATTCCCTGCACGGCCAGGGCGCCGGCGACGACCACACGGTGGCTGCCTGGGGCGATGTTCTGAAGCCGGGTATGCATGTGATCGCCGTGTCCCGGGATCTGATTGAGCGGGGCATGGTGTACGGCACCGCGGTGCGCATCGAAGGGCTGGAGGGTGTCTGGTACGTACGCGACAAAATGCACGACCGCTGGCGCAACAAAATCGACATCTATATGGGCACGGACCTGCGCGGCGCGCTCAACTGGGGGCGCCGCAAAGTGACCATTCATTGGGCGCCGGAAGTGGCGGAATAGGATGCAGGATGCAGGGAAAGACCGTGCCATTGGTGGCGCCGTGCTTCGTGGAGAGCGCCGCAAGCCTCAGGCTTCAAGCCGCAAAAAGAAGCTCTACGCAGTCGCTCTGTCGCTTGTAGCTTGAAGCCGTTCTCCACGAAGCACGGCGCCATCACTTGAGCCGGTCCGTTATTCCCGGCTCAGCCAGCGCATCATGCCGCGGGTGACGCCGCTTGGCGCCAGTTTCTCGACCAGGGTGGTGAGGCGGAACGACAGGCCCACCGGGGTGTGTACCCGTTCGGTCCGCAGCGCCTGCTCAGCGGCGCGGGCGATGTCCCCGGCGCTCAGCCGCACGCCCATGCGCCGCACCACCGGTGCTTGAAACGTCTGCGCGCTGACCATGGCGGTGTTGACGAACGGTGGCATCAGGTCCTGCACCACGATGCCGTGGCGCCGCCATTCCAGGTTGAGTGCTTCGGTGAGGCCGCGCACCGCGAATTTCGAGGCCGAGTAGCTGGCCAGGTGGGGCACGCCGTAAAGCGCCGAAGCGGAGCTCATGTTCAGCACTCGTGGCGCGGGCGCCTTCTTGAGATGGGGCAGCGCGGCCAGGCTCATTTGCAGGGTGCCGATCACATTGACCTGAAACGTCAGGCGGTGCGCTTCCAGGCTCAGGTCTTCCGCGTGCCCCATGCGCAAAATGCCGGCGCAATTGAATAGGACGTCGAGGCCGCCGGTGGCGGCGAAGTCGTCCACCGCCCGTTGGCAGGCATCGGCGTCGGTGATGTCCAGGTGTCGGTGCCAGGCCGGTTCACCGAGCTCGGCCTGGAGCGTTCGCAAGGCGTCGTCGTTGCTGTCCAACAGGCCGACCCGCCAGCCCTGGCGGTGAAAGCGGCGGGCGGTGGCCAGACCAATGCCGGCGGCGGCGCCGGTGATCAGAATGCTTTTCATCAGGCTTGCCAGTGGTGGTTAAGAAAGTCGCGCATCTCATCGATGGCGTGGTCGGCGTCGGCGAGCACCCCCGCGTGCAACTGAAACACGTGCCAGCGATCCGGGTAGAGCTGGTAGCGCGCCCGGGTGCGGGTGCCCGCCAGGGCATCGGCGAGCCGCTCGCTGTCGCCACGCAGAATCTCATCGCCGCCGCTCTGGATCAGCAGCGGCGGCAGGTTGTCGCAATCACCGAACAGCGGTGACGCGCCGGCCTGGTCCCGCTGGCCACTGGCGTAGGCCTCGGCGGCTTTTTCCAGCCAGTGCAGGTTGAGCATCGCCTCCCCGGGCACCCACGCGGGGGTCTGCCGCAGGCTCAGATCCAGCCAGGGCGAAATCAGGATGGCGCTGGCCGGCGCCGGCAGGCCTTCGTTGTTGATCCGTTGCAGCAACGCCAGGGCCAGGCCGCCGCCGGCGGAGTCGCCGGCCAGCGCCAACCGGCCGGGGGCATGATCGTTGTCCAGCAGGCGTCGGTACACCGCCAGGGCGTCGTCCAGGGCGGCCGGGCAGGGGTGCTCCGGGGCGCGGCGATAATCCGCCACCACCACGGTGGTGTCGGAGCGGCGTGCCAGATGCGTGGTCAGCGCACGGTGGGTGGCGGGCGAGCCACTCAGATAGCCGCCACCATGCAGATACAGCACGCAGCCGGCGCGGCCGTCGCCGACCATTTCCACCGGCACGCCGGCGAAATGGGCACGCCGCCGGGGCACGCCCCGGGCCGGCAGGGCGACCCGCGCCGCGGCGCTCAGCCAGCGCCGCTGAAACACCACCCCGCGGCGCGGATTGAAGGCGGGTTTGACCAGCGCGGTGAGAGCACCGCGCAGCAGCGCGGCGACCAGGGTCTGGCTGGGGCTGGGGGCGGCGCCGCTCAACTCACGGCTACAGCTCACGGCGACATCTCATAATCGGCGGGCTCCAGGCGCCGGGTCAGGCGCCGGTAGGTGAAGGTAAACCCGGGCCAGTTGTTGGTGTTCAGGCCATTCTCGGTTTTGTACCAGCTGTGGCAGCCACTGTCCCACACCGTGGCGCGCATGCGCTGCTGCAGGCGCTGATTAAAATCGCTCTGCACCCGCTCGCGCACTTCCAGGCTGCGTTGGCCGTGGCGCTCAAGCGTATCCAGAGCGCTGATCACATAGGCGATCTGCGATTCCAACATATAGACGATGGAGTTGTGGCCCAGGTTGGTGTTGGGGCCGTAGAGCATGAACAGGTTGGGAAAGCCGCGCACGCTGATGCCCAGGTAGGCCTCGGCGCCGTTGCGCCAGGCGTCGTTGAGGTCGCGGCCGGCGCGCCCGGTGATGCGCATCGGTGCCAGGAAGTCGGTGGCCTGGAAGCCGGTGCCGAAAATCAGCACGTCGGCCGGGTGGTGTTGCCCGTGGGCGTCCTCGACACCGCTTTCGGTGACGGCGCTGACGCCGCCGCTAATGACCCGCACGCCGTGGCGTTGGATGGCCTGGAAATAGTCGTTGGAGATCAGGATGCGCTTGCAGCCCATGGGATAATCCGGGGTCAGCGTTTCGCGCAGGCCGGGGTCGGAGATGCACTGTTTGAGATAGCGTTTGAACAGCCGCTGGTAGATTTTCATCGCGCCCTGCAACGCGGTGAAGCCGAGCACCCGGGTTTCGTTCTGCAGGTAAATCTTGCCGCGGTCCAATTGCTGCAGCAGCGGCCAGCGTTGCATGCGCTGTTGCTCGGCGGCGGTATAGGGGCGGTCCGGTTTGGGAATCACGTAGGCGGCGGAGCGTTGGAATAACAGCACCTGGCTGGCCTTTTTCGCCACTTCGGGCACGAACTGGATGGCGCTGGCACCGGTGCCCACCACCGCAACGGTCTTGCCGCTCAGATCCACGTCATGGTCCCAGCGGGCGCTGTGAAACGCCGGGCCGTGGAAGCGCTCAAGGCCCGGCAGGTTGGGATAAGCGGGACGGTTGAGCTGGCCGGTGGCGGTGATCAGTACCCGCGCGGTCAGTACCCCGGCGCTGGTCTCCAGGTGCCACAGGGCCTGCTCTTCGTCGAAGCGGGCGGCGCCTACTTCGGTGTTGAGGCGCAGGTGCGGCTCTAAACCGTATTGGTGGGCGCAATGGCTCAGGTAATCGAAGATTTCCGCCTGCGGGGCGAAGCGCCGCGACCAGTCGAATTTTTTCGCGAACGAGAAAGAATAGAGATGCGAGGGCACGTCACAGGCGGCGCCCGGGTAGGTGTTGTCTCGCCAGGCGCCGCCGATCCGCGCCGCTTTCTCCAGAATCACCAGCGAGTGCTGGCCGCGTTCCTTGAGGGCGATGGCCATGCCCAGGCCGCCGAAGCCGGCGCCGATGATGGCCACTTGAAAGTCCGGTTGCTGTTCCACATGTCTCACCGCTTGATCCGATTGCCTCACTGTAACGCGGTGGCGCCGGTCTGTTGATGACCATCGGGCTCAGCGCCATCGCGCCGCCGGTCAGCGTACCGGTATCGACGTCGGCAGTTGGAACCGACCCTGGTGGTCAAAATGCAAAGGGAACGCCACGCCGGCCACCCGGGCGCTGCCTTTGAGCCGGTAATCGAGCGGCGCGCCGGGATGCTCCTGCAACGATTGCAGGCGCCCCAGGGTGCTCAGCAAACTGGTGGTGATGCGGGTGCTCACCAGAGCATCGCCCATCGCCGGCAGCACCGTCGCCTCGCCGGTCAGGCCACGGGCGAAGCGCTCGCCGTTGATGAAGATCTCGTAATCCAGGCTTTTCAGCGTCAGGTCGCGGTCGTTGGGATTGCGCGCGCGCAGCACCACCCGCCACTGTTGTTCGAACACCCCGACCTGCTCCAGACTGAGGGTCGAGAGGTTGACCTCCGGGGCTTCCAGCCCCGACAGGGTCTGGCAGGCGCTGTTGAGCAGCAACAGGCCGAGCAGGCACAAACGGGCCGCGATTCGCATTCTGGGCCGGTTCCCATCCAGTTTGATGGCCGCGCCGGAGGAGGCCCTGCGGGTTGCGCCCCAAAGCGGGCGAAGCGGTGTTGCTGGTCGTTCATTGAGCATGCTAAACCTCTCTCTTCGCGCTTGGCCTGGCCCGCTTTGGGAAGGCCGGTACAGGACGGCAACGCGGTCATCAAACTGAGTGGGAAGCGGCCCCGCGCACTCCCTGGTGACGAAAGATCGATACCGGGTCGATGATAGCGCACCGGCCAGGCAACGGCAGGAGGCCGTGATGAAGCAATTGCGTATCGAGTGCCGGGTTGGCGATATCGCCAACCAGGGCGACATGGACGCGGTGGTCAATGCCGCCAATGCCGGGCTTGGGCCTGGAGGCGGCGTGGCCGGCGCGCTGCACCGCGCCGCGGGCCCCGGGCTGGCTCGCGAGTGCGCGCCGCTGGCGCCGATCCGGCCCGGCCAGGCGGTGATCACCGGCGGCCACGACCTGCCCAATCGATTTGTCATTCACTGCCTGGGGCCGGTCCACGGCCGCGACCAACCCGCCGACCGGCTGCTTGCCCAGTGTTACCACAACGCGCTCGATCTGGCCGACCGCCATCGGTTGCGCACGGTGGCGATGCCGGCGCTTTCCACCGGTGCCTTCGGCTATCCGATGGCCGAGGCGGCGGCGGTGGCGATGGCCGCGGTGCTCGAGTGGGCGCCTCGTTTGCAGCATGTGCGCGAGCTGCGCTGGGTGCTGGCCAATGAGGCCGACCGGGCACTGCACCAGGCGGTGCTGGACGCCGCCCGCGCTTGAATAACGGAGCCGCGCAACCATTCTCTAGGGAGCCTCCACTTTTTCGGACCTTCCATTCTCGTCACACAAGGAGTGTCGATGACCGCCCCATGGCCCGCCGCCGACCAGCTCGGCCTGCTCACCGATCTCTATGAACTGACCATGACCCAAGCGTATTACGCCGAGGGCGCCCGGGACCCGGCGGTGTTCAGCCTGTTTTTTCGGGCACTGCCCGGCGAGCGCAATTTCGCCGTCGCCTGCGGCCAGGAGCACGTCGCCCGGTTGATCACCGAACTGCGCTTTCCGCGCGCACTGGTGCAACGGCTGGCGGGTATGGGCCCGTTCAAGCCGGGTTTTCTCGACTGGCTGGCGGATTTCCGCTTCAGCGGCGAGGTGCGGGCGCTGCCCGAGGGCTCGCTGGTGTTCCCCAACGAACCGCTGTTGGAGGTGCGCGCGCCGATCGCCGAAGGGCAGCTTCTGGAAAGCCTGCTGATGAACTATGTGAATCTGGAGACGCTGCTGGCGTCGAAGGCGGCGCGAGTGGTGCTGGCGGCCGGCGACGCCGCGGTGATGGATTTCGGCATGCGCCGCATGCACGGTCTGGAAGCGGCCTGGCGCGGGGTGCGCGCCTACCGGGTGGCGGGCATCGCCGGCACCAGCAACGTGCTTGGCGCGCTGGATTTCGACCTGCCCGCCCAGGGCACCCTGGCGCACTCCTACATCCAGGCCCACGACAGCGAGAGCGAGGCGTTTCGCCGCTACGCCCGGGATTACCCGGGCACCACCCTGCTGGTGGACACCTACGACACCCTGGCCGGGGTGGACAAGGTGATTGCCCTGGTGCGCGACGAAGGGTTGAAGGTGGGGGCCGTGCGCATCGATTCCGGCGATCTGGCCGAACTGGCGCGCGCCGCCCGCCGTCGACTGGACGCCGCCGGCCTCTCGGCGATCAAGGTGGTGGTCAGCGGCGGCCTGGACGAATGGAAGGTGGCCGCGCTGGTGGCCGCCGGCGCGCCCATCGATGGCTTCGGCGTGGGCACCGAGATGGGCTCGGTGGCCGACGCTCCGTCTCTGGATTTCGCCTACAAGCTCACCGAATACCGGGGCCGGCCGCGTCTTAAGACGTCGCCGGGCAAACCGATTTACCCGGGCGCCAAGCAGATCTGGCGATACCGTGATGGCGATGGCCGTCTGCTGGGTGATGAGATTACCGGCGCCGACGAGCAACGCCAGGGCGAGCCGCTGTTGCGCACCGTGGTCGCCGGCGGCGAGCCACTGGCAGCGGCGCCGGACGCGGACGCCGCCCGCCAGCGTTTGCGCCGGGACCTGGCGGCTTTGGCGGCGCCGCTGCGTGGCGTGGCGCGGGCTGAATCGCCGTATCCGGTGCGTTTCAGCGACGCCTTGGAGTCACTGCGCCGCGACACGCTGGCGGCGCTCGCTGGCGAGCGCTGAAGCCCGCCAGCAGGCGCTTTTTGCGTTGTTGGCGGGTTTATTGCTGCGACATGATCGCCCGCTCGCTGGCGTTGTCGGCGTCCTTGTCGAGCTGACGGCTGCCGCTGGCGGGCAGTTCAAAAATCACCCTTTGAATGCGCCCCGGGTAAGGGAAGGGCGCGCTGTAGCCTTCGGTGACCGGCGACAGGCAGCGGCCGAAATCCATACCGATGCTGGAGAGCATCACCAGCAGCATCGGGGTTGAGCCACTCGCCTGGTGGTTGCCGTCCACCGCCAGGGTGACGTCGCCGCCGCCGTCCTGGCGCCGGGTGATGGTCACGGTGAGGGTGTGCTCGCCGGCGGGCAGCGGCTGCTCGCTGACCAGATGGGTGTGGTCGTGGAAGCCGTTGTGGTCGAAGTGCACTTTGCCGTTCTGGATGTAGAGCACGAAACCGCTGTTGATGGTGCCCCGCGACACCAGCACGCCGTCGCCATGCTCCGGGTGGTCGGGCAATTCCACGGTGAGCGTGAAGCCCTTGTACACCGCCGGGCAGGCGTCGGAGACAATGTGCGAAATCGGCGGATAGTAGACGAAGCGCTTGCGCGCGTTGGGCACACCTTTACGGCGCGAGGCGCGGAACAGGTCGCCGGCCTTGCGATCGTCAAGCGGCAGCACGCCGTGTTTTTCCGCCTCTTTCCACCACAGCGCTTTCATCTGCTCGAGCTTGTCCGGGTGGTTCCGCGCCAGGTTGTTGGATTCGGAGAAGTCCTCGTCGAGGTTGTACAGCTCCCATTCGTCCTGTTCGAAATCGGCGCCGCGCCGGTGGTGGGTGACCGCCTTCCAGCCGTCTTGCCAGATCGCCCGATGGCCAAGCATCTCGAAATACTGGCCCGCGCGCGGCACCTTGATGTCGTCGTCCAGGGTTGCTTTGAGGCTGACGCCGTGCAACGGCATTTGCGGCACGCCGGCCACCGTCTCCGGCGCTTTAAGGCCGATCAGATCGAGCAGGGTGGGAGTGATGTCCACCGCGTGGCAGAAGGTGCGGCGGATCTCGCCGGGTTTGCCGAGCTTGCCCGGCCAGCGCAGGATCAGCGGGTCGCGCACGCCGCCGCCGTGGGTGTTTTGTTTGTACCATTTCAATGGCGTGTTGCCGGCCTGGGCCCAGCCCCAGGGTATGTTGCTGTGGCTGCGCGGCGTGCCGATGTCGTCGAGCCGTTTCACGGCGGTGGCCACGTCTTCCTTCATGCCGTTGAAATAGCGCATCTCATCCAGGGTGCCGGTGGCGCCGCCCTCCTGGCTGGCGCCGTTGTCGGAGATCAGCACGAACAGGGTGTTGTCATCCTGGCCCAGCTCGGCGAGCCCTGCCATCAGGCGGCCGATCTGGGCGTCGGTGTGTTCCAGCATGGCGGCGAACGCTTCCTGCAGGCGCGAGGCGAAGCGCTTGTGGTCCTCGGGCAGGGTGTCCCAATCGGGCACGCCGGGATTTTGCGGCGCCAGGGCGGTGTCCTGGGGAATGATGCCCAGTTCTTTTTGCCGCGCGAACCAGATTTCGCGTTCCTTTTCCCAGCCGTGGTCGAACTTGCCCCGGTACTTGTCCAGATATTCCTGGGGCGCCTGGTGCGGCGCGTGCATGGCGCCCATCGCCAGGTACAGCAACCAGGGCTTTTCCGGCACCAGAGAAACGCTGTCGCGGATGAAATCCAGCGAGTGATCGACGATGTCCTCGGAGACGTGATAGCCCTCTTCCGGCGAGCAGGGTGGTGCCACGAAGTGGTTGTCGTAGGTCAGCTCCGGGTAGAACTGGTCGGTCTCGCCCTGCATAAAGCCGTAGAAGCGATCGAAGCCCTTTTGCAGCGGCCAGTTCAGGAACGGGCCGGCGGCGGAGCATTCGCGCATCGGCGCCAGGTGCCATTTGCCGGTGGCGAAGGTGGCGTAGCCAGCGTCCCGCAGGATCGCCGGCAGCAGCGCGGCGCTGGGCGGAATGGCGCCGCGCGTGTTCGGGAAGCCGGTGTCAAAGTTAGAGATGGCGCGGATGCCGGCGGCGTGGTGATTGCGGCCGCTGAGCAAGCAGGTACGGGTGGCCGAGCACAGCGCGGTGGTGTGAAAGCCGGTGTAGCGCAGCCCTTCGCCGGCCAGGCGGTCGATGTGGGGCGTGGCGATGCTTGAGCCGTAGCAACCAAGATGCGAGAAACCGGCGTCGTCGAGCACCACCAGCACGATATTGGGGGCGCCCCGGGGCGTGCCCGGTTCCGGCCAGGCCGGTTTGGAATCGGCGACGGTGCGGCCGATGGTGCCCGGAAAATCCGGTTCGGCAGGGTGTTTGTAAGCCATGATTGCGACTCCCGTATTGTTATTTGGGTAATGTAATCGCATTAATATGGCGTTTGATTTCCCTCTATTGCAAGAGAAAAGGTGTGATGTGGTGAATTAAAGGGGTATTTTTAATGGTGTTTGTCGGGTTTTTGTGCCGGCGCCGGGCGCCGGCGGTCGTTCACAGTGTGTCGGTGAGCAGGATGCCCACGCTGAAACGGGTTTCGTAATCGTCGTAGTTGATCAGCGAGTCGCCGTAGCCGGTGAACACTTGCACCAGACCTTTGAAGCGCTTATTGAGCGGGAACGAGTAGTTTACTTCGCCAGCGCCCTTGTTCTCCGAGCGCAGGTTGTTGCGCACTTTTAGTTCCACCACGTGGTTGCCGAAAGCACGGGCCAGTTCCAGCTCGAAGTGGCCCATGTATTTCTCGATGTCCGGATTGTCATCGCCACGGGCGTCCATGGGATCGTCCTTGTCTTGCTCGGGAATCCGGTACCAGGGCATCAGCGACACATAATAAGGGCCGATGCGAGAGACATGCCGCACAAACAGCCGGTTCCAGCTTCGCGAAGCGGGCACGCCGCGACCGTTGGAATCGTGGCGTATGCCGAACGCGATCAGTTCGGAATCCACCGGGCCCAGCTGCCAATCCACCGGTTTGGCGACGAACAGCTCCGGGGTGAAATTGATTTCCCGGAACGGCCGCGATTCGTCTTCATTGTAGGCCTGCCAGAAAAACACCCCGGTAAAGGCCGCGTACAGGGTGCTGCCGCCCCAGAAATTGTCGTACAGCGGCGCTTTCAACGAGAGCTGGAATTTGAGTTCGTTGGACTGCGTGTGCCGGTCGGCCCGGTCCGGATCGTTCAATTGCGGATTGGAGTGATAGCTGAACGGCATCACGTAGTTGCGGTTGTGCGGCGTGATCACGAACGGGTTGCCCTTACTGCTGTTTTCCAGGGCCAGGCGAGCGCGCAGCGCGTCTTCATGGGGGCTGCGCTCGGGAGCGCTCTGCTGGCTTTTCTGGCACCACTGGCGCAGCTCGCCGAGGGTCACGTTCTGGTCGGCGTTGCGGGCGGCGCGCAGCAGGCAGTTGTCGTTTTGCTGGTCGACGTCTGGCGTCGCGTTGTCGGCGAATAACGGAGTGCTGGCGATCATCAGCAAGGCGATCAGAAGCCGTTTCATCGGTACTTCCTTGTTCGAGGGGGCGGTATTTATCGGTGTTCTAGCCGGCGCGGAGCCGGGCGGCGCTGGCAATTACAGGCCGCCGATCTCTTCGTCGCTCATGGTGCGGGCTTCTTCTTCCAGCATCACTGGAATGCCATCGCGCACCGGATAGGCGAGGCCGCTGGCCTTGCACTTGAGTTCGTTGTTGCGCTCATCGTGGATCAGCGGCGCCTTGCTCACCGGACAGACCAGAATGTCGAGCAGATTGGGGTCGATCATGGCGGCGTTTACTCCTTGTGGACGGTTCCGGCCGGGCTGGCGGAGGCGCGATGCGGGCTCCGCGAGCGTCTGCAGAGGCGACTATACCAGTGTTTCGTGGCAAATCGCGTTTTCAAACGCTTGTTTGACTTGTGGGTCACAAATAGTGGTGGGCAGCCGCTCTGGGGCGGCGCTAACATTGGCGCCCCTGACGATGGACCCGCCCCGCCGCTGCGCACTGCTTCAGCCCTCTCGGGGCCGGTTTTCCCGCTTTCAAAACAGATTTTAGGGAGACCTGAGATGCCCGATTACAAAGCTCCCCTGCGCGACATGCGCTTTGTGCTGAACGAAGTCCTGGACCTGGACGGCCACTATGCCCGTCTTGGCCTGGAAGAGGTCAACAGCGAGCTGCTCAACGCGTTTCTCGAAGAGGGCGCCAAGTTCGCCGAAAACGAACTGTCTCCACTGAACCGTTCCGGCGATGAGGAAGGCTGCCATTTCGAAGACACCGTGGTGACCACCCCCAAGGGTTTCAAGGAAGCCTACGCCAAGTACGTGGAAGGCGGTTGGCCGGCCATGAACGGCGATCCGGAATTCGGTGGCCAGGGTCTGCCCGGCTCCTCCAGCATTGCTATTTCCGAGATGACCGGCACCGCCAACTGGTCCTGGAGCATGTACCCGGGGCTGTCCCATGGCGCCATCGCCACCATTGAAGAGCACGGCACCGACGAGCAGAAAAACGCTTATCTGCCGAAGCTGATCAGCGGTGAATGGACCGGCACCATGTGCCTGACCGAAGCCCACTGCGGCTCCGACCTGGGCATTCTCAAATCCAAGGCCGAACCTCAGGCCGACGGCAGCTACAAGATCAGTGGCACCAAGATCTTCATCTCCGCCGGTGAGCACGACATGGCCGAGAACATCGTGCACATCGTGCTGGCCCGCCTGCCCGGCGCGCCCCAGGGCACCAAGGGCATTTCCCTGTTCATCGTGCCCAAGTTCCTCACCGACGGGAGCGGCGGTGTTGGCGAGCGCAACGCGGTGGCCTGCGGCTCCATTGAACACAAGATGGGGATTAAAGCTTCCGCCACCTGCGTGATGAACTTCGACGGCGCCACCGGCTACCTGATCGGGCCGGAGAACAAAGGCCTGAACTGCATGTTCACCTTTATGAACTTCGCTCGCCTGGGCACCGCCATCCAGGGCGTGGCCGCCGCCGAGCTGGGTTTCCAGGGAGGTCTCACCTACGCCAAGGACCGCCTCGCCATGCGCAGCCTGTCCGGCCCGAAAAACCCGGACGGCCCGGCGGACCCGATCATCGTGCACCCGGACGTGCGCCGCATGCTGCTGACCAGCAAGGCGTTCGCCGAAGGCGGCCGCGCGCTGGTGTACCTGTGCGCGCAGTTGGGCGATGTGGTGAAGCTGGCCAAGGACGACAGCGAGCGCGAGGAAGCGCATGAACTGATGGCGCTGCTGACGCCGATCGCCAAGGCGTTCGTCACCGAGGTGGGCCTGGAAGCCGCCAACCACGGTGTGCAGATCTACGGCGGGCACGGTTTCGTGCGCGAATGGGGCATGGAGCAGAACGTGCGCGATTCGCGCATCTCCACTCTCTATGAAGGCACCACCGGCATTCAGGCGCTGGACCTGCTGGGCCGCAAGATCATGATGACCCAGGGTCAGGCGCTGCGGAATTTCACCAGGATCGTGCACCAGTTCTGTGAAGCCCAGGCCGACAACGGCGACCTCAAGGAACTGATCGAGCCGCTGGCGGCCAGCAACAAAGAGTGGGGCGAGCTGACCCAGTCGATCGGCATGCAGGCGATGCAAAACCCGGATTACGTGGGCGCCGCCTCGGTGGACTACCTGATGTACTCCGGTTACGTGACGTTGGCCTACCTGTGGGCGCGCATGGCCGCCAAGGCTCAGGAGCAGATCGCCGCTGGCGCTGGCGACGAGGACTTCTACAACGCCAAGATCAGCACCGCTCGTTTCTACATGAAGCGCATTCTGCCCCGTTCCGCTGGGCACAAGGGCGCCATCGAAGGCGGTCTGGAATGCATGATGGAACTGGACGCGGAGCACTTCGCGTTCTGATCCTGGAAAGCGCCAGGGTCACATGCCGGCTTTTCGGACCGGTTCCCTCTCCGCTTGCGGGAGAGGGGCAGGGAGAGGAGTAAGGTCCGTTCGGCGCGTTAGCCGCGTTGGATTGATCGTCTCCCCCTCTCCCCAACCCCTCTCCCGCCAGGGGAGAGGGGCTTCAGCCGCGACGCCTACGTCTTGCCGTTCATGGCCGCCAGCATGGCCTTGGATTGATCGTTTCCCCCTCTCCCCAACCTCTCTCCCGCCAGGGGAGAGGGGCTTCAGCCGCGACGCCTACGTCTTACCGTTCATGGCCGCCAGCATGGCCTTGAGTTGTTGTTTGAAGTCCTCGCGGTGCAGGCTCTGTTCCATGATCGGGTAGTAGTCGTCCACCGCTTCGTCCAGGTTCTGCATCAGGCCGTGCCAGATCTGCCGTTTGATGGTGGCCAGCGACCAGGCCGTGGTGCTCTCGGCGACGCCGTGGGCGTAGTCGATGACCGAATCCAGGAAACGTTCTTGCGGGTAGGTGCGGTTGATCAGGCCCACGGCGGCGGCTTCGTCGCCGGGCATCGGCCGCGAGGAGAACAGCAGATCGGCGGCGACGTGGGGCGACGCCGCCCGCGACACTATCCAGGGCAGGGCCATCTCGCCGATCAAGCCGAGCCGGGAAAACGCGGCGCACAGTTTCGCCTGCGGGGTGGCGAAGCGGAGGTCGCAGAACATGGCCAGGGCGAAGCCGGAGCCGGCGGCCGGGCCGTTGATCGCGGCGATGATCGGCTTGGGAATTTGCGCCAGATAGGAATAGCGGTCGTCGAAGCCCGCGGGCAGCGCCAGGCCGTTTTCAATTTCTGGTCGCGGACGTTCCATGGGCAGGTCGATCTCGCCGCCGGCGGCCCAGCGTTTCAGGCGGTCGATGTCGGCGCCGGCGCAGAACGCCTTGCCGGCGCCGGTGAGCACGATCACCCGCACGGCGTCGTCGGCGGCGCAGTCATTGAGAGCCTCCAGCAGGCTGTCCCATAACGGCTGGGTCATGGCATTGCCGTGTTGCGGGCGGTTGAGGGTCAGGGTGGCGACGCCCCGGTCGAAGTCCTTGAGCACCAGAGGTGTGTTTTTATCGTTGCTCATGTTGTCTTCCTTTGCTGTTCGAGCAGCCCGTTGATGGCGCGGATTTCCACGTCGAAGCGCTCGTTGATGTCCGCTTCCAGCGGGCGCCGGATCAGCGCCTTGGTGGTGCGTACCGCGTCCGCCGGCAGTTCCGCGAAGCGCTTAAGCCAGTCGCCGGCCCGCTGCTCAAGCGCCTCGCCGTCGCCGACCTTGATGCCCAGGCCGAGGGCGTCGATCTCGCCGGCCTCCACCTTGCGGCCGGTGAGCAGAATGTCCATGGCGCGGCTGATGCCCAGGCGTTCGGGCAGCAGCCGCGAGGAGGCGCCCTCCGGGGCGATGCCCAGCGGCACGAACGGGAATTTCAGGAAGGCGGCGTCGCTGCACAGCACCAGATCGCAATGCAGCAGCAGGGTGGCGCCGACCCCGACCGCGCCGCCCTGCACGGCGGCGATCACCGGTACCGGCGCGGCCGCCAGCGCGGTGAAGAAGCGCAGCACCGGGCCGTCGTCGGGCTGCGGCCATTCGGTCTCGAACTCATCCAGCCGGTTGCCGGCGCAGAACACCGTGCCGGTGGCGCGGATCAGCACCGCTCTCAAGGTGGGGTCTTTGGCGGCGGTGCTCAGGGCGCCGGCGAGGCGGGTGTAGTCGGCCACGCCCAGGGCGTTGCGGCGTTCCGGTTCGTCGAAGGTGACGGTGAGAACGCCGTTGCTGGTGTCGATATGAACCATAAGGGACCTGAGCGATAGTGGCGGGTGCCGAGCGGCGGCGAAACAGCCCGGTTGTTCTTCAGGAGCACCCCAGAATACGGGATAACCGGCCGTGAAATAAACCGGGCCGGGCCAGACGCGGCGGGCATCTGGCGGCGGCTTTCAGGGGCGCCATGAACGGCTGGTCACAAATAGTCTTTCAACCGGGATGCCCGGCTGACTACACTTGGCGTCCCGTTTTTCCGGGGCAGGCGGCCGCTCCGCCGCTCCGATTGCCCTTTTCCGCGCCGATTCGCGGGCCAACCTGCCAGACTCGGGAGACAGACATGGCGACGTTCAAAGCCCCCCTGGAAGACATGCGTTTTGTGCTCAACGAGGTGTTCGAAGCGGACACTCTGTGGGCTTCCATGAGCGCCACCGCCGAGATCACCCGGGACCTCTCCGATGCCATTCTCGACGAGGCCGGCAAGATGGTGGAGAACCTGCTGTTCCCGCTCAACCGGGAAGGCGATGAGCAGGGCTGCCACTTCGACAACGGCGAAGTGACCACCCCGGATGGCTTCAAGGAAGCGTTCAAGACCTACGCCGGGAACGGCTGGAGCGCGTTTTCCGGCAACCCGGAATTCGGTGGCCAGGGGATGCCCAAATCCCTGGCGGTGCTGTTCGAGGAAATGATGCACAGCGCCAATTCCTCGTTCGCGCTGTACCCGGCGCTGACCAACGGCGCCACCCTGTGCCTGGATGCCCACGCCAGCGATGAACTCAAGCAGGCCTACCTGCCCAAGCTGTACAGCGGCGAGTGGAGCGGCACCATGTGTCTCACCGAGCCGCACAGTGGCACCGATCTGGGCATCATGCGCAGCAAGGCAATCCCGGACGGCAACGGCGCCTACGATATTTCCGGCACCAAGATTTTCATCACCGGCGGCGAGCACGACATGGTGGAGAACATCATCCATCTGGTGCTGGCCAAATTGCCGGACGCGCCGGCCGGCTCGAAAGGCATTTCCCTGTTTCTGGTGCCCAAGTTCCTGCCCGACGCGAACGGCAATGCGGGCGAACGCAACGGCGTGGCCGCCGGCTCCATCGAGCACAAGATGGGCATCAAAGGTTCCGCCACCTGCGTGCTGAACTTCGACAACGCCAAGGGCTGGCTGATCGGCGAAGCCAATCAGGGGCTGGCGTGCATGTTCACGATGATGAACTACGAGCGCCTGTCGATTGGCATTCAGGGTCTGGGCCTGGGCGAGGTGAGCTACCAGAGCGCGGTGGATTACGCCCGTGACCGTTTGCAAGGCCGCGCCGCCAGCGGTGTGAAGAATGAAGCCGGCAATGCCGATCCGATCATCGTGCACGGCGACGTGCGCCGCATGCTGCTGACCATGCGCGCCCTCAACGAAGGCGGCCGCGCGCTCTCCGCTTATGTGGGCATGGAGCTGGACAAGGCCAAGTTCTCTGAAAACGACGAAGAACAAAAGGCAGCCCAGGATCGCGTCGCGCTGCTCACGCCGATCGCCAAGGCGTTCTTCACCGACCGTGGCTTTGAAACCACGGTGATTGGGCAGCAGGTGTTCGGCGGCCACGGTTATGTGCGCGAATGGGGCATGGAGCAGTTCGTGCGTGACGCCCGCATCGCGCAGATCTACGAGGGCACCAATGGCATCCAGGCGCTCGACCTGGCCGGCCGTAAGGTGACTCGCAATGGTGGCCAGTACGTAGCTGCTTTTCTGGCCGACGTGCGCGCCTGGATCGACGAGCAGGCCGATGCCCCGGGGCTGGACGGCGTGGCCGAAAAACTGGTCGCCGCCGTTGATCTGCTCGAGGCCACCACCGCCGAACTGCTGCGCCAGGCCGGTGACAATCCGGACGCGGTCAACGCCAACGCGGTGGAGTATCTCGACCTGTTCGGCTACGTCACCTACGCCTGGCTGTGGGCGCGCATGATGGTCACCGCCGCCGGCCGCGACGACGATTTCGGCCGCGCCAAACTGAACACCGGCCGTTTTTACTTCGAGCGCCTGTTGCCCCGTGCCGGCGCCCTGGCCGAGCAGATCAAAGCCGGCGCCGACACCATGATGAGCCTGGACGCGGATCTGTTCTGAATCCGCATGGCAGGGTTTGCCTGGCCCCGGGCTTGTCAGCCCGGGGCCGTTCTGGAGAGCTCGCCCCTCTGGCCGCCTTTCCTTTTCGATAGTAATCTCTAACGTGTTGTTTTTTATGGGTTTTATCGATCCATGGTGGCGCCCGGTGGACAGTTCCCTCTCCACTTCTTACTATTTCTCTTGTGAGTGAGTATCTTCCGGCGGATGCCCGCCGGCTGCGCGTATTAATCCAACAAGAGAGAGCGCTTATGTTTGCAAAAAAATCCGCCATCGTTACCGGCCTGCTGCTGAGCGCGCTGGTGTCGATGCTCGCCTCGTGTTCCGACGACCACGACAATGACAACGATGCCGCCGCCCGGCCAGAGGTGGAGGTGCGACAGGGCCGGCTGGCCGGCACCTATGCCGGCGATCTGTCGGTGTTCAAGGGCATTCCCTACGCCGCGCCCCCGGTGGGTGAGCGGCGCTGGCGCGAGCCGGCGGCCGCCGAGGCCTGGCAGGGCGTGCGTGACGCCTCTGAATTCGGCCCGGCTTGCGTGCAACCGGAGGTGGCCGAGACCAGCCTCTATCGCGACCCTCTTCCGTCAATGAGCGAGGATTGTCTGACGCTGAATGTGTGGGCGCCGAACGACACCACCGATTTGCCGGTGATCGTTTGGATTCACGGCGGTTCCTTGCGCATCGGCGGCAGTGCTCAGCCGATGTTCGACGGCGCGCGGCTGGCGCAAGCCGGGGCGGTGATCGTCTCCATCAACTACCGCCTGGGGGTGCTGGGCTGGCTGGCGCTGGCGGAGCTCAGCGCTGAATCCGCGCAGGGGGTGTCGGGCAATTATGGCCTGCTCGATCAGATCCAGGCGCTGCGCTGGGTGCGCGACAACATCGACCGCTTCGGCGGCGATCCGGGCAACGTCACCATCATGGGCGAATCCGCCGGCGCCTTTAGCGTCAGCTTCCTGCTCACCAGCCCCCCGGCGCGCGGGCTGTTCCAGAAGGCGATTTCCGAAAGCGCCAACACCCGCTCCTTACCGATGCTGGCGACGGTGGCGAACGGCCTGCCATCGGCGCAGCAGCATGGCGAAGCGGTGATGGAGGAGGCCGGCGTAAACAATCTGAGCGAGCTCCGGGCCCTGGACGCGGACCAGTTGGTGGCGATCGGCCAACAAGCCGGCTTCAGCCCGGAAGGCACCATTGACGGCTGGGCGCTGCCCGACCAGCTGGTGGCGGTGTTCGATGCCGGCGAGCAGGCGAGGGTGCCGCTGCTGGCCGGCTTCAATGAAGGCGAAGTACGCTCCCAGCGGGCGCTGATCGCGCCGCCGGCGGCCGACGAAGCCAGCTACGAGAACACCATCACGGAACTCTACGGCGATCTTGCCGGGGATTTCCTGGCGTTGTACCCGGCCTCGGACATGGACTACAGCACCATGGCGACGGCCCGCGACGCCATCTACGGCTGGGCCACCGAGCGCATGGTGCGCAAGCAGACCGAGGTGGGCGTGCCGGCCTATCTGTATCGCTTCGACCATTGCTACCCGGCGGCGCGGGAGCGGGACCTGTGCGCCTTCCACGCCAGCGAGCTGCCGTTTGTGTTCGGCCAGGTGGGCGAGCAGGCGCGGCTGTCGGAAAACTGGCCCCGCCCGGACGGCGAAGAGCAGCGCGAATTGTCGGAAGCCATGATCGACTACTGGGTCTCTTTCGCGGCAACGGGCCAGCCCGCCCACGCCGGTGCGGCTCAGTGGAATCAATACGGGACCGACGAAAATTACCTGCGCTTCGCCGATCAACCGATCGCCGACACGGATCTTCAGCCGGGCATGTTCGAGTTGCAGGAAGAGGTGGTAAGGCGCCGCCGGCTCGCCGGGCAGCAATGGTTTATCAATGTGGGGCTGCTCGCCAACCCGGTGCCCGACGCGCAGGGAAATCTTTAGGGGCGGGTGCATGCTACAAGCTGCAAGCTGCAAGCTTAGCCCGGGGCGGAACCGGTTGGCGTGTTTCCTGGCAGGATGGCCAGTGATGGCCATGCCATCCCACCAGGAAACACTCCGGCCCTATCGGATAGGGGGTTAAGCGTGTTGCGTGCAGCGTGTAGCGCGAAGCGCGTGCGTGCCAGCGTGCAAGCGCTAAAGGATATACCGACTCAGGTCGTCGTCGGCGGCGAGTTCGCCGAGGTAGCGGTCCACGGCTTGGGCGTCGAGCACCAGCGGTTTGTCGTGGTACTGGGTGGCCAGGTCGTCGGCGTCGTAGCTGATTTCTTCGAGCAGTTTTTCCATCACCGTGTGCAGGCGGCGGGCGCCGATGTTTTCGGTACGCTCGTTGACCTGCCAGGCGACTTCGGCGATGCGGCGGATGCAGTCGTCGGTGAGTTCCAGCTTGAGGCCCTCGGTCTCCAGCAGCGCTTTGTACTGCTCGGTGAGGGAGCACTTGGGCTCGGTGAGAATGCGTTCGAACTCGTCGGCGGTCAGCGCGCTCAGTTCCACGCGAATCGGCAAGCGCCCCTGCAGTTCCGGAATCAGGTCGCTGGGCTTGGCCAGATGAAAGGCGCCGGAGGCGATGAACAGGATGTGATCGGTGTGCACCATGCCGTATTTGGTGCTCACCGTGGAGCCTTCGATCAGCGGCAGCAGGTCGCGTTGCACGCCCTCGCGGGACACGTCGGTGCCGCCGGTTTCGGAGCGCTTGGCCACTTTGTCGATTTCGTCGATAAAGACAATGCCGTGGTTCTCCACCAGATCAATGGCCTGGCCTTTCAGCTCGTCTTCGTTGACGAAGCGCGCGGCCTCTTCATCGCGCAGCAGGCGCAGGGCGTCGCGCACTTTCAGTTTCTGGGCTTTTTTGCGGCCGTTGTTGCCCATCCGTGAAAACATCTGCTGGAGCTGGCTGGTCATTTCTTCCATGCCCGGCGGCGCCATGATTTCCACGCCTTGTGGGTTGGCGCTGACCTCGACTTCGATTTCCTTGTCGTCGAGCTCGCCTTCGCGCAGTTTCTTGCGGAACAGTTGCCGGGTGTTGGAATCGGACGGTTCCTCGCCGCGGGCGGCGGGCAGCAGGGCGTCGAGCACGCGATCCTCGGCGGCGTCGCTGGCTTTATGACGCACCCGCGCCATCTCTTTCTCGCGCAGCAGTTTCACCGCCACTTCCACCAGATCGCGAATGATCGATTCCACGTCGCGGCCCACGTAGCCCACTTCGGTGAACTTGGTCGCTTCGATCTTCAGAAACGGGGCGTCGGCGAGTTTCGCCAGGCGCCGCGCGATCTCGGTTTTGCCGACCCCGGTGGGGCCGATCATCAGAATGTTCTTGGGTGCCACTTCGGCGCGCATCTCCTCGGGGAGCTGCATGCGGCGCCAGCGGTTGCGCAGAGCCAGGGCCACCGCCTTTTTGGCGTCTTCCTGGCCAACGATATGGCGGTTCAGTTCGCTGACGATTTCACGGGGGGTCAGGGAAGCCACTATTCAAGCTCCTCGAAGGTGTGATTCTGGTTGGTGTAAATGCAGATGTCGCCGGCGATCTTCAGGCTTTGCGCCACCACTTCGCGGGCGGACATCTCGGTGTTGCGCAGCAGGGCGCTGGCGGCGGCCTGGGCGAACGGGCCGCCGGAGCCGATGGCGATCAGGCCGCCTTCCTCGGGCTCCACCACATCGCCGTTGCCGGTGATGATCAGGGAATTCTCTTTGTCGGCCACCGCCAGCAGCGCTTCCAGGCGGCGCAGGGCGCGGTCGGTGCGCCAATCCTTGGCCAGCTCCACGGCGGCGCGCACCAGATGGCCCTGGTGTTTTTCCAACTGCGCTTCAAAGCGCTCGAACAGGGTAAAGGCATCGGCGGTGCCACCGGCGAATCCGGCGATCACCTTGCCGTGATAAAGCCGGCGCACCTTGCGCGCGTTGCCCTTCATCACGGTGTTGCCCAGGGTCACCTGGCCATCGCCGCCGATCACCACATTGGCGCCGCGCCGAACCGAAACAATGGTCGTGCCGTGATATTGTTCCACGGAGGTCTCCTTCTCTGACGTCAATCGGATGTGCGGGTGGGGCGGGGGGTTTTCAAGACGCTGGACGCAAGACGCTGGACGCAAGACGCTGGACGCAAGACGCTAGACGCTAGACGCTAAACCCGTCACGGAAGTGAGTGGTGTGTTTCCTGGAGGGTGAGGCGCGCCAGTAAACACACCAACGCCATCAGCCGCGGGTTTTAGCGTCCAGCGTCTAGCGTCCGGCGTTTACTTCTTAACCTGAATCGGCAACGTTTCGACGCCGGCGGTGACCAGTTTGTCCTGGGCGCGGTGCAGGGCATTGACGTTGTCGTAGGGGCCGATCATGACACGGTGCCAGGTGTCGCCGCTTTCCAGTTTCACCGGCTGGATACTGACGTCATACCCTTTCAGGGTCAGTTCGGCGCGGCGCCGGTCGGCGTCGGCGCGGTTGCGGAAGCTGCCCGCCTGCAGCAGGAAACGCTCGTCGTGGCGGCCGGCCACCGGCGTGTTGGCGCCCGCGCCTTTGTTGTCGGTGGCGGTGGGCGGCGCCTTGCCGGCGCTGTTGCTGTCTTCGCCCTCGCCCTTGGGCACGATCACTTCCATCTTGGGCAGCACCGCGTAGAAGTCGAACTTGGGCTGGTCGTCCTTGCTGTCATCGGCGGCTTGTTGGTGCGGCTTGTCGGTACTGGCTTTTTGCGCAGGTTGTTTCGCCACCGGCCGCGCGCGCTCGCCGCCCTGGTCCATTTGCACCTTGCCCAGGTGCACCAGAAAAGCCACGAACAGGCCGGCGGCCAGGCCGGTGAACATCCACACCCAGCCGGGCACCTGCCGCTGGCTGGTTTTCTTGCGGGTCGGGCCACGGCTGGCGCCGCGACGGGGGGTGTTCTTTGCCATTACATGCGCTCCAGGGGAGTCAGGCCGAGCAGGGTCAGGCCCCGGTGGAGGGTCTTCGCGGTCAGCGCCGCGAGTTTCAGCCGGCTCGCTTTTATCGCTTCATCATCGACCGCGAGAATCGGACAGTGTTCATAAAAGGCCGAGAACAGCCCGGCCAGGTCATACAGATAGGCGCACAGCAGGTGGGGCGTGCCTTTTTCCGCCACCTGAAGGGTCACTTCGCCGAACTGCACCAGACGCGCCGCCAGGGCCTGTTCGGCCTCATGATCCAGGCGGAAATCGCCGCGCGTCTCGTTCATGTCCAGGCCGGCCTTGCGGAACACACTGGCCACCCGGGTATAGGCGTACAGCAGATAAGGCGCGGTGTTGCCTTCGAAACTGAGCATCTGGTCGAAGTTGAAAATGTAGTCGCTGCCGCGGTTTTTGCTGAGGTCGGCGTATTTGACCGCGCCGATGCCCACCGCCCGGGCGATGCCGCGCAGGGCGTCGTCATCCAGGCCGGGGTTCTTGCCGCTGACCAGGTCGTAGGCGCGCTGCTCCGCTTCGTCGAGCAGATCGACCAGCTTGACGGTGCCGCCGTCGCGGGTTTTGAACGGCCGGCCATCGGGGCCGTTCATGGTGCCGAAGCCCATGTGCTCCATGGACACCTGCGCACCGACAAAGCCGGCCTTGCGGGCGACACTGAAAATCTGCTGGAAATGCAGCGCCTGACGCTGATCGACGAAGTACAGCAGGCGGTCGCCGCCGAGCGCGCCGGCACGGTAGCGCACCGCCGCCAGATCGGTGGTGGCGTACAGGTAGCCGCCATCGGCCTTGCGCACGATCACCGGCAGCGGTTGGCCTTCCTTGTTCTTGAACTCGTCGAGGAACACGCACTGGGCGCCCTGGCTTTCGGTGAGCAGGCCGGCGGCGTCCAGATCGGCGACCACACGGGCCAGATCGTCGTTGTAGGCGCTTTCGCCGTGCACATCGTCCGGGCCCAGCTTCACGCCCAGGCGCCGATAGACCGCGAAGCAATGGCTCAGCGACACCTGATTGAACTCGCGCCACAGCTTCAGGCAGTACTCGTCGCCGGATTGCAGCTTGACCACCAGGGCGCGGGCGCGATCAGCGAACTCGTCGGAGTCGTCGAAGCGTTTCTTGGCGGCGCGGTAGAAGTGCTCCAGATTGGCCAGTTCCCGGCTCAGCTCGCCGTCGCTTTCACGGTCCTTCTGTTCTTCCAGGTAGGCCAGCAGCATGCCGAACTGCGTGCCCCAATCGCCCACGTGATTCTGCGGCACCACCTTGTGGCCGAGGAACTCCAGCGTGCGCACCACGGCGTCGCCGATGATGGTGGAACGCAAATGGCCGACGTGCATTTCCTTGGCCAGATTCGGCGAGGAATAATCGATCACCACGGTCTGTGCGGTGCCCGGGCGCGGCACCGCCAGGTGCGGATCGGCGAGGGCGGCGTCGAGTTGGCGATTGAGCCACTCGGCGGACTGGAAGAAATTGATAAAGCCGGGGCCGGCGATCTCCGCCCGTGCCACCACCGGGTCCTCGGGCAGCGCCGCCACCAGAGCCTGGGCCAGATCGCGGGGTTTCATACCCGCCGGTTTGGCCAGCATCAGAGCGATGTTGGTGGCGAAATCACCGTGGCTGCTGTCCTTGGTGCGGTCAATCTGCACCGGACGCCGGACGTCTTCAGGCAGGGTCAGGGTGCCGTTGTCGCGCAGGGTATCCAGCGCCTGGTCAATCAGGGATATAAGGCGGTCTTTCATGGTCTTCCGGGCCCGGGGGTGGACCGGCGATTGTACGGGAATATGAAGACGCTTACACGCCGGACGCTGGACGTCGGACGTCGGACGTCTGACGTCTGACGCTAAACCCGTAACCGGATCGGTGTGACGTGTTTCCTGTCAGTAAACACACCATGCATAGCCGCGTCGGGGTTTAGCGTCCGACATCAGACATCAGACGTCAGACGTCCGACCGTCAGCTTCCGCTGACGTCAATATCCACCTCCACCATCATGCCCGGGCCGATCCGGTCACGGGGGCCTTTTTCCAGGGCGATGCGCACCGGGATGCGTTGGGTGATCTTGGTGAAATTGCCGGAGGGGTTGGGGTCGGGGAGCAGGGCGAATTGGCTGGTGGCGGCGCGGCCGATCACCTGCACGCGGCCGGTGAAGGTGAGGTCGGGGAAGGCGTCGATCTGGATCGCCACCGCCTGGCCGACTTTCAATTCACCAATGTCGGTTTCCTTGATGTTGGCCTGCACCCAGAGTTTGTCCGGGTCGTGCATCATCGCGATGGGCTGGCCGGCGGACACGTACTCGCCCTGTTCGATCAGGGTTTTATTGATCACGCCGTTGCTGGGGCTGCGCACGGTGAGATCATCGAGCCGTTGCTTCTGTTCCGCCAGACGCGCCTGGGCGCGGGCCAGATTCTGTTCGGCGACGCGCAATTGCACGCGCAGAATGCCGGGGCTGGGCAGCGGCATCTGCACGCCGTTGAGAAAGCCCAGTTGCGCGTTTTTGGTGGCGGAGCGGTCCACCGCCACCTGTTGCCGGGCGCGCTGGTATTCGGCGCGAGCGGCCTGGTAGGTGTAATAGTCCTGATCGCGCTGCTGCTTGGAGATGTTGCCGCTCTCCAGCAGAGCCTTGGAGCGGTTGAAGGTGCGCTCGGCTTGCACCATGCGGGCCTTGGCTGCCCGTTCCGCGGCCTGGCTGGTGGCGAGCACGTCATCGGTGATGTCGATGCCGCCGCTCAGTTGCTTCTCCGAAAGCGCCAGGCGTTGCTGCTCGTAATCGAGCTGGGCTTGCATGGCGGCGACACCGGCGGTCAGGGTGTCCAGTTGCAGCTGGTCCGGGCGGCGGTTCAGCTGCGCCACGGTCTGGCCACGCTCCACGTGGTCGCCCTCGATCAACGAAAACGCATCGACCCAACCGGGCAGGCGGCTGCTGACGGTGATCTGATTGGCCATCACCCGTGCGTCCTGGGCGCTCACATGGGTCAGCCGGTGGTGCAACGCCAGGCCGATCCAGATCAGACACAGCAGGGCCAGCACCAGCAGCGCCAGCAATTTCAAGCGGCGCGAGGGGCGAGCCCGGCGGTATGCCTTGGCGGCCTGTGGCTGATCGGATTCGCTGTGTGACGTCATCGTCGGGTCCTCGAAACGGTAATCATAAAAAGAGCGTTAGCCTTCGGCGGGGCGGGGCTTGCGGCTTAGCAACCAGGACGGAATCGCCACCAGCAACAGGCTGCCCACCAACAGCCAGAAGCCATCCTGGTAGGCGAGAATCGACGCCCACACGGTTTCCACCTGGCCCATCAAATGCCCGGCGATGGCGTTTTGCTGATTGCTGGCGATGCCGAGTCGCGCGGCCAGTTCGGCGAGCTGGCTCATCTGTTGCTGCGCCATGGCGTTGCCGGCGTGCACGCCCTGGTTCAGGTGCTGGCCGTGCAGGGCGGTGCGGCGGTCGAGCACGATCACCAGCGCCGAGGTGCCCAGGGCGCCACCCAGTTGCAAGGCGAAGTTGATCGCGCCGGAGCCGTACCCGGTGAGGCGGGGCGGCAACGCGGAGATCGCCCGCGACAACGTCGGCGGCGGGAACGCCGCCATGCCCATGGACAACACCGCCATCGACACCGCCAGGTAGGTGAACGAGGTGTTCCAATCCATTTGCGCCATGTGCCAGGTGGCCCACACCGTGCAGATCAGGCCAGGAATGGTGATCCAGTGCGGCGGGTAGCGGTCACTGAGCCAGCCCACCAGCGGCACCAGAATGCCCAGCACCAGGGTGGAGGGCAGGAAGATCTGCCCGGCGCTGACCGGGCTGTAGTGCAGCACCGACTGCACGAACTGCGGCAACAGGTACATGATGCCGTAGAAGGTGCCGCCGAACAGAAACATGGCCAGGGTGCCGAACAGAAAGATGCGGTTGCCGAAGATGTTCAAATCCAGCAACGGGTGCGCGCTGCGCTTCTGCCAGATCACGAACGCCAGCGCGCACACTCCGCCCAGGCCGATCAGGCCGGGCACGCGCAGATCGTCCCAGCCCCAGCGCTGGCCGTTGGACAACGCCGCCAGGACCGAAAAAATCGCGGTGAACAGCAGCACCACGCCGGCCCAGTCGAACGGCGCTCGCGGGCCGCTGCGTTCGCGCCCGGGCAGAAAGAAAAAGCCCATGATCACCGCCGCCACGCAGATCGGCAGGGTGATGAAAAACACATAGCGCCAGGTGAAGCTCTCCACCAGCCAGCCGCCGACCACCGTGGCCAGCGTTAATGGCAGGCCCAGGCACATGCCGTACATGGCGGTGGCCATGCCTCGCCCCTCTGGCGGATAGGCGGCGTACAGCGCCTCCATGGCGACTGGCCGGATCAGGCCGGTCATGGCCCCCTGAACCACCCGCGCGGTGACCAGCGCGGCCATGCCGTTGCCGATACCGCCGAGTATGGAAAAGGCGATAAACACCATCAGCAGGCCCATGAACGTGGCGCGTTGGCCGATTGCGGACACCAGCCACGGGGCCACCAGCAGAGACACGGTGGTGGAAGCGAGAAAGCCGGTGGACAGCCACTGCACCTGGGCGTCGCTCATGCCGAAAGCCCCTTTGATATAGGGAATCGCCACGTTGACGATGGTGATCGACATGCCCAGCGCCACCAGACCCAGCATCACCGTCAGCGTGACCCACCAGCGATAGCGTGGGCCATAACGCTCGAACAGGGCGTCAACCTGGGTCATGGAGTCTCCTGTGGTGGGTGGCGGGCTATTTTAGTCAATAAACATGACATAAAACAGGGGGGGAGCGCGGATCGGGCTGGCCTACCGTCTCCTTGAGGGCCGGGTTGAGGTCGACAAATCAGTCTGGCGGAAGTTGCAACGCCGTCCGGCTGCGCCGGTTCGCGATCAAGGATCGCTCCCACAGCGGTTTCGTTGCCTGGTGGGTGTCAGCCTGAAGTGCCTGGATAGACATGCCCGCCGCTTGCGGCTTCAAAGCAGGTCGATGGGGTCCACGTCCAGGTGCCAACGGCAGCGGCGGCCGGAGGGCAGCGCGCGGGCGATTTCCATGAGCGTGTCGAGCAGGCCATGCAGCAGCGGGCGGTTGTTGCTCTGCAGCAGCAGTTGGGCCCGGTAACGTCCGGAGCGTTTTTCCATGGGGGCCGGCACCGGGCCGAGCACGTGCACGCCCTCCACGGTGGGCAGCGCCTGCACGCATTCTTCCAGAAAGCCCAGTGCCTGATTCATGACCATCGCTTCGCAGCGCAGCAACGCCAGGTAGCCGAACGGTGGCAGACCGGCGCCGCGCCGTTCATCGAGCAGGGCGTCGGCGAGGGCGTGGTAATCCCCGGCGGCGGCCAGTTGCACCAGGTTGTGGTCGGTGTGGCGGCTTTGCATCAGCACGCGGCCGGGGCGGTCCTGGCGACCACTGCGGCCGGCCACCTGGAGCAGCAACTGGGCGGCTTGTTCGGGGCCACGGAAATCGGCGCTCAGAAAGCCGGCGTCCATGTTGATGATCACCGCCAGGCTCAAGCGCGGGAAATGGTGCCCTTTGGCAAGCATCTGCGTGCCCACCAGCACCGCCGGTTCACCCTTTTGGATTTGCGCCAGTTTGGCGTCCAAGCTGCCTTTGCGGCGGGTGGTGTCGCGGTCGATGCGCACCACCGGCGCCTGGCTGGTTTCGCTCAGAAGCGCTTCCAGCTTTTCGGTGCCGGCGCCGGCGTCGATGAGGTTGCTGGAGCCGCAGCCGGGGCAGCGGTTGGGCAGACGTTGCTGGTGACCGCAATGGTGGCAGCGCAGTTGCTGCTCGCTGCGGTGCCAGGTGAGCACGCTGTCGCAGCGCGGGCATTCCGATTGCCAGCCGCAGTCACGGCACAGGATCACCGGCGCGAAGCCGCGCCGGTTGAGGAACACCAGCGCCTGCTCGCCTTTTTTGATGGTGTCGGCGATGGCGGCCAGCGAGGCGGGCAACAGGGGCGTATCCGGCGTCGCGGCGCGGGCGTCCAGCAGTTCGATGGCGGGCGCCGCCGCGTCGCCGGCGCGGCGCGTCAGCCGTAGCCAGCCGTAGCGGCCGGCGCGGGCCAGTTGCAGGGTTTCCAGGGCCGGGGTGGCGCTGCCGTGCACCACCGGCACATCCAGTTGCTGGGCGCGCCAGGTGGCCAGATCGCGGGCGTGATAGCGAAAGCCGTCCTGTTGTTTCAGGGAGCTGTCGTGGGCTTCATCGACGATGATCAGGCCCGGTGTCTGCAAGGGCGTGAACACCGCCGAGCGGGTGCCGATGATGATGCGCGCGCGGCCTTCTCGGGCGGCCAGCCAGGCTTCCAGACGTTCCCGATCGGTGAGCCCGGAGTGCAGCACCGTCACCGGCACCGCGAAGCGCTGGCGAAAACGGCGCAGCGTTTGCGGTGTCAGGCCGATCTCCGGCACCAGCATCAGCACCTGTTTGCCGGCGGCGAGTACCGGCGCCATGGCCTGCAGATAGACTTCGGTCTTGCCGCTGCCGGTGACGCCGTCGAGCAAAAACGGGTGAAACCCCTGGCGGTCGTTGATCGCCTGGATGGCGGCTCGCTGTTCCTGATTGGCGCGCAGCGCCGGCTCGGCGAGCACCTCCTTGACCGGCGGCGGTGCGGCGATGTCCAGATCGACCCGCTCGACCCACTCTTTATCGCGCAACGCCTGCAGCGCCGGCCGTGACACCGACAGCGCTTCCAGCATCGCCGGGGTCAGGCCCTTGGGATGTTCAAGAAGCAGGGTCAGGGCCTGTTGCTGGCGGGGGGCGCGCTGCAGCCGTTGCGGATCGACATGGCGGCCACGGTCGGTGAGCCGCCAGCGCACCTCGCCGCCGGCGCGCGCCGGCTGCCCCTGGCGCAGCAGCGCGGGCAACACAAAGCCGAGGACTTCGCCGAGGGGATGGTGGTAATAGCGGGCGGCGCGCTCGCACAGGGCATACAAAGGCGGGTCGATGACCGAATCGTCGTCGAGCACCTGCTCCACCGCCTTCAGTTTTTTCAGATCGCTGGGCTGTTGGCCGTGCACCACGCCTATCAGGGTGCGCCGGCCGAACGGCACGCGCACGCGCGCGCCTTGGGGGGGGAGGGCGGTGCCGGCGGGCAAGCGGTAGTCAAAGCAGCCGGGCAAAGGAACCGGCAGGGCAACTTGGATGACAGAGTCTAAAGGCACGAATTGTTCCGCTGTAGGCTCGTTCGACAGGCCGGCCGAAAGGCCCGGATGGGCCGCTTTCCAGGTGGCTTTCCACCTGGCGTTCTACATGGCTTTCCACCTGGCTTTCCAGGCGGATTCCGGTTACGCCGCGGGCGGCGCGAAACGGGCCCGGCAAGGCCGGAAACGGCTTGCGCATTGGTGTCAAGCTGTTATGATTCGCCTTCACTTTTGCCCGGCGCAAGCCAGTGTGGTGCCCGACAGGCGCCTGTCAGGCCGTTTTCAACAACGGCGGTGGCGGACGCCCCGGATCGGGTAGCGACACCTGAAGGAGCTTTGCTATGAAAACAGACATTCATCCCGAATACCAGGAAGTCACCATCACCTGTAGCTGCGGGAACGTGATCAAGACCGGCTCCACGCGGAGCGAGGATTTCAGTGTGGACGTGTGCTCCGCCTGCCATCCTTTCTATACCGGCAAGCAGAAGCAGGCCGATACCGGTGGTCAGATCGACAAGTTCAAACAGCGCTTTGGCATGATGCGCGCGGGCAAGAACTGATTCGCCTGATACCACGTTGCGTTTTGCCTGTAAAAAGCACCCGCACGGGTGCTTTTTACGTTAAGCGCCGCGTTTTTCCAGCACTATGAGTAACAGCCCTGATCGGGAGCGGAGAGCACCATGTCCGAGGATTTAAAAAAGGCGGCCCTGGAATATCACGCCAAACCGCGCCCGGGGAAGATCAGCGTCGAGGTGACCAAGCCGGCCAAGACCAGCCGCGACCTCAGCCTGGCCTACAGCCCCGGCGTAGCGGAACCCGTGCGTGAGATCGCGCGGGAGCCGGAACTGGCCTATCGGTTCACCTCCAAGGGCAACCTGGTGGCGGTGATCAGCGATGGCTCGGCGATTCTCGGTCTGGGTAATCTGGGGGCGCTGGCCTCCAAGCCGGTGATGGAAGGCAAGGGCATTCTGTTCAAGCTGTTCGCCGGCATCGATGTGTTCGATATCGAAGTGGACGCGGAAGACCCGCAGGCCTTTATCGATACCGTGATGCGCATTCATCGCACCTTCGGGGGCATCAACCTGGAAGACATCTGCGCGCCGGAATGCTTCGAGATCGAACGGGTGCTTAAAGAGCAGTGCGACGTGCCGGTGTTTCACGATGACCAGCACGGCACCGCCATCGTGGTGTGCGCCGGGCTGATCAACGCGCTGGAAATCCAGAACAAAAGCATCCAGGACATCCGCGTGGTGTGCCTGGGCGCCGGTGCCGCCGGGGTGGCCTCGGTGCGTCTGCTGATCGAGATGGGCGCGCGCAAGGAGAACATCCTGGTGCTGGACCGCAAGGGCGTGATCCACAGCCGCCGCGATGATCTCAACCAGTACAAGGCGGCGCTCGCCAACGACACCGACAAGCGCACCCTGGACGACGCCATTGACGGCGCCGACGTGTTCATCGGTGTGTCCGGCCCGGACATGCTGACCCAGGAGATGGTCAAGAAGATGGCGGATAAGCCGATCATTTTCGCGCTCGCCAACCCGGACCCGGAGATTCGCCCCGAGGCCGCCAAGGAAGTGCGCTCCGACGCCATCATCGCGACTGGCCGCTCGGACTACCCGAACCAGGTCAATAACGTGCTGTGCTTCCCGTACATGTTCCGCGGCGCGCTGGATGTGCGTTCCACTTCGATCAACGAAGAAATGAAGATCGCCGCGGTGCACGCGATCGCCGAACTGGTGCGCGAGGCCCCGCCCAAGGAAGTGCTGGACGCCTACGGCGGCGGCGCGCTGACCTTTGGCCGCGAATACATCATTCCCAAGCCCAATGATCCGCGCCTGCTGGGTCGGGTGTCCGCCGCGGTGGCGGAAGCCGCGGTCAACTCCGGCGTGGCCCGCAAGGGTTACCCGAGCCACTACCCGCTTAAGTCGCTGGATGAGATTTTTCCGGAGCTTTAGCGCCGCGGCAGTTAAAAGTTAAAAGTTAAAACGCGAGGAGGGCCGTGCCGTGGGTGGGGCCCTCTTCGCGTTTTTGCGTTCGAACCGCTGAGACCGGGAGCAGTCTTTAAGGGGATGGCTGGCCAAGAGCTGTATGCGCGGCGAGGGCGACGCTGTGGTATTGGCCGTCGCCGCGCTTTCAACTTTTAACTTGCAACTTTCAACTGCTTTTAAAAAATCTGTTCCGGCGATTTGCCGCCGCTGTTGGGCGGTTCCAAGTCGGGTTCGTGGCCTTCGCGGAAGTATTCGAAAATCGCATTCGGGTTGTCGGGCCGGGCTTGCAGGCCGCTTTTCGGGTCGATGCGCACCGAGACGATGCCCTCGGGTTGCGGCCGTGGCTGATCCTGCACGCCTTTCAGCGCTTCGCCCATATAACCGATCCAGATCGGCAGTGCCGCGCGGCCGCCGTATTCGCCGTAGCCGAGGCTGGCGGGGCTGTCGAAGCCGACCCAGACGGTGGCCACCAGGGCCGGCGAGAAGCCAGAGAACCAGGCGTCCACCTGGTCGTTGGTGGTGCCGGTTTTGCCGGCCAGATCGTCGCGGGCCAACTTACTGGCCTCACGGCCGGTGCCGCGTTTGATCACATCCCGCATGATCGAATACATCAGCCAGGCCACGTCTGGCTCAATCACTCGGGGCGCCATGACCGGCGGCGGTTGCACCGGGCGGCCGTCGTCGTCGGTCTCGGGTTGAGTGTTGGTGGTGTCATCCTGGTCGGCGATCACCGCGCAGGGGGCCTCGCATTGAATCACCTCAGGCGCCTTCCACAGCACTTCCCCATGCTTGCCTTCGATGCGCTCGATGAACCAGGGCTGCACCCGGTAGCCGCCATTGGCCAGCACCGCGTAGGCACCCGCCACTTCCAGAGGGGTCACCGAGGCGCTGCCCAGGGCCAGGGACAGGTCCCGCTGAAAACGCTCGGTGGGCAGGCCAAAGCGATCCAGGGTTTGCATGGTCTGGCCGATGCCCACCTGCCGGAGGATGCGGATGGAGACCAGGTTCAGCGAGCGATACAGTGCCTCGCGCAGGCGCGTGGGGCCATAAAAGCGGCTGCTGGCGCCGGTCGGCCGCCAGGCACCGCCTTTAAGATTCTCGTTGTCGAACACCACCGGGGCATCGTTAATGATGGTTGCCGGGGTGAAGCCGTTTTCCAGGGCCGAGGTATAGATGAAGGGCTTGAACACCGAGCCGGCCTGACGCTGGCCCTGAATGGCGCGGTTGAACTTCGAGGCAAAGAAGCTGTAGCCGCCCTGCAGCGCCTGAATGGCGCCGGTCTGCGGGTCCACGGACACCAGCGCGGACTGCGCTTTCGGCAGTTGCGCCAGGCGCCAGCGGGTGTTCTCGCCGGAGCCGCTGGGGCGCAGATAAATGACGTCGCCGGGTTTAAGGACGTCGCCGGCGCGGCGCGGGGCATCGCCCACGTAACCTTTGCGCAGGGCCGGGCTGGCCCAGCTCAGGGCGCTCCAGTCGAGCACCGCGCGGTGGCCGTCGGCCAGCACGGTGGCGACTTCCCGTTCGCGCACGCCGGTGACAATGGCGGTGCGCAATGGGCCGTAGTCGGGCTGATCCTTGAAGGTGTCCACCCAGGTGCTCAGCGCCGGTTCGACGGTGTCGTCGCCGTCCGGTTGTTGCTGCTGGGCGAGTTCCGGCTCGGGCTTTTCGTTGTCGGGAGCCTGTTCGGTGTCGGTGCTTTGCGGCCAGCCCAGTTCGGGCAGGTCGTCAATGTCCACGTGGGCCAGTGGGCCCCGGTAGCCATGCCGCTCGTCGTAGGCATGCAGGCCGTCGCGCAGGGCGGTAACGGCGGCATTCTGGCGTTCGCTGTCCAGGGTGGTGTAGATGCTCACGCCGTCGGTATAGACATCCTTGTCCACCAGTTTGGTGGCGGCCAGGCGGGCCATTTCGCCGATATAGGCACCTTCCACTTCCGGTTGCGAGGCGTGGTAGCGCGCCGAGGGCGTGCTGGCGATGGCCTGTTCCATCCGCGCCTCATCGATGGAGCCGGTCTCCATCATGCGATGCAGAATCCAGTTGCGCCGTTGCAGGGCACGTTGCGGATTGGTGATCGGATTGTAGGCCGAGGGCGCCTTGGGCAGGCCGGCGATCATCGCCCACTGGGGCAGGCTCAGCTCGCTCAGCGACTTGCCGTAGTAAACGCGGGCGGCGGCCTCGGCGCCGTAGGCGCGATGGCCCAGATAGATCTTGTTCAGATACAGCTCGAGGATCTGCTCTTTGGTCAGAATGCGCTCAATCTGGATCGCCAGCACGATCTCGTTGAATTTGCGCAGGAAGCGCTGATCCCGGGTGAGGAAGAAGTTGCGCGCCACCTGCATGGTGATGGTCGAGCCGCCGGAGCGGATGTCCTGGTAGCGCACCAGCTCCACGGCGGCGCGCAGCAGGCCCTTGGGGTCGACGCCCGGGTGCTCGAAGAAGTGCTCGTCCTCGGCGGCCAGCACCGCCTGCACGAACAGCGGCGGGATCTGATCGTAGGTCAGTGGCTCGCGGCGCTTTTCGCCGTACTCGGCGATCAGTTTGCCGTCGTGGCTGTAGACGCGCAGGGGAATCTGATATTGCACCTCGCGGATCTGGGTGGCGGCTGGCAGTTGTGGTGCCAAGTATAAATAGCAGCCGGCCAGTATCAACAAACCGCCGGCGCAACCGGCCAGGATCAGGAGGAACAGAGAGCGTATCCAGAGGACGGATGATTGCATATTGTTGCAACTGAGGTAGAGATCAGAAGAAAGGGCTAGCAGACCCGTGAAGCACGTCATTATACGGCGGAAAGGTTGTTGTGATCTAATAACCTTTCTGTTAATACTAACTTCTCAAGTGATTCAGCATAAAAATCACGTAACTTGATAATTTTGAAGCAAAAAAACCACTATAAACATACAAGCGGGACGACGACTGTGCTGCCTTTTCTCAGAAAAAAGGCCCAGACACTGCTGGGGATCGATATCAGTTCCACCGCCGTCAAGTTACTCGAACTTTCCAGGTCGGGTAACCGGTTTAAAGTAGAAAGTTACGGGGTCGAGCCGCTGACGGCCAACTCCGTGGTGGAAAAAAACATCAATGACGTTGAAGGGGTCGGGGACGTCGTCGCCCGACTGGTCGCCCGTGCCCGCCCGGGCGCCAAGACCGCCGCCGTGGCCGTGCCCGGCTCGGCCACCATCACCAAGCTGATCGAAATGGACGCCTCGCTCAACGAGGACGACCTGGAGACCCAGCTTAAGGTGGAGGCCGATCAGTATATCCCTTTCCCGCTCGATGAAGTTCGCATGGACTTTCAAATACTCGGTCCGGTAGAAGACAACCCGGAGCGGGTGGAAGTTCTGGTGGTGGCGTCGCGCACTGAAAACGTGGAAATGCGCGCCGACGCGCTGGAGATCGGCGGCCTGCAGCCCAAGGTGGTGGATGTGGAAGCCTACGCCATGGAGCGCGCCTTCCAGCTGGTGCTGCCGGCGCTGCCCAACGGCGATGAACTGGACACCGTGGCGGTGTTCGACATTGGCGCCACCATGACCACGCTCAACGTGTTCCACCAGGGCCGCAGTGTTTATACCCGCGAGCAATTGTTCGGCGGTAAGCAGCTGACCGAGGAGATCCAGCGTCGCTATGGGATCTCCATGGAGGAAGCCGGGCTGGCCAAGAAGACCGGCGAACTGCCCGAGGACTATGAATCCGAAGTGCTGCAGCCGTTCAAGGACGCCATCGTTCAGCAGATCAACCGATCCCTGCAGTTCTTCTACGGTTCCACCCAATTCAATGAGGTGGATTACATCCTGCTGGCCGGCGGTTCCGCGTCCATTCACGGGCTGCCTGAACTGATTCAGGAGAAGGTGGGGTCCGGCTGCTCGCTGGCCAATCCGTTCGCCGATATGGCGCTGGCCGGCAAGGTCAACGCCCAGGCGCTCGCCAACGACGCCGCGGCGATGATGATCGCCTGCGGCCTGGCGTTGAGGAGCTTCGAGCCATGACCACCACCATTAACCTGCTGCCCTGGCGGGAGGCGCGCCGCAAGCAGCGGCAGCAGGAATTCGTCGCCATGCTGATCTTCGCCGCCTTGCTGGCCGGCCTGATTTTCTGGCTCTGGAAAGGCGTGGTTGAAGACCACATTGCCGCCCAGCAAACACGCAATAACCATATCCAGGGCGAGATCGCCAAACTGGACAAGCAGATCGAAGAGATCAAGGCGCTGCAGGAGCGCCGTGATCAACTGGTGGCGCGCATGCAGGTGATCCAGGACCTGCAGGGCAACCGGCCGACCATCGTCTATGTGTTCGATCAGTTCGTGCGCACGCTGCCTGACGGCGTCTATTTCAGCTCGGTGGACCGCAAAGGCGATCTGTACACCATCAACGGCGTGGCGGAATCCAACAACCGGGTGTCCCGTTTGATGCGTAACCTGGAAGCCTCTCCGTGGTTCGTGGAACCCAACCTGTTGAACGTCAAGGCGCTGGAGAGCGGTGCCCAGGCCAATACGTTCACGCTCACCGTCAAGCAGGGTTCGCCACGCGGCGAAGACGGCAAGGAGGAGGGCAAGCCATGAAAGCCTCCGATCTGAAAAATCTGGACGTGCGCGACCTGATCGATGAACTCAACAGCCTCGACTTCGAAAACGTGGGAGGCTGGCCAACGCCGGTGAAAATCGGCGCCGCCATTCTGGTGTTCGCGGGTGTATTGGCGCTGGGTTACTTTCTCAGTATCAAAGATCTGAACGCACGCCACGATCGTCTGCAGCGCGAGGAGCAGACGCAGCTTTCCAGCTTCGAAAACAAGGCCTTTAAGGCCCACAACCTGGAACAGTACCGGCAGCAGCTGGCGGAGATGGAAGAGAACTTCGAAACCCTGAAAAGCCAGTTGCCGAAGGACACCGAAGTGCCCGGTCTTCTTGAGGACATCACCCACACCGGCTTGAGCAGCGGGCTGGAATTCGAAACCATCGCGTTGAAGGACGAGATCGAGAAGGAATTCTACGCCGAGCTGCCGATCGACATTCGCGTCACCGGGGATTACCACGCCTTTGGTGCGTTCGTGTCCGGGGTGGCGGCGTTGCCGCGCATCGTTACGCTGCACGATTTCAGTATCGCGCCGGTCAAGCAGGGTAAGGGGGAGGCCGCCGGCGGGTTGCTCAACCTGGTGATTACCGCCAAGACCTACCGCTATGCGGGTGGCGACGAGGACACCGGGCCGGCCGGCAAAGGAAAGAAGGGCAAGAACGCCAAGAGCAAGAAAAAAGGCGGCCGGTCCTGAGGGGATAAAACATGAGTGGACGACATTCCATGGCAGGCTCTATGAGACGCCCGATGGCGCGCTGGCTGATGCTGCTGGCTGCTTCGTCGTTGTTGATCGGTTGCGGTTCGGGGGCGGATCTGGGCTCGCTGGACGCCCGCCTGCAAGAGATCAAGGCACGGCCACGCGGGCGCATCGAGCCACCGCCGGAGTTCAAGCCGATCGCCACCTACACCTATTCGGCGCACAAGCTGCGCGCGCCGTTTACGCCGCCGATGGATGAAAAGCTGCTGGCGGTGCCGGATGGCCGCCATGTGGAACCGGATCGCAGCCGGCCCCAGGAGTACCTGGAGCGGTTCAGCCTGGATGCGCTGAACATGGTGGGCACCATCACCAAGCCCGGCCATCCGTTGGAGGCCCTGGTGGCGGACCCCACTGGAGCGGTGACCCGGGTGCGCACGGGCAGCCATATGGGGAAAAATTTCGGGCGTGTGGTGAGCGTGTCCGACGATCAGGTTTCTCTGATCGAGATTGTTCCGGATGGACAGGATGGCTGGGTGGAACGTTCCCGAAACGTCACGCTTGCTGAATAAATGCTGCTGGGGATGCCAGTTATGATTACCTTTACATCAGATAAAACAAGGACAGCCTCCCGGCGCTGGATTGCCGCCTTGGTGGCGGTGGCGGGGTTGGCCCTGGCGGCCACCGGCACGGCGGCCACCATTACCGACCTGAACGCCAATACCCTGCCCGGCGATGGCATGCAGGTGCGCGTCGCCTTCGAGGGGCCGGCGCCGCAGGTCAAGGGTTACAGCATCGAGAAGCCGGCGCGTATCGCCCTGGATCTGCTCGACACCGACAGCCGGCTGAAGATCAAACAGCATAATCTGGGCTCCGGCAATGCCCGCAGCGTGACCGTGGTGGAGGCCAAAAAGCGCACCCGGCTGATTTTCAATCTGGAACAACTGACCGGCTACGATACCGAGGTGGAAGGCCAGGAGTTGGTGATCACCCTGGGCCGCGACAGCCGGCCGCCGGCCATCGACGCCGCCAGCCAGGCCGGCGCGCCGCTGCGCCCGGAAGATGCCTCGATCCGTGATCTGGATTTCCGTCGTGGCGGCGACGGCGAAGGCCGCGTGGTGTTTCAGCTCTCCAAACCTTCGATCCCGGTGGACGTGCGTGAGGAGGGCGGTCGCATCGTGGCGCGCTTCGTTGGCGCCGGCATCGCCGATCGGCTGGTGCGCCGCCTGGACGTCACCGATTTCGCCACCCCGGTACGGTTTATCGACACCAAGGTCAGCGACGGCAGCACCGTGGTCACCATCGAGCCGGACGGTAACTGGGATTACCTCGCTTATCAGGCCGACAACGAGTTCAGCATTAACATCAAGCCTATGACCCGCGCCGAGGAACAGAGCCAGCGCCGCGACGCGTTCAAGTACACCGGTGAAAAGCTGTCGCTGAACTTCCAGGACATCGAAGTACGCTCGGTGCTGCAGTTGATCGCCGATTTCACCAATCTCAATCTGGTGGCCTCGGACACGGTCACCGGCAAGATCACCCTGCGGCTGCAGAGCGTGCCGTGGGACCAGGCTCTGGAGCTGATTCTGAAAACCAAGGGCCTGGACAAGCGCCAGGTGGGCAACGTGCTGTTGGTGGCGCCGGCGGAAGAAATCGCCGCCCGTGAGGAGCAGGAACTGAAAAGCCAGCGGCAAATGGCGTCGCTGGCGCCGCTGCGCACCGAGTATCTGAGCATCAATTACGCCCGCGCCGAAAACCTGCAGGCCCTGATCACCAAGAAAGGCGGCGAAGACCGTTCGCTGCTCAGTGAGCGTGGCTCGGTGTCGGTGGACCAGCGCACCAATACGCTGATCGTTCAGGATACCGCCGCCAAGCTGCAGGAAATCAAGGACCTGATTCAGCGGCTCGACGTGCCGGTGCAGCAGGTGCTGATCGAAGCGCGGGTGGTGGTCGCCAGCACCGACGTGTCCGATGAATTCGGCGTGCGCTGGGGCGGGCTGGGCTACAACGGCAGCAGCCTGGCCAACGATGGCCAATCGTTCGCGGTGGGCGGCCGGCTGACCTCGTTGCGCGAGCTGCATTACGCCAACATCGACCGGGACGATGACGGCAGTCTCGGCGAGATGGAAGAATTCGACGAGGAAGAAAACAACGATCTGATCGTGGACATGGGCGTGTCGGCGGCCGAGGCCACCCGCTTCGCGATCGGGTTCACCTCGCTGGATTCCGGGCTGATCGAACTGGAGCTGTCGGCTCTGGAAGCGGAAGGCCACGGCGAACTGGTGGCCACGCCGAAAGTGCTGACCGCCGACCAGCAGCCGGCGGTAATCGCCTCCGGTCAGCAGGTGCCGTTTAACGTGGCCACGTCATCCGGGGCGACGGCGGTGGAATTCATCGAAGCCGAACTGCGCCTGGAGGTGACGCCGCAGGTCACCCCGGAGGGCGATGTGATCATGCAGCTCAAGGTCAACAACGACTCCCTCGGCACCATGGTGGGCAGCGGCGAGAACGCCGCCCCCACGGTCAACACCAACCGGGTGGAGACGTCGGTGCTGGTGAATGATGGCGAGACCGTGGTTTTGGGCGGCATTTTTCAGCAACAACAGCTAAACTCGGTCACCAAGACCCCATTCCTGGGTGACATTCCCTGGCTGGGGGCCCTGTTCCGCAAAAAGGTGAACCGTGATAACAAGCAAGAGCTGCTGATCTTTATCACGCCTCGCCTGGTGAAAGACACAATGGCTAATCGGTGATCGAAAAGGACTCTCCGTCACTCTTTCTGGTTGGGCCCATGGGGGCGGGCAAAAGCACCCTGGGCCGACATCTTGCTCATCTGCTGGGCCGTCCATTCTACGATTCCGACCGGGTGATCGAAGAAAAGACCGGCGCGGATATCCCCTGGATCTTCGATATGGAAGGCGAGCAGGGGTTTCGCCGCCGCGAGCGCGAGGTGATTGACGAACTGACCGCCTTGCCGGGCATCGTGCTGGCCACCGGCGGCGGCGCGGTCACCAGCGAGGAGAATCGACGCTATCTGCATGAGCGCGGTTGCGTGATCTACCTGTGGACGCCGGTGGACGTGCAATTGGCGCGCACCCGCAATGATCGTAACCGCCCCCTGTTACAGACCGACGACCCCCAGGCGCGTCTGGAAGCGCTGTTCGCCGAGCGCGATGCGCTGTACCGGGAAGTGGCCCACGTGGTGGTCTCCACCGCCGCCGGCAACCTCAAGAAGGTCTGTGATCAGGTGCTTGGTTGTCTGGACGCCCACGGCGGCTGATAATGCTCCCATCTTCGGATCTGGCGCGGGCGTCGCGCGCCCCTCTCACGGTGCGCCGGGTACCGGTCTGAAAAACGGCGGAGTCGTCTATGAATCAACCCGAGGTGCTGCGGCTGGACGTGGCGCTGGCGGAGCGCAGCTACCCGATCCACATCGCGCCGGGGCTGCTCGACCAGGCACTGATCCGCGAGCACGTTCGTGGCAATCAGGTGATGGTGGTCAGCAACGAAACCATCGCCCCGCTCTATCTTGAGCGCGTGACCGCCGGGCTGGCGGACCTGCAATGCGACACCCTGGTGCTGCCCGATGGCGAGGCCCACAAGACCCTGGCCACGCTGGAGCGTATTTTTGATGCCCTGATGACCCGGCGCCACTCGCGCACCACCACGCTGGTGGCGCTGGGTGGCGGCGTGGTGGGCGACATGGTCGGATTCGCCGCCGCCTGTTATCAGCGCGGCGTGGATTTTATCCAGGTGCCGACCACTCTTCTGGCGCAGGTGGATTCCTCGGTGGGCGGCAAGACCGCCGTCAATCACCCGCGCGGCAAGAACATGATCGGTGCTTTTCACCAGCCGCGCGCGGTGATCATCGATACCGCCGTGCTCGCCACCCTGCCCGAGCGTGAGTTCGCCGCCGGCATGGCCGAGGTGATCAAATACGGTCTGATCCGCGATCCGGCCTTTCTGGACTGGTTGCAACAGCAACAACCGGCCCTGGAGGCACGCCAGCCGGCGGCGCTGTCGGAGGCAATTCTGCGCAGTTGTCGCAATAAGGCCGAGGTGGTCGCCGCCGACGAAACCGAGCAAGGCAACCGGGCGCTGCTCAACCTGGGGCACACCTTCGGCCACGCCATGGAAACCTTTACCCACTACCGGGACTGGCTGCACGGCGAGGCGGTGGCCGCGGGCATGGTGATGGCGGCGCATTTGTCCGCCGGCCAGGGCTGGCTGGAGGCCGCCGACGTGGAGCGGGTCAGGGCGGCGCTGGCGGCCTGGAAGCTGCCGGTCACGGCGCCGCGCGGCATGGCGGTCGAAGATTTTGAAGAACTGATGGCGCTGGACAAAAAAGTCCAAAACGGACGGCTGCGGCTGGTGTTGCTGAAACAAATCGGCAATGCCCTGGTCACAGCCGAATACGATCCCAACGCATTGATGCGAACGCTCGAGGCCTTTTGTGAGAGATGAGGATTTTTTCTACGAAGGCGCTGAACGCGGCGACCTTCTCGACGCCCTGAACGGCCACGCCCACGAAGGCGCCACCACGGTGCTGGAGGGCGACACCGGCAGCGGTGTTTCCACTCTGCTGGGCATGTTGGCCATGTCCCTGGTCAGCGATTTCGAGCTGATTCGCCTGGACGGCGCCGAGGCGCTGGACGCCAATGCGGTGGTGGACGCCATGCTCGGGCATTTCGGCATTGAGCGCACCGATCTGGCGGAGACCCTGAAGCAGACGCTGGCGCACAACCGCTTGATGATCGTGGTGGACAACGCCGAGCAACTGGAAAGCGCCGCATTGACCACCATGGCCTCGTTGAAACAGAAGCTCGGCCAGCGGCTCGCCTATGTGTTTGGCGGCGTGCCGGGCACCAGCGAAAAGGTGCGCGCGGCCGGGCTGACGGTGGCGGACACCCTGGTATTGCCCTCTTTGGACGATGAGCAGGTGATCGCCTTTGTCGAGGAAGCGTTCGCCATTGATCTGGACGATGAACAGGCGGCGGAGCTGCGCGAGCGCAGCGACGGCCTGCCCGGGCCATTGCTGGGCCTGCTTGAGCACCACGAGTCGCGACCGCCGGCGGCGGCCACCACCGGCGGTCGGCGGCCGATTCCGCTGCGCCACGGCCTGGCGGTGGGGGCGCTGGTGCTGGTGGTGCTGGTGCTGTGGCTGGCCAGCGGTGGCGATGACGACGAGGCGCCGGCATCGAGCCGGGTGGTGGGATTGAAAGTACCGGCGCCTCCGGCCGCGCCCCCAGCCGACCCGGACGCGCAAGCCGAAGCCAAGCCGCAGCGCCCGGCGTTGATCAATTCTCCCGAGCAGAGCCGCCGCGCCCTGGCGGAATACGCCGATTCGGCCAAGGCCTTCGAGAAAGCCGAGAGCCGCCGTGAGCCGCCCGCGCAGGAGGCCGCTCCGGCCACCGATAAGCCGGCTCCGGCGTCGGCGGATCAACCCGCCGCCCGGCCGCAACCCGCTCAGACGCAGACGCCGGCTCCGGCGCCGGCCAGTAAGCCGGCGACGCCGGCCGCCGCCGCTTCCGATTATCGTCAGGCGGGCTGGCTGGCGGGCCGGGCCGACTCCGACTGGTTTCTGCAATTGATCGCCACCGGCCGGGAAGAGGGTGCGCGCGGCGTGCTTGACCAACTGCGGGGCGAGGGCGCCTACTATCGCACACGGCGTGGCGAAAAGACCGTCTACCTGGTGGTGGCGGGCCCTTACGCCAGCCGGGACGCGGCACTGGCGGCCAGGGAGACGTTGCCCGACGCCTTGCGCAAAAGTGGCCCGTTCCCAAGGCCAATGGCGGATATACGCAAAGAGTTGCCCTGATTTCACTGCCGCGCGGCGCCAAACGCGGCCGCGGCGGAATGTCGGAGGAACCCACGGAAACCGGAGGCGGCGACGCTTTCGGTTCCCGTTTGTTCCCTATCCCCTCAATGTGTAGAATGCATATCCCTTTTTTGCCGTCGCCGTTTTATTGGCGCCAGTTCCGCCTTCTGTAAGTCTCTGAATTTCAAGAGGATAGGTTTTGATGCAGCAGAATTCAACGCTGGTGCAGGGCCTCTATGAGCCCGGAGAATTCCGGGACAACTGTGGTTTCGGGCTGATCTCCCATATGGAAGGTCAGACCAGCCATGAGCTCCTGCAGACCGCCATCGAAGCACTCACCTGCATGACCCACCGGGGCGGCATCAATGCCGATGGTAAGACCGGTGATGGCTGCGGGCTGTTGCTCAAAAAGCCGGATTCCTTCTTCCGTAAGGTCGCCGAAGCGCAGGGCATCGACCTGCCCGGCACCTACGCCGTGGGGATGATGTTCACCCATCCGGAGGCCGATCGCGCCGACGCTCAGAAAGCGATCGTCGAAGAGCAGATCAGCGCCCAGGGCCTGACCGTGCTGGGGTGGCGCGAAGTGCCCACCGATCCCTCTTGCCTGGGTGAGCTGGCGATGCGCCTGCTGCCGGGCTTCCACCAGGTGCTGGTGGCCGGGGTCGAGGGAGAAACCGAAGCGCAGCTCAACCGCCGCCTGTTCTACGCGCGCCGCCACGCGGAGAAGCGCATCGACGAGGACGGCTACTTCTATGTCTGCTCGTTGTCCGCGTCCACGGTGTCCTACAAAGGGCTGATGATGCCGGTGGATCTGCCGGCGTTCTTCCCGGATCTGGGCGACGAGGCGATGGAAACCAGCATCGTGGTCTTCCACCAGCGCTTCTCCACCAACACCTCGCCGCAGTGGCCGCTGGCCCAGCCGTTCCGTTTTCTTGCCCCCAACGGCGAGATCAACACCATTCAGGGCAACCGCAACTGGTCGGTGGCGCGGCAGAACAAGTTCGACAACGAGCTGCTGCCGAACCTGGAAGACCTCAGCCCGCTGGTCAACCGCAAGGGCTCCGACTCATCGAGCATGGACAACATGCTGGAGGTGTTGCTCGCCGGTGACATGGATCTGTTCCGCGCGGTGCGCATGATGGTGCCGCCGGCCTGGCAGAACGTGGAAACCATGGACGCCGACCTGCGCGCCTTCTACGAATACAACTCCATGCACATGGAGCCGTGGGACGGCCCCGCCGGCCTGGTCATGACCGACGGCCGCTATGCGGTCTGCATGCTGGATCGCAACGGCCTGCGGCCGGCCCGCTGGGTGATCACCAAGAATGGCTTTATTACGCTGTCCTCGGAAATCGGCGTGTACAGCTATCAGCCGGAAGACGTGGTCGCCAAGGGCCGGGTCGGGCCCGGTCAGATTCTGGCGGTGGACATCGACAAGGGCGAGTTGCTGCAAACCAGCGACATCGACAATCGCCTCAAGGTGCGTCACCCCTATCGTCAGTGGCTGAAAGAAAACGCCTTGCGCATCGAAGCCAACTACGACCATGAGGTCGAGCGCACCGACGACATCGATCCGCAGGATCTGCTCAGCTATCAGAAGTTCTTCCAGATCAGTTTCGAAGAGCGCGACCAGGTGCTGCGTCCGCTGGCGGAATCCGGCCAGGAAGCCACCGGCTCGATGGGCGACGACACGCCGATGGCGGTGCTCAGCCAGCGTGAGCGGCCGCTTTACGATTTCTTCCGCCAGCAGTTCGCTCAGGTCACCAACCCGCCCATCGATCCGCTGCGCGAAGCGATCGTAATGAGCCTGGAAACCTGTGTCGGCGCCGAGCGCAATGTGTTCGAGGAAACCGCCGACCACGCCGACCGGGCGATTCTGTCCACGCCGGTGCTGTCGCATTCCAAGTTCACCAATCTGCTCAAGATTGATCGCCCCGGCTACGGGTTCGAACGGCTCAGCCTGCATTACGGCGCCGAGCAGGGCCTCAAGCAGGCGGTCACCGCCCTGTGCGAAAACGCCGAGCAGGCGGTACGCGATGGCAAGGTGATCCTGGTGCTCTCCGACCACGGCATCGCCCAGGACACCCTGACGATTCACGCCCTGATGGCCTGTGGCGCGGTGCATCACCACCTCACCGCCCGTGGCCTGCGCAGCGACGCCAACATTATTGTCGAGACCGCCACGGCGCGCGATTCCCATCACTTCGCGGTGCTGTTCGGGTTCGGCGCCACCGCCGTTTACCCCTACCTGGCCTATGACGTGATTTCCGACATGGTCAAGAGCGGCGAGCTGATCGGCGACGCGGTGGAGCTGCAGAAGAATTTCCGCAAGGGCGTCAACAAGGGGCTGATGAAAATCCTCTCGAAAATGGGGATTTCCACCATCACCTCTTACCGTGGCGCTCAGCTTTTCGAGGCCATCGGCATCGCCAGTGAAGTGGTCGACCAGTGCTTCAACGGTGTGCAAAGCCGCATCGAAGGCGCCAATTTCGAAGACTTCGAAAACGATCAGAAAGCGATTGCCGCCGACGCCTGGAAACAACGCAAGCCGATCGATCCTGGCGGCGTGCTGAAGTACATCCACGGCAAGGAATACCACGCCTTCAACCCGGACGTGGTGCACGCCATTCACCGCGCCACCCAGAATGGCGATTACCAGGCCTACAAAGAGTTCGCCTCGCTGGTCAACGACCGCCCGGTGGCGACCCTGCGCGACCTGCTGAAGCTGCGCGACGACGTCAGCGCCATCGAGCTGGATCAGGTGGAGCCGATCGAGGATATCCTGCCGCGTTTTGATTCCGCTGGCATGTCCCTGGGCGCGCTCAGCCCGGAAGCCCACGAGGCCATCGCCACCGCCATGAACCGGCTCGGTGGCCGCTCCAACTCCGGCGAGGGCGGTGAAGACCCGGCCCGTTTCGGGACCGAGCGGGTCTCCAAGATCAAGCAGATCGCCTCCGGCCGTTTCGGCGTGACCCCGCATTATCTGGTCAACGCGGAAGTGCTGCAGATCAAGATCGCCCAGGGCGCCAAGCCCGGCGAGGGCGGTCAGTTGCCCGGTGGCAAGGTCAATGCGCTGATCGCGCGGCTGCGTCACTCGGTGCCCGGTGTCACTCTGATTTCACCGCCGCCGCACCACGACATCTATTCCATCGAGGATCTGGCGCAGCTGATCTTTGACCTCAAGCAGGTCAATCCGGAAGCGCTGGTGTCGGTGAAGCTGGTGTCCGAGCCCGGCGTTGGCACGGTGGCCTCCGGCGTGGCCAAGGCCTACGCCGACCTGATCACCATTTCCGGCTACGACGGTGGCACCGCCGCCAGCCCGCTGACCTCGATCCGCTACGCCGGCTCGCCCTGGGAATTGGGGCTGTCCGAGGCGCATCAGGCGCTGCGCGCCAACGACCTGCGCGACAAGATCCGCCTGCAGACCGACGGCGGCCTGAAGACCGGCCTGGATGTGATCAAGGCGGCCATTCTCGGCGCCGAGTCGTTCGGCTTTGGCACCGTGCCGATGATCGTGCTGGGTTGTAAGTACCTGCGCATCTGCCACCTGAACAACTGCGCCACCGGCGTCGCCACCCAGCGTGAGGATCTGCGTCAGGAGCACTTTATCGGTGCCCCGGAAATGCTGATCAATTACTTCACCTTCGTGGCCCGTGAAGTGCGTGAGCTGCTGGCGGCGTTGGGCGTCAACAGCCTGGCGGAATTGATCGGCCGCACCGATCTGCTGGAGCGCATCGAAGGCAGCACCGACAAGCAGAAGCGTTTGGATCTGACGCCGATGCTGCGCAACGATCACATTCCGGCGGACAAGCCGACCCATTGCCAGGTGGCGCGCAACGAGCCGTTCGATAAGGGCTTGCTCAACGCCAAAATGGTCGAGGAAATGCAGACCGCCGTGGAAAGCCGCTCCGGGGGCTCGTTCCACTACACCATCACCAACTGCGACCGCTCCGTGGGCGCCACCGTGTCCGGGCAGATTGCCCGCCACCATGGCAACCTGGGCATGGACAGCGCGCCGATCCGGGTGCGCTTCACCGGCACCGCCGGGCAAAGCTTCGGCGTGTTCAACGCCGGCGGGCTGCACATGTACCTGGAAGGCGACGCCAATGACTATGTGGGCAAAGGCATGGCCGGCGGCAAGCTGGTGATCCGGCCGCCCAAGGGCAGCCCGTTCAAGACCCAGGACACCGCCATCGTCGGCAACACCTGCCTGTACGGCGCCACCGGCGGCAAGCTGTTCGCCTCGGGCACTGCGGGTGAGCGTTTCGGTGTGCGCAACTCCGGCGCCAATGCGGTGGTGGAAGGCGCCGGTGATCACTGCTGCGAATACATGACCGGCGGTTGCGTCACGGTACTGGGCCGCACCGGCCACAACTTCGGGGCCGGCATGACCGGTGGTTTCGCCTACGTGCTCGACGAAGACAACGACTTCTTCGACCGCGTGAACCCGGAACTGATCGAGCTGCACCGGATCAGCTCGGAGTCCACCGAATCCCACCGCAGTCACCTGCGTCATGTGATTCATGAGTTCGTGGACGAAACCGGCAGCGAATGGGGCCAGCACATCCTGGACAATTTCGATGCCATCAGCCGCAGGTTCTGGCTGGTCAAACCCAAGGCGGCGAGCCTGGAAGACCTGCTCAAGAGCATGCGCGCTAACCCGGCATAACGAGGAAGAACATGGCTGAACGTCTGAACAATCATTTCCAGTTTCTCGATGTGCCGCGGGTGGACCCCACCAAGAAGGAGATCGAGCAGCGCAAGCATAAGTACGAAGAGATCTACTACCCGTATGAAACCCGGGAAGTGGAGCACCAGGCGCATCGCTGTCTGCATTGCGGCAACCCCTATTGCGAATGGAAGTGCCCGGTGCACAACTACATTCCCAACTGGTTGAAGCTGATCAGCGAAGGCAACCTGATGGAAGCCGTGGAGCTGGCGCACCAGACCAACTCGCTGCCGGAAGTGTGCGGCCGGGTGTGCCCGCAGGATCGCCTCTGCGAAGGCGCGTGCACGCTCAACGACGGCTTTGGCGCGGTCACCATCGGCGCCACCGAGAAGTACATCGCCGACACCGCCCTGGCGATGGGCTGGCGGCCGGACATGTCCAAGGTGGTGTGGACCGACAAAAAAGTCGCCGTGATCGGCGCCGGCCCGGCGGGCATTGGCTGCGCCGACGTACTGGTGCGCAACGGCGTCAAGCCGGTGGTGTTTGATCGTTATCCGGAAATCGGCGGCCTGCTGACCTTTGGCATCCCCGAATTCAAGCTGGAAAAACCGGTGATGACCAAGCGCCGGGAAGTGTTCGAAGGCATGGGCATCGAATTCCGCCTCAACACCGAGATTGGCACCGACATCACCATCGACGAACTGCTGGAAGAATTCGACGCGGTGTTCATGGGCATGGGCACCTACACCTACATGAAAGGTGGCTTCCCCGGCGAGGACCTGGACGGCGTGCACGAAGCGCTGCCGTTTCTGGTCGCCAATGCCAACCGCAACCTGGGCTTCGAGAAAGACCCGGCCGACTTCATTGATGTCAGCGGCAAGCGGGTGGTGGTGCTCGGTGGTGGTGACACCGCCATGGACTGCAACCGCACCTCGATTCGCCAGCGCGCCGACAGCGTGGTGTGCGCCTACCGCCGCGACGAAGAGAACATGCCCGGCTCCCGTCGCGAAGTGGCCAACGCCAAGGAAGAAGGCGTGGAGTTCCTGTTCAACCGCCAGCCCATCGAAGTGGTCGGCGAGAACGGCAAGGTGGTCGGCGTGAAAGTGGTGGAAACCAAACTCGGCGAACCGGACAACAACGGCCGCAGCCGCCCCGAGCCGATTCCCGGCAGCGAGGAAGTGCTGCCCGCCGACGCGGTCATCATCGCGTTCGGCTTCCGCCCCAGCCCGGCCGACTGGTTCGACGGCAACAGCGTGGTTACCGACGAGTCCGGCCGCGTCACCGCCGTGGAAAAACAGGCCTTCCCGTTCCAGACCAGCAACGAGAAGATCTTCGCCGGCGGCGACATGGTGCGCGGCTCCGACCTGGTGGTGACCGCCATCTGGGAAGGGCGCGAGGCCGCTAAGGGTATTCTCGACTATTTGGATGTTTGAGAACGCCTGACGCCGGACGCTTGACGCCCGACGCTTTACAACAAACAGTGCCCAAAGGGTTGCGGCTCCGCAGAGGTTCTTTGCGGAGCCGCAATGCCATAAGAGACGGGTTGGAGCGTCCGGCGTCAGGCGTCGGGCGTCCGGCCAGAAATCAGGAATGCCCATGTCCAATGCTCCGCTAAAGAACGACCGCTTTCTGAAAGCCCTGGCCCGTGAGCCGGTGGATCGTACCCCGATCTGGATGATGCGCCAGGCGGGTCGGTATTTGCCGGAGTACCGGGCCAGCCGGGAGAAGGCGGGGTCGTTCATGGATCTGTGCCGCAACGCGGAGCTGGCCTGCGAGGTCACGCTGCAACCGCTGGCGCGTTACCCTCTGGACGCGGCGATTCTGTTCTCGGACATTCTCACCATTCCCGACGCCATGGGGTTGGGCTTGTATTTCGAGACCGGCGAAGGGCCGAAATTCCGCCATGCCGTGCGCACCGCCGAGGACATCGCGGCCCTGCCGGAGCTGAACGCGGAAACCGATCTGGATTATGTGATGCGCGCGGTGGCCACCATTCGCCGTGAGCTGAATGGGCGGGTGCCGCTGATCGGCTTTTCCGGCAGCCCGTGGACGCTCGCCACCTATATGGTGGAAGGCGGCCCGAGCAAGGATTTCCGCCACCTCAAGGGCATGGTCTACAGCCAGCCTGAACTGGCCCATGCGTTACTGGATAAGCTGGCCCGCTCGGTCACCGATTATCTGAACGCCCAGATCCGCCATGGCGCCCAGGTGGTGCAGATTTTCGACACCTGGGGCGGGGCGCTCTCCGCCGAGGCGTACCAGGCGTTTTCCCTGCGCTATATGAAGCAGATCGTGGATGGCCTGATCCGCGACCACGACGGCCGCAAGGTGCCGGTGATCCTGTTCACCAAGAACGGCGGCCTGTGGCTGGAATCCATGGCCGACAGCGGCTGCGATGCGTTGGGGCTGGACTGGACCATCAACATCGGCGAGGCGCGCCGGCGGGTGGGCGACCGGGTGGCGTTGCAGGGCAACATGGACCCGGCGGTGCTGTACGCGGAACCGGCGGCGATTCGCGCCGAGGTGAAGCGGATTCTGGACGATTTCGGCGCTCACCCCGGCCATATTTTCAATCTTGGCCACGGTATTACGCCGCAGGTGGACCCGGAGCACGCCCGTGTCTTTATTGAAGCGGTGGTGGAGTTGGGCGGCGCCTGATTCGCCGAGCCGGTCGGCGGCGGGGCGCGCCACATGCCAGGGGCGCCGATGGCGGTAATTCAGAGTGCGGAGCAATTAAAAGCGCGGCCCGAAGGCCGCGCAGTGGGTGCCGATGCTTGCCCGAGCGAATCCGAAGACCCCAACGGACAATCATCTCACCGACAGGCAGGAACGTTGCTGCCGGCGTAGGTTTAGATTAGCTCTGACGCGCAAAAAACGTCAACCCTGAATTGCGAAAAAATAAATAAAGCGACTCAGGCGCCGATTTTTCGTAACTGATAAACGTTGTGGGTGAGCGCGACCACCTCGCCCTGATCGTCCTTGATCTGGCAATCCCACTCGAAATCGCATTTGCCGTGCGCCAGCGCGGTGGCTTCGATGCGCTCAATATCCGCTTCGCTGATACGCACCTCCACGGTGGCGTCGGTGGTGGCCGGGCGTCGAAAGCGGATCCGCATGTCCTTGACGATCGGATAGAAGCGCGCGGTGTCGAAGGAGCTCAGATAGATCACACCGCCGGGCAGTTCCGCCAGGGTGTAGAGCGCGCCCGCGTACATGATGCCGACGTGGTTGAGGTTGGCGGCCAGAGGCATCTTCATTTTGCAGTAACCGCGGGCGACCTCCAGGGTCTGTACGCCGCAGCGTGCCACGAAGGGAAAGCTGTTATCGGCGGCCGCCTTGATGGCGGCCTGTTGTTGTTCGCTCAGCGTCATGGTGCGCTCCTGGGGTGGCTGGAACGCTCGAGTCTACCCCGGTGCGGTTCAGGCGCGGTTAACCGGCTCCTGGAAGATTTGGTCAGTCTTGGCGGCGCAGATAAAGTCATTGCGATGCAGGCCGCCGATCTTGTGCGTCCACCAGGTGACGGTGACCTTGCCGTACTCGGTGAGCAGCGCCGGGTGATGGCCCTGCTGCTCGGCCAGCTCGCCGACCCGGTTGGTGAACGCCAGCGCCTCGGCGAAGTTCTTGAAGGTAAACGGGCGTTGCAGGCGCTCCTCGCCGTCTTCCTCGATCTGCTTCCAATCCGGAATTTCCTGTTGCAGCTCCTGGGCTTCCTGCTCGCCGATGCGTGGCGCATCGGCCTGGCACGCTTCGCAGCGCTGTTCTTGCAATGCCATGGGGCACCTCCTTTTGAGTTATCGAACCTGTGACTGACACGGTAGGACCCGGCGGGTGTTGCAGGCAAGGGGCGCTGGACGCCGGACGCCGGACGCCGGACGCTAAGTCAAAACCCGGCCTGAAGCGTTTTTGTGTTTCCTGCCAGGATAGTCAACCACTGACAGGAAACACGTCACACCGGTCCGGTTACGGGTTTAGCGTCCGGCGTCCGGCGTCCGGCATCCAGCGTCCAGCATCAGCCCCGTCCGATCAAATCCCGGGCGATTGCGATCACCTGCATTTCGTCGGTGCCGGCGTAGATTTGCAGGATCTTGGCGTCGCGCATCAATTGCTCGACCCGGGATTCGCGCATGTAGCCGTAGCCGCCGTGCACCTGCACCGCTTCGGTGGCCACTTCCATGGCGGCCTGGGCGGCGTACAGTTTCATCGCCGAGGCTTCCGCCAGGGTCATCTGTTTGCCGGCGCCGGTCAGCTCGATGTAGCGGAACACCATGTTCTGTAGATTGGCGCGCGCCACTTCCATCTTCGCCAGCTTCAACTGAATAAGCTGATTGTCACCGATTGGCCGGCCGAATTGCTGGCGGTCACGGGCGTAGCCCACCGACAGTTCCAGGGCGCGTTCCACCATGCCCAGGGCCATGGCGGCGACGCCCGCGCGCTCTTGCATAAAGGTGGCTTTGGCGCCGGAGCGGCCGTAGGCGGTCTCGCTGCCGCCGAGCAGGCGCTCCGGGCCGGCTTTCACGTCACTGAGAAACAGTTCGCCGGTGGGCGATGAGCCAATGCCCATCTTCTTGAACGGTTTGGACTGCTCCAGCCCGGGCATGCCACGGTCGAGAATGAACGACACGATTTTCCGGTCGCGAGGTTCCACGCCCTCTTCGTCCAGTTTGCAGATCAGAATAATGGTGTCGGCGTAGGGGCCATTGGTGATCCAGGTTTTGCTGCCGTTAATGAGGTAACCGCCCTGGCCATCACGACGGGCCACGGTTTTCATCTGGCCGAAGGCGTCGGAGCCGGAATTGGGCTCGGAAATCGCCCAGGCGCCGACTTTTTCCAGGGTCAACAAAGGCAGCGCCCAACGCTCCTTCTGCTCCAGGGTGCCCTTGCCCATCACCGCGCCGCCGGCGAGGCCCATGGACACCCCCATGGCGGTCACCAGCCCCTGGGCGTGGCGGCACAATTCGATGATCGGGATCATGGTCATCGCCGCTTGCTCACTGGAGCCGCCGCTTTTTTTCGACGATGCGTCGGTGGCGCCGTCGGCGCCGGCGGCTTTCTCGCGGGCGATCTGTTTGTCGAAGCGTTCCTTGGCCATCACGTCCATGCCGAACGTTTTGATCATCTTGCGCAGGATGTCGTAAGGCGGCACGCCGTTGTATTCGATGTCATCCAGATTCGGCACCACTTCCTTGCTGACGAAGTCGCGGACCATCTTCTGGATCATCTGTTGCTGTTCGTTCCATTCGATCATGGTGAATGCGTTCCTGATAGTTGCCGGATAGCACGACGCTACCAGGACACTTCGGGAGCGTCATTGATGCAAACCGATGATGCAGTGACGAGTTTGGTCACGGGGAGCCTGCCGACGCGCCGAGGCGGCGAATGGCAAGTGGACGGCGCATGGCGTCAGGCGCCGACGTCAGGCGCTGGACGTCTCCACCACCCGAATGCAGGGCAGGGGCTCGAAGGTGACGCCCATGACCAGGGCGTCGTCGCCGCCGTCCTGGCTGGCCATGTCGATGTCCTGTGGACGCAGGCGGGGGTGGCTGCCATCCAGAAATTTGCGGGCGGCGAAAGCGTTGCGGGTGCGTTGCTGAGCCTGTTGCAGGTCGATGCCCTCGCCGCCGAGCAGGGCGCGGATGTACTCGGCGCAGGCCACGTCTTCATCGCCGGTGGGGTGGGACGCCACCAGCACCACCGTGTCCGGTGCTTGCGCCTGCAAATAGCGGGCGGTGGCGCGCGCGTTGACCAGGCTCGCCACCAGCACCTGGGCGCTGTCGCGAGCACGCAACGTGGCCGCCACACCGTTGGTGGTGCGCATGATGATATGGCGGCCACGCAGATCGGTGTGGCGGATCTCCCAGGGCGAGTTGCCCAGGTCGAAACCGTCGATGGGCAGCGCCTGCACCTCGCCCACCAGCAACGCGTCCGGGTATTGCTTGCGCAGTTCAAAGGCGTCCTCCGACGACGACACCGGAAAAATATGGCTCAAGCCGCCCAGAAACGCCTCGTGGCTGGTGGTGAACGCGCGGATCACATCGATCACCACGGTGATGCCGTTGACGTTGTGCGGCGGATTGTGGCCCTGGGCGATGTGAATCTTCATGGCGCGGTCCGGTGGCGGGCAAAGAGGAGCCGGCATTATGACGGACGGGGTGCGCTGGGGGCCAGGATGGAGGGAATAGCGTAGGCCGTGCCGTCGGTGAAGCCGTGCTCCGTGTCGAAAATGAGCCACAAGCCACAAGCCACAAGCCACAAGCCACAAGCCACAAGCCACAAGCTACCAGGCGCCGCGATCCGTGTGGCTTGCAGCTTGCAGCTTGTGGCTCAAACCCGCCCCTGCAACGTCCTCGCCAGCACCCACACCCGCACCTCCAGCGCGCCGGCGTTGAGCAGGGCGTGGCTGGCGGCGCGGGCGGAGCCGCCGCTGGTCATGACGTCGTCGATCAGGAGAACCCGTTGACCGTGGGCGCGCGGGTCGGCGATGAAGGCGTCGCGCAGATTGCGCTGGCGCTGCGTCTGGCTGAGCCCCTGCTGATGTTGGCTGGCATGGCGCCGTCGCAGCAACGGGACGACCGGCTGGCGCCAGCTCTGGCCGAGATGGCGGGCGAACCGTTCGGCCTGGTCGAAGCCGCGCCAGAGGCGCCGCCGCCAGTGAGCGGGCAGCGGGCACACCAGGTCGGCCTCTGGCCACGGGCCCGGCGCCGGCTCGGCGAGGCTCAGCAGGGCCCGCTCCAGATGCAGACGCCCGCGGTGTTTGTAGGCATTGATCAGCCGGTCCACCGGAAAATCGTAACGCCATTGGCTGTAGGTGGCGGAGAACGGCGGTGGGCGGCGCAGGCAGCGACCGCACAGGCTGGCCGCCGCTACCCCTGGGGTCGGCAGGCCACAGCGGCACAGCGGCTTTTCCAGGGTCAGACTCGCCTGCAAATGGGCGCGACACAGGGTGCACAGGCCGCCGCCGGAGCGGGCGCACAGGGTGCAGGGCGCCTGGCTGCGAAACGGATTGAGGTTAAAAAACATCCAAATGTTAACCTTTGAAACGCTTTCAAGTTGACAGGGAAAGGCGGGCTGCTAGTCTGTTCGCTTACCATTCGGGAGAGACATGATGACCGCAGCCGCCGCCACGTCCCAGACGACATCCGCTTCCATCCACGTACGCCATGACTGGCATCGCGGTGAGATCGAAGCGCTGTTCGCCTTGCCGTTCAACGATCTGCTGTTCCGCGCCGCCGGCGTGCACCGGCAGAGCTTTGATGCGAACGCGGTGCAGGTGAGCACGCTGCTGTCGATCAAGACCGGCGCCTGCCCGGAAGACTGCAAATACTGTTCGCAGTCCGGCCACTACAACACCGAGCTGGAAAAAGAGAAGCTGCTGGAAGTGGCACGCGTGCTGGAAGAGGCCCGCGCCGCCCGCGACAAGGGCGCGTCGCGGTTCTGTATGGGCGCCGCCTGGCGCAGCCCGCGCGCCAAGGACATGCCCTATGTGCTGGACATGGTGCGTCAGGTGAAATCCCTGGGCATGGAAACCTGCATGACCCTGGGCATGCTGGACGAGCAGCAGGCGAAGGATCTGGCCGACGCCGGCCTGGATTACTACAACCACAATCTGGACACCTCGCCGGAGTACTACGGCAAGGTGATCACCACCCGCACCTACGGTGACCGCCTCAACACCCTGGCCCATGTGCGCGACGCCGGCATGAAAGTGTGCTGCGGCGGCATCGTCGGCATGGGCGAAGGCCGTGACGACCGCGTCGGCCTGCTGCAGCAGCTCGCCAACCTGCCGCACCATCCGGAATCGGTGCCGATCAATATGCTGGTCAAGATCGAGGGCACGCCGCTGGCCGACGTGGACGATCTGGACCCGTTCGAGTTCGTGCGCACCGTGGCGGTGGCGCGCATTCTGATGCCCGAGTCCTATGTGCGCTTGTCCGCCGGCCGCCAGGAAATGAACGACGAGGCGCAGGCCCTGTGCTTCCTGGCCGGCGCCAACTCGATCTTCTACGGCGAGCGGCTGCTGACCACCGACAACCCGGAAGCGAACCACGACCGCCGCCTGTTCGAACGGCTCGGCATTCACCCGCTGGACCCGCGCCACGAAGCCTCCGACGAAGCCCATGAAGAGGCATTGCGCAGCCAGGTGGCCGAGGAAGAGGCGCACAACAGTGGCCTGTTCCACGACGCCCTGGCGTACAGCGGCCCTAACAAACGCGGCGCCAAGCACGTGTTGGATAAGGACACCGGCCGCCCCGCCCAGCAAGCGGCGGACGCCTGAGCCGAGCGGAGCCACCCCTTGGGTTTCGATCTTAAAGCGCGCCTGGATGAACGGCGCGCCCGACACCGCTATCGCCAGCCGGCGTTGATGGACGCCCCCAGCGGCCGGGTGGCCGAGGTGGGTGGCCGTGTCTGCCTGAACTTCTGCTCCAATGACTATCTGGGCCTGGCCAACGACGCCCAGGTGGTGGCCGCCTTCCGCGACGCCGCCAACCAATGGGGCGTGGGCAGCGGCGCCTCGCACTTGGTGTGCGGCCACCAGCGCCCCCACCAGGCGCTGGAAGAGGCGCTCGCCGAGCACACTGGCCGGGCGCGCGCGCTGCTGTTTTCCACCGGCTACATGGCCAACCTGGGCGCCATCACCGCCCTGGTGGGCAAAGGCGATGCGGTGTTCCAGGATCGTCTTAATCACGCCTCCCTGCTCGACGCCGGCCTGCTCAGTGGTGCTCGCTCCCGCCGCTTCGCCCACAACGACGCCGCCGCCCTGGCCGCGCAACTGGCGCGCGCCGAGGCGCCGCGCAAGCTGGTGGTCAGCGACGGCGTGTTCAGCATGGACGGCGACCAGGCGCCGCTGGCCGCCTACCTGGACGCCTGCGAGGCCAGCGACGCTTGGCTGATGGTGGACGACGCCCACGGCCTGGGCGTGCTCGACCACCAAGGCCGGGGCACCGCCTTTGCCCACCAGGTGAACGGGCGGCTGCCGGTGTACATGGGCACCCTGGGCAAGGCCCTGGGCACCGCCGGCGCCTTTGTCGCCGGCTCCGAGGACCTGATCGAAACACTGATACAATTCGCCCGCACCTACATCTACACCACCGCCATGCCCGCCGCCGTCGCCGCCGCCAGCCTGGTCAGCCTGCGCAAGGCACGGGCGGAACACTGGCGCCGGGAACACCTGAGCGCGCTGATCGCGCGCTTCCGGCGCGGCGCCGCCGAGCTGGGCTATGGCCTGATGGACTCGGACACGCCGATCCAACCCTTGCTGATTGGCGACGACGCCGCCGCCCTGGCCCTCAGCCAATCGCTCGCCCAGCAAGGCATTCTGGTCACCGCCATCCGCCCACCGACGGTCCCCGACGGCCAGGCGCGGTTGCGGGTGACGTTGTCGGCGGCCCATGAGGAGGCGGATGTGGATCGGTTGTTGGGCGCCCTGGAGGGCGCCGGACGCTAGACGCTAGACGCTAGACGCTAGACGCCGGACGCTAAACCCGTAACCGGATCGGTGTGACGTGTTGCCTGTCGGTACGGACCATCCTGCCAGGAAACATGTAAACGTTTCAGCGCCGGGTTTTGATTTAGCGTCCGGCGTCCGGCGTCCGGCGTCCGGCGTCTAGCGTCTAGCGTCTAGCGTCCAACAGATTTACGCAAATGTCAGAGTTTGAAGCTATGCAAAGCCAAGATGGTACAGCCGCAACGCCACCAGCCAAGGGTTTGGACCTGGCGTTCAGCGTCCAGCGTCCAGCGTCTGGCGTCCGGCGTCTTGTGCCCTTCCACAACACCTACCGCGCCACCGGCGTGGCCGATAAAGACGCCGGCGACATCGTGTTGCTGCACGGGTGGGGGCTGCATGCGATTGTGTTCGACGACATCGTGCCGGCGTTGCTGGAACGGTTTCGGGTGACGGTGGTGGATTTGCCGGGCATGGGGCAGAGCCCGTTGCCCAACGACGACTACACCCTGGCGTTTCTGGCCGAACAGGTGGCGGCGGTGATGCCGGAAAAGGCCCATCTTTTGGGCTGGTCCCTGGGCGGGCTGGTGGCGTTGCGATTGGCGCTGGATCAGCCGCAAAGGGTGCAATCGGTGATCACGGTGGCGACCACGCCGCGCTTTACCGCCAGCGACGATTGGCCGGCGGCAATGAAGCCGGCAATCTTCGAGGCCTTCGAGCAAATGTGCCAGGAGGATTACGAAGGCACGCTGGTGCGCTTTCTGGCGCTCAACTGCAAGGGCGCCGAGAGCATGCGCCAGGACGTGGCGCGGCTGAAAGAGATTCTTTATTTTTGCGGGCTGCCGGCTCACCGCGCCCTGCGCGAGGGCCTGGCGATTCTGCGCGACACTGATCTGCGCGGCGAGCTGGCGAGGCTGGCGATGCCGTTGCGAATGATCTTCGGCGAGCGTGACAACATCGTGCCGGCGGCGGCGATGGCCGCCATTGAACCGTTGCTGAACGGTCAGGGCGACACCGCGCTGATCGAGCAGGTCGCCCACGTGCCGTTCCTGTCCGCCCCCGACACCTTTACCCGAGCCGTGTATGACTTCCATCGCCAACACCGCTTCCTGGGTGAATAAGCGGGCGGTGGGCGAACGCTTCGGGCGCGCCGCTCGCAGCTACGACGCACACGCCGGCCTGCAACTGGCGTGCGCGCGCACCCTGCTGGAAATGGCGCCGGCGACGCTGGCGGACCCGCGCGCCCTGGAGCTGGGTTGCGCCACCGCGCCGCTGGCGCGCGCCCAGCAGGCGCGCTGGCC
>NZ_NMQZ01000018.1 GCF_002864685.1 Alloalcanivorax mobilis
GGGGGGGGGGCGGGATACACGGGGCAAGGATGTGGCGGTGACCTTCCCTGAAACGCGGGCACGGATTCGCCGCCAAGTTGGCCCTGGTCCGCGTTTTAACTTTTAACTTTTAACTGCCGTTCAGCCGACAGCGCGGCAGCCTTGTGTTCATCATGCCGCGTTGTGGTGGCGCCGCTTTATTTAAGCAATTCCGCCTGATCCTTGTCGCGTACGCCGACCAGATAAAGAATGCCGTCCAGGCCCAGGGTGGAGATCGAGTGTTCGGCGTTTTCCTTGACCAGGGGTTTGGCGCGGAAAGCGATGCCGAGGCCGGCGGCGCCGAGCATGGGCAGGTCGTTGGCGCCGTCGCCGACGGCGATCACTTGCTCCAGATTGATGCCCTCGCGGTGCGCGATCTCGCGCATCAATTCCGCTTTGCGCTCGCCGTTGACGATGGTGCCGGCGACCTCGCCGGTGACCTTGCCGTCGCGGATCTCCAGCTCGTTGGCGAACACATAATCAATGCTCAGCAGCGATTGCAGCCAGTGGCCGAACCAGGTGAAGCCGCCGGAGAGAATGGCGGTGCGGTAGCCCAGGGCTTTCAGGGTGGTGATCAGGCGCTCGGCGCCCTCGGTCAGTTCAATGCGCTGACGCACCCGTTCCAGAGCGCCTTCGTCGAGGCCCTTGAGCAGCGCCACGCGGGCGCGAAAGCTCTCGTTGAAATCGAGCTCGCCGCGCATCGCCCGCTCGGTGATTTTGATTACCTCTTCGCCGACGCCGGCTTCGGTGGCCAGCTCGTCGATCACCTCCGAACGGATCAGGGTGGAGTCCATATCGAACACCACCAGCCGCCGATTGCGGCGAAAGGCGCTGTCGCGCTGGAAGGCGATGTCCAGATTGCGTTCGTTGGCGATGCCCAGAAACGCGGCGCGCATGGCGGCGGAATCCTTGGGCGCGCCGCGCACCGAGATTTCCACGCAGGCACGGGTGTCGGTATTGCCGTCGCTCTCGCCTTCCAGGTGCACGCGGCCGGAGAGGCGCGTGATGGAATCGATGTTAAGGTTGTTTTCGGCGACCACGGTGGTGACGTCGGAGAGTTGCTCCGCGGTGATCTTGCGTGACAGCAGGGTAATAATGTGGCGGTCCTTGCCCTGGCCGGACACCCACTCTTCGTAACGGTCCTCGTCGATCGGCCGGAAGCGCACCGAAATGTTGCGTTTGTGGGCTTCGAACAGCAGGTCCTTGAGCAGCGACGAGGCCTGCGCCGCCGGCGGCACCTCCACCAGAATGCCCAGCGACAGCGTGTCGTGGATCACCGCCTGACCGATATCGAGAATGTTCAAATGGTAGCGGGCAAGAATCCGCGTAAAGGCCGCGGTCAGGCCGGGCCGGTCGCTACCGGATACCTGGATCAGAGTGATCTCTCGCACGGGTGGAGCTCCTGAAAGTCTGTTGCTGCGGCGGGCTGCGCGGGCCATAGAGTAGCAGAAAACCGGCAATCGATACTCCCGTGCGCAATCGCCGGTACGCCCGGCGCGGCGCGGGTTATACTGCCGCCACTTCGTGGAACAAGGATTTTCCGGCATGTCTGTCTGGCAACAATGGCTGGGTTATTTTAGCGGCGAACGGTGTCGGCGGGAAAAGCGTCTGCTGATCGAGTTGGCGCTGATGTTGCTGATGGCGTTGGTGGTGGGTGTCTATTTTCTCGAGCACTTTTCCAGCCGTCTTGAGGCACAGCAGCGCGAGCAGTTGCAGGCGCTGGCCCATCAGACCGCGCTGCGCGCCACCGAATCGCTGGCCAGCGACGATCTCATCGGGTTGAACGTGATCGCCCGCGAGACTCAGGCGATGGCGCCGGTGGCCTCGGTGCGTTTTCTCAATACCGCCCGCGAGACGGTGACCGGCAGTGAGCCGGAGCCCGGGCTGGTGAGCGTGGAAGTGCCGGTGGCCCTGCCCGACGGCGAGCTGGCCGGCTCGGTGGTGCTGGCGGCGCCGGCGCCACTGAAGCCCCGCCAACATCTGGAAGCCGGGTTTTTGCTGGTGGTGGTCGGGCTGTTGCTGCTGCGGGTGGCCGCCGAGTTGATCCGGCGCCGTTTGCAACGCGCGCCGCCAGCGCCGGCGGTGCCGGCCGGCGAGGAGGCCGCGGCCCCGGCGTTCCGTCGTGTCGCGGAGGCGCCGGTGGCGCCGCCGGCACCGGTCACCGAATTGCGCCTCAGCGTGGTCAACTTCGACCATTTCGAGCAACGTTATACGCGCGGCGCGCTGCAGGCGCTGCTCGCCGATTACCGCGATCTGCTGAGCCAGGTGGCGACCTTGTACGGCGGTGAAGTGGTGGCCCAGGTGGGCGGCCGCGCGCGCGTTCGTTTCAGCGCCGAGCCGTTGTCGGCAAGCGCCTTTTCGGCGCTGTGTGCCGGGCTTCTGTTCCTCAGGGTGGCCCGTTTACAGGGCCCGAGGCGCAAGTCCAACCGGGCGCCGGCGCTGGAATTCAAAGCGTTGATCAGTAGCCAGTTCGACGACACCGAAAGCTGGGCCTTGTGCGTGGCCGGGGTGCCCGGCCGGCTGCACGTGCCGGACACCGAACTGACCCGCGCCGAGCTCGATGTGAAAGCGCTCTACCAGAGCGAGCGGGCCCTGGTGGTGGCGTCCGGCGAGCGCCAGGTGCGCCTGCAGCCAGTGGAGCAGCTGGCGCACCGCTACCAAACGCTGCTGCGCACTCAGGCGGAGCGGGTGATGGGCGCCGGCGACAGCGGTGAAGGGGAAACCGGCGAGGGCGACAACGGTGACGGCGACAACGGTGAGGAGGGAACGTCCTCGCCGAGCAGGTAGGCGCGCATGGCGTGGCCGATGCGCTGCGGCAGATCAGGAATGCCACGGTTGCCGAACAGCCGGTTGAATTCCAGTAGATACGGGTAGTTGTCCACCCAGGCCACGTCGAAGCCGGCGTGGTCGATGCCCAGCCGCGCCGCCAGGGCGCGCACCATCTCCACCGCCGCCTCCGGCACCGGCAGATCGGTGCGCACGCGGGCGCCGCGCGCCACGTTATTGTGGAAGCTCTCGCCCTCGCGCCAATAGGCGGCGACGATTTCCCGGCCGACCACCACCACGCGCAGATCGCGCACGATCGGCAGCAACTTCTGAATGTAGAGCACCTCGGTGTGGGCGGCGTAATCGAGCAACTGCTGGCGGTTCTCGATCAGAAACACGCCCTCGCCCTGGCTGGAGCGCACCCGCTTGGCCACATACGGGAAACGCCAGGTGTCCAGCAACTGGCTGATGCCCTGATGATTGGCGCCCAGAATCTCGGTGTCCGGCACGTGTTCCGGGCAGGCCAGGCGCAGGGCACGGGTCATCTCGACCTTGTCGTGTCCCAGGTGATAGCTGGCCAGGCTCGGAAAAATCGGGCGGCGCAGCACGTAGTGCAAGCTGTGCAGTTGCCAATAGGCGGGAAACAACAGCCAATCGGCGTCGGCCAATTCGTCGCGCTGAGTCGCCATGTGCTCGGGCTTGATGTAACGGACACCGGGCAAGCCGAGCGTGCGGAAGGGATCGAAGGTAACCAGTTTCAAGGCGTCAAAAACCAGCGGCGGGGATGGCGATTTATAGGACGATTCGTGGCGGCCGGCAAGAGGAATTATTGGGGGCGCCGGACGCCGGACGCGGGACGCTTTAACCCGCCGCTGAGATGTTTGGTTCTTTTCTGCAAGGGCATTGCAGGAAACACGCTAAAGCTTTCAGAGCCGGGGTTGAGCGTCCGGCGTCTAGCGTCTAGCGTCCAGCGCGATGCCTATCACCCCACTGTCCCCATCTGCTGCCCCATGCGCACCGGGCAGGTGGCGTTCAGAGCGGGATCGAAGCGGGCGGCGCCTTCGGCGAAGATCACGATGGCGGTGGAGCCGAGCATAAAGCGGCCCAGTTCGTCGCCTTTTTGCAAGGTGATGGGCTTCGGGTTGCGGTAGTCGGTGTGGGTGATGGCGTGGGGTTGCGGGGTTACCTGGCCGGCGAACACGGTCTCGATGCCGGCCACGATCATCGCCCCCACCAGTACCACCGCCATTGGCCCCACTTCGGTATCGAACACGCAGACCAGCCGTTCGTTACGGGCGAACAGGCGCGGCACGTTTTCGGCGGTGGTCTGGTTCACTGAAAACAGCGCGCCCGGCACGTAGCGGGTTTCGCGCAGGGTGCCGGTAAAGGGCATGTGCACCCGGTGGTAATCCTTCGGCGACAGATAGACGGTGGCGAAATGGCCGTTGGCGAACTCCGCGGCCAGTTGGCCGTCGCCGCCAAGCAGCTCGAACAGCGAATAGTAACGCCCCTTGGCCTGCAACAGATCGCCGCCGCGCAGGGCGCCGAGCTGGCTGACGGTGCCGTCCGCCGGGCAGGCGATGGCGTCCGCCGCCTCGGCGATGGGCCGCGCGCCGGGCTTGAGCGCCCGAGTAAAGAAAGCATTGAAGTGGTCAAAGCGATCCGGGTCCTCGATCTCCGCTTCGCTCAAATCGACCCCGAAGCGGCGGATAAAGGTATTAATAAAGGTGGTCTTGAGCCACGGAATCTCACTGCGCGCCACCCACCCCACCAAACGGGACAGCAGGTGCTGGGGAACCAGATATTGCACGGCGATGAACAGTTTTTGTTTTAGGGTGGTCAAGGGAAAGCCTCGGGTGGGTGAAGCGTCTGACGTCGGATGTCTGACGTCGGACGCTAAAAAAAAGACGGGGTAAATTTTTGACGTCAGACGTCAGACGTCAGACCTAGTCAGATTTCTCAAACGGCGTGTCCGGGTGGTTGCCCCATTCCGACCAGGAGCCGGGGTAGCCGCGGATGTTGTCGAAGCCGAGAATCCTGCCGATCAGCCAGGTGAAGCTGGAGCGGTGGTGCGTCTGGCAGTGGGTGATGATTTGTTTGTCCTGCTCAATACCGAGAGCGGCCAGTTCGCGGCGGATTTCTTCGCGGTCGCGCACGCGCAGGTTGCTGTGTTTGTCCATGGCATTGGTCCACTCGTAGAGGCGGGCGCCGGGAATATGGCCGCCTTTCTGGGCGAACGCGCGCACGCCGGCGTATTCCTCTTCCGAGCGGGCGTCCCAGATCACCGTGTCCGGGTCGCGGTAGTGCCGCCAGACGTGGTCCAGGTCCACCGAAGGGACGGGGTCGTGTTCACCGACGGTGTAGTCGCTGGCTTCGGGCTGGTGCCGCTCGCTGTCGGTGGGCAGCTCGGCGGCCAGCCAGCCGTGGATGCCGCCATTCAAATAGGCGTACTTTTTGTGGCCGATCACATCCAGGGTCCACAGCAGGCGCGCGGCCCAGCCGCCGCCCTCATCGTCGTAGGCGACCACCTGGGTATCCGGGGTCAGCCCCAGCTCCGAGAACAGGCTGGACAGCCGGGCGTCGTCGGGCAACAGCCCGGGGGCCGGCTGATTGCCGGCCAGCAGCCGCTTGAAATCCAGATGAATGGCACCGGGCACGTGGGCCTGGTCGTGCACCTGACCCTTGCTCAGATCAACGATCAGCAGATTGGCATCGTCCAGGTGCCGGGCCAGTTCCTCGGGTTCAAGCAGAAGCGGCAGGGGTGCGGTCATGGCGGAATCATCGTCGCTGCGGGTCGGCCCATTGTAGTCGAGCAAGCCGGCAGGTAAAGGCGGGCCGCCGGCGTGGGGTCAGCTCTGATAGCGGGCGCGGCCCTCTTCATCCAGGGTGTCGGCGATCTGGAAGAAGTTGGCCAGCCGCTCGGCGCTCACCTGGCCGCTCTCGGCGGCCTCGCGCAGGGCGCAGCCGGGCTCGTGGCGGTGGGTGCAATTGCGGAAGCGGCAATGGCCGGCCAGCTCGGAGAGTTCCCGGTAGCCGTGCAGCAGCTCTTCTTCGCTGATGTGCCACAGGCCGAATTCGCGAATCCCGGGGGAATCGATCAGATCGCCGCCGCCGGGCAGGTGGAACAGGCGCGCGGTGGTGGTGGTGTGCTGGCCCAGCCCCGACACTTCCGACAGGGCGCCCACGTCCAACTCCGCCTCCGGCAGCACCGCGTTGATCAGTGAGGATTTGCCCACCCCGGACTGACCCACGAACACGCAGGTGTGACCGGCCAGGGCCTGGTTCAACTGATCCAGGCCCTGGCCGTCGCGGGCCGAAGCGTGGATCACCGGATAGCCCAGATCGCGGTACAGGGTGTCGATGCGCGCCAGCAGGTCGCGGTTGTCGTCGTCCATCAGGTCGGCTTTGTTGAGCACCAACAGCGCTTCGATGCCAGACAACTCGGCGGCCACCAGGTAGCGATCCAGCAGCGCCGTGGAGGGGGTCGGCCGAGGCGCGAACACCACCAGCAGGCGCGCCACGTTGGCGGCCACCGGCTTGAGATTGCCGTAGTTATCGGGACGCTTGAGCACGGTCACCCGGGGTGACAGCGCGGTGACCACGCCATCGCCCTCGCTGCGCGGCGCCTGCCAGATCACCCGGTCGCCGACCACCAGTTGCTCCAGGGTGGCGCGGAAATGGCAACGGCGGCGCTCGCCGGCGTCCGCTTCGACCAGCACCTGTTGGCCAAAATGCGCCACCACCACGCCGGTCTGCTCATCGCCCAGGGCGCTGGCCACGGGATGGTCCCGCTCCACCTTGCGCTGGGCCCGTTGGCGCCGCTCTTCCTGGATCTTCTCGATCCGCCAGCGTTGTTGGCGATTCAGTTTACGTTTTGCCATGGGCTCACAGAGGCATTGCCGCCGATGAAAGGGGAAAGAACGATACAGGATGCAGGATACAGGGCAAAGGCGATACAGGATGCAGGATATAGCGCGAACCAGGCCGCCGGGACGGTCGGGCATCTTGCTCCGCGCACCAGCGCCGTGGAAGCAGGAATGTTTTATTAACCTGCGTGCGCGGGCATGGCTGGGATCGCCACCCGGTCCTCCCCCGCGCTGAATCCTGTATCCTGCATCCTGTATCGTTTTTTTCCTAACCGAGACGCCCATGACCGATGCCCACAGCACGCCCTCGCGCGACAACCTGATCTGGATTGACCTGGAGATGACCGGCCTGGACCCGAGCCAGGACCGCATCATCGAGATCGCCACCATCGTCACCGACGCCCACCTGAATGTGCTCGCCGAAGGGCCGGTGCTGGCGGTGCATCAGAGCGATCAACGCCTGGCGGCCATGGATCAATGGAACACCGAGCACCACACCGGCTCCGGGCTGGTCGATCGGGTGCGCGCCAGCGGCGTCGATGAAGCCGAGGCGCAGGCGCGCACGCTGGCGTTTCTGGCCGACCATGTGGAGGCGGGCATGTCGCCGATGTGCGGCAACAGCATCTGCCAGGATCGCCGTTTCCTGGCCAACTACATGCCGGAATTGGAAGCCTTCTTCCATTACCGCAATCTGGACGTGTCCACCCTCAAGGAGCTGGCGCGGCGTTGGAAGCCGGAGATCCTGGCGGGCTTGAAAAAAGAAAACAAACACCTGGCGCTGGATGACATTCGCGAATCAATCATGGAACTCGGTTATTACCGTGAGCATCTGATTCAAGAATAATCGTCAGGGAGAAAAAGCATGGCGTCTGCCGGGAGCGGAAGCGGGAGCAGGAGCGAAAAGGTCCGGGTGTGGGATCTGCCCACCCGATTGTTTCACTGGCTGTTGGTCGGGCTGTTCGCGTTCATGTGGTATTCCGGCGGCGCCAGCGACGAGCTGATGCATTGGCACATGCGCGCCGGCTACACCCTGCTGGCGCTGCTGATTTTCCGGGTGCTGTGGGGGCTGTGGGGCTCGCGGCACAGCCGTTTTGTCTCGTTCGTGGCGCCACCGCGCCGGGTCTGGGGCTATGCCCGGGCTGTGCTGGCACGCCGGGTCACACCGGCGTCCGGGCATAACCCTCTGGGTGGCTGGATGGTGCTGGTGCTGCTGGCGTCACTGTTAACGCAGACCGTCACCGGCCTGTTCAGCAGCGACGACATCAGCATCGATGGCCCCCTCAATAACACGGTGTCCTCGTCCACCGCCGGCTGGCTGACCAGCGTCCACCACCTCAACTTTGATCTGTTGCTGATTCTCGCCGGGGTGCACATTGCCGCGGTGCTGGCGCACCGGGTGTTGGGCGAACCGTTGACCCTGGCGATGATCACCGGCCGCAAACGCGCCGCCGCCGGCGACACCGACGAGCCGTTCGCGCCACTCTGGCGGGCGCTGTTGCTGGCCCTGGCCGCCGGCGCGGCGGTCTGGCTGCTGGTGAGTTGAGCGCTTGCACGCAACACGCAGCACGCTTGCACGCTAAGTCAAAACCCGATTCTGCGGCGCCTGCGGGTGCGCAAAAACGGTTCTGCGAACCCGCAAGCGATGCAGGTCGCACTGTCGTAGCGTGCAAGCGTGCAAGCGTGCCAGCGTCAGTCTTTACGATATTCCTGGTGGCAGGCCTTGCAGGCTTTGCCGACTTCGCCGACCTGCGAAAACATCGCTTGCTGGTCGCCTTCGCCGGCCAGCCGCGCCAGGGTGCGCGCTTCGTTCTGGAAGGTTTCCGCTTTGCTGTCGAAGTCGGCGCGATTTTCCCAGATCGCCGGCTTGGCGTCGCTGCCTTCGGCGGAATCCGGCTGGAAGCCTTCCCAGGGCAGGGTGGACAGCTCGGCGAGGATGTTGGCTTTTTTCTCGAAGGTGGCCTGGTCGAACGGTTGCTCCCCCTTGGCCATGGCGCCCAGGGTGCCGAAGTGCCAGGCGATCACATGGAAGATGGCATGGCGGTAGGAAGCCGCTTCGTTGCGGCCTTGCGAACAGGCGGAAAGCAGAACAACGGCAAGGGGCAGAATAAACAGAGCGCGTAGTTTCATGGGCGGGCCTTTTTTTCCTGAGTGTTCGGTTTTCAGTTTTCAGTTTTCAGTGCAGGCGGCGCCGGGCTTTCTTGTTGGCGCCGCTGGAATAGTCATACACGGGTTTTATGAAACAGTCATACACGGTTTGTGGGAAATCCGGAAGTCGGAGTGCCCGAAGCCATGCCCGCTACGGAGCCGCGTAGGAGAGGCCAGACGCCAGACGCCAGACGCCAGACGCCAGACGCCGGACGCCAGACGCCAAAATCAAACCCGTCGCTGGCTGGGCCTGCTCCTACAACGGGAACGCCGGTTCCAGCCGCGCCAGTGCCCATTCCACGTGTTCGCGCACCAGCGCGGAAGGGTGGTCGCGGCGTTGCCGCAGGGCGGCCAGGGCACGCGCGCTGGCGGGGCCGTTGCCGAGCGCCACCGCCAGGTTGCGCAGCCAGCGCTCAAAGCCGGCGCGGCGGATCGCGGAGCCTTCGGTGCGCGCCAGGAAGGTGGCTTCGTCCCACAGAAACAGGCTCACCAGTTCCTGGTCGTCGAGGCCGTGGCGGGGGTGGAAGGCGTGCTCGCCGGTGTGCGAGGCGAATCGGTTCCAGGGGCACATCAGCTGGCAATCGTCGCAGCCAAACACGCGGTTGCCGATGCCCGGCCGTAACGGCTCGGGGATCGGCCCGGGGTGTTCGATGGTCAGGTAGGAGATGCAGCGGCGGGCGTCCAGTTGGTAGGGGGCGACGATGGCATCGGTGGGGCACACGGTCATGCACGCGGAGCATTTGCCACAGTGGTCTTCGCCGGGGGCGTCGATGGGCAGGGGCAGGTCGGTGTAGATCTCACCGAGAAAAAACCAGCTGCCGGCTTCGCGGTTAAGCAGCAGGGTGTGTTTGCCCTGCCAGCCCAGACCGGCCTTGGCGGCGAGGGGCTTTTCCATCACCGGGGCGCTGTCCACGAAGGCGCGCGCCAGCCCGCTCTGTTGCGCTTGTTCGCGAATCCAGCCGGCCAGCCGCGCCAGCCGCTTGCGAATCAGCTTGTGGTAATCGCGGCCCAGCGCGTAGCGCGACAGGTAGGCTTTTTCTTTTTGCCGCAGCACCTTCACCGGTTGGGTGTCCGGTGGCAGATAATCCATGCGGAACGAGAGCACCCGCAGGGTGCCCGGCTCCAGTTGCGCCGGGCGTGACCGTTTGCCGTCATGGGCGGCCATCCAGTGCATCTCGCCCTGATAGCCCGCCGCCAGCCATTGTTGCAAACGTTGCTCGGCCTGGCTCAGATCGATGTCGGCCACGCCCATTTGCTGGAAACCCAGCGTTAGGGCCTGATCGGCGATGCGCTGTTTAAGGTCGGCAAGGTCCATGGACGGGTCCTGAGCGTTGGCTGTCGCGGTCGCTAGCATAGCAGCCCGGCTCAGGGCTCGCGTTGGTCCGCGGCGACCGGCGCCGGGGCGCGCTGGCCGGAGGCGGTGGCGTACACCGAGCCGGCCACCACCAGGGCGCCGCCGGCCAGGGCCAGCGGGCCAGGGACTTCCGCCAGCAGCACGGCGGCCATGACGGTGGCGTAGGGGATTTGCAAGGCGAGCACAAACGACACGGTGGTGGCGTTCAGACGCCGCAGGCCATGGGTAATCAGCGTGTGCGGCACGGCCGTGAACACGGTGCCCAGCAACAGCAGCAAGGCCCACACCGGCAGGGGCGCCTGCAAGGTGGAGGCGCCGACGAACGGCGCGAACACCATGGCGGTGATGGCGCTCTGGTAGAGCATCACCTGGGCGCCGGAAACGCCTTGCAGGAAATGGCGTTGCAGCAGGTTGCGCAGCGAATAGATGGTGGCGGAGAACACCCCCAGCCCGAGCCCCAGGGGCACATTGCCGCCCAGGCCGCTGTCCTGGCCGATCAGTGCCACGCCGGCCAGCACCACCAGGCCGGCGGCGATCCGCGCGCGGGTGGGCAGGCGGCGTTCGAACAGGGGTTCCAGCACCGTGGTGATGACCGGAAAGGTGAGCAGTGCCACCACGCCCACCGCCACCGTGGACACCTGCATTGACTTGAAATAGGTCATCCAGTGAATCGCGAACATGACGCCGCCCACCGCCATCGCCAGATAGTGGCGAGCGCTTGGCAGGGCAATGCGGGAACGGCTGATCAGCAGCACCAGCAGCAGGACAAGGGCGGCGATGCCGCCGCGCAGCGCGGTGATGTCCAGCGCCGGCAGGGGAATCAGTTTGGCGAACAGCGCGGTGCCGGCGAGCATCAGCGCGGCCAGATGAATGCCATGGAGGTCGTGGCGGGCGGCGCGGTGAGTCATAAATTTCCGGTCTGAGTCGGTCACAACGGAGAGGCGGGCGGTGGCGCCCGGCGGCGAGGCGGCAGTGTAGCATTTCGCGCGGCGGCTGCCGCGAGGGACAACCGGCCCGGGCCGAAGCCAGGGCCGGCGCAGCGGTTACAGCTTCCAGTTCACCGCCAGGTTCACGTTGCGTGGCTCGCCGTAGTAGGACTGATCATAAAGCAGGCTGGTCAGATGTTTTCTGTCGGTGAGGTTGTTGATGTTGAGCGTGGTGCTCCAGTGTTTGCTGATGTCGTAGTGCAGCATCAGATCCACCAGGGTGTAGTCGTCCTGTGAGAAGGTCATGCCCGGGGCGCTGGTGTAGGACACCTTGCTTTGCCAGCGCAGCCGGGTGCCGAGCCGCACGCCCTGCCATTGCGGGACGTCGTAGGCCAGCAGCAGGTGGGCACGGTGCTTGGGCACGTAACGGCGCTCGCGCACGCCCTGGTCATTTTCCACGCGCACCTGGGAGAGGCCGGCGGAAATATCCAGTTGCTCGGTGAGTTCGCCGGCCACGTCCAGTTCGTAGCCGCGGCTGGTGACGTCGGTGGGCGCGTAGGCGGTGTCGGCGCTGCCGGGGATGGTGCCGTCGGCGAGGGCGAGGTCCTTCTGCCGGGTATCGAACACCGACAGGGAGGCGTTGAGCCGCTGCTCGAACCAGACACCTTTGAGGCCCAGTTCGTTGCTGACTCCTTCCGCCGAGGGCAGCCGCTGGCGTTGCGCGTCCACTTCCGCCTGGGGCTGGAAGATGCGGCCGGTGCTGGCGTACACCGAATAATGGCGGCTGAGATCGTAAACCAGGCCGGCGAACAGGGCGGTATCGATTTCATGGGTGGCGGTTTCCGAACCGTAGCTCAGGCCGCCGCTTTGGTAGTCCAGATAGCGTGCGCCGAGGGTCACGCTGAGCGGGTCGGTGAGGCTCAGGCGGGTGGACAGGTAGGCGGTTTTCGCCTTGTCGTAGATGTCCGCCCCGGGGGTACGCTCGAATTGCGGTTTCGGGAAATCGCCGTTGAGCAACTGGTCGGGGTCGCCCAGTTCGCTGCCCGCATCGACGGCGTCGTAGCTGAGCTGGCGGTCTTTCTCGTACCAGCTGTTGACGCCCATCAGCAACTGGTGTTCACGGCCGAACAGACGAAAGGGCCCGCGGGCGCGCACATCGCCCTGCCAGGAGGTGGTGCGGTCCGGGTAGCTGCCTGCGTAGTAGTAAAGGTCACTGCCGGGAGTGGTCGGGTCCGGCGCGCCGGCGAAATACAGCAGGGCGTTGTCGTCCTCGTTTTCGGTGTAGGACAGCGACGCGACCGCCTGCCAGCCGCTGTCGAAGAAATGGGTGAGTTCCGCGAAGCTGTTGTTCAGGGTGACATCGTAATAGGTCCAGCCCGCCGAGGTGCTGGCGTGGCGAGGATAACGAAGCTGATTGCCGTTGGCGTCGAGCATCGGCAAGGCGCCCCACATTGGGGCGTTGGCGTGCTGCTCCTGATAACTGTGCCCCAGGGTCAGGGTGTCGCGGTCGCTGAGGTCGATGTCCACCACGCCGTAGACCACGGTGCGGTCCTGGCTGTAGCGGTCCAGATAGGAGTTGCCATCCTGATAGGCGGTAACGAAGCGGCCGCGCACGGTCTTGTTCTTATTAAGCGCCCCCGACACATCCGCTTGCAGACGGTATTTGTCCCAGCTGCCGTAGCCGGCGCCGAGGCTGGCCTGAAACTCCGAGGTGGGCTTCTTGCGCACGAAGTTGATGGTCGCCGAGGGCGTGCCGGTGCCGCCCATCACCCCGTTGGCGCCGCGCAGCACTTCCACGTGGTCGTAAATGGCGGTGTCGTAATTCATGTAGGAGCCGGCGGCGGAAGCGTCCAGCAGCGGCTGGTTAACGCCGTCGATCTGGAAGCTTTTGATGTCGAAACCCCGCGAGGTGTAATAGATGCGGTCGGTTTCCGCGGCCTCCACGGTAACGCCGGTGGCGGTGCTCAGCGCTTGCCGGGTGTCGGTGGCATTGAAATCATCAAGCTGCTGGCGGGTGATCACCGACACCGAGCGCGGCGTTTCCCGGGGCGTGCCTTGCAGGCCGCTGGCGCTGTCGATGACGCCGATGATGTAGGTGTCGCTGTCTTCGGTGGTGTTGCTGGTGGGTTTGGCGGACACCTCCACGCTGTCCAGCGTGTAAGGCTGTTCGGCGGCGGCCAGTGCCGGGCAAAGCAAGGCGCCGGCGAGGGCGCCAGACAGCAGAGAGTGACCGCGCGCCGGGGCGCGTCGGGGTAAAAACAATGCGTTCATGCCAGGGTCTCCAGGCGGCAAGCAAAAAAACCGGACGGAGGCTGGCGGCGGCTGGCTTGGTCGGACTTTAAGAATAAGAATCAATATTGTTTACAGAAGTGGGTGTGTTGTCCAGAGGCGCGAGCGCGCCCGTTACTCCTGGCTTGGACGCATTCAAAAGCGATGTGTTACAATGCACATCCTAGGTAACACTATTGGTTTTTATTTATAAATCAGTAACTTAGGTAGACATTTAAAAAGATATAAATCATCGAGGACTGCCCATGAGCACCATGACTTTCCGGGTCGAAGAAGACCTGAAGCATGAGTTTTCAAGGCTGGCTAGAGCTGATGATCGCAACGGAGCTCAGCTCCTGCGCGATTTCATGCGGACCTATATACGCCAGAAAAAACAAGCAGAGGATTACGACGCTTGGCTAACCACGAAAGTGGAGCAGTCGAGAGCATCGGCGGACGCTGGAAACCTGGTGCCTGTTGCGGATGTGGAGGCCCGCTTCGCGGCTCGCCGTGCTGCGACCCGGGCAAATCTGACAAGGGGACAGGATGGAGATTTTTTGGACAAAAGAAGCGATTGAAGACCGGTGGAATCTTTACGATTACATTGAGGAAAGGAACCCGCTTGCGGCGATGGCCCTCGATGATCTTTTTTCGGAGCAATCCGCTCGTTTGGTTGAGTATCCCCTGAGCGGGCGGGTCGGCCGAGTTCCTGGTACTCAGGAAACCGTGGTACACGAAAATTACATGATGGTTTACGACATTGTCGGAAATCAGATCCGCATTCTGAACGTTGTTCACACAGCAAGGCAGTGGCCGCCGCCATCGTCGTAAGTTGATGCAACCATCGATGTCGTAGGCAGTCTGTTGCGTGTCAGCAGATCAATCGATGAAAAATGAAATGGATACTTTGGTGTGAAACCGCTTAGCCGTGTTAACGGTTCTCATCGCCACCGTCGTTAAAGGATGTCCGCCGATGCCGACCCGAGTTTTGCCCGATCGACTGTACAGCGCCGAGCAGACCCGCGAACTGGATCGCCTCGCCGGTGAGGCGGGATTGAGTGGTGAGCAACTGATGGAGCGGGCCGGCCAGGCGGCGTTCGATCTGATGCTGCAGCGCTGGCCGGGGGTGCGCAATCCGGCGGTGCTGTGCGGCGGCGGCAATAATGGCGGCGACGGCTATGTGCTGGCGCGGCTGGCCTGGCAGGCCGGGCTGGAACCGGTGATCTGGCAACGCAAAGAGCCGTCGCAAATGAAAGGCGACGCCGCCCACATGGCGCGACGGGCCCGTGATGCCGGCGTACCGATGCGCACACTGACCCCGCGACAACTTCCCGAACAGGCGCCGCTGCTGGTGGACGCTTTGCTCGGCACCGGTCTTAACGGTGCGTTGCGCGATACTGAACGGGCCCTGATCGAGGCACTGAATGGCTTGGGCAAACCGGTGCTGGCGGTGGATGTGCCGTCCGGGTTGTGCGCCGACAGTGGCGCCAGCAGCGGGGCGCTGCTGCGCGCCGACTGCACGCTGACCTTTATCGGTGTGAATCGCGGCCTGCTCACCGGCGACGGCCCGGCGTGCACCGGCGAACTGTGGTTCGACGATCTGGGCGTGCCGGCGCGGCTGCACCGGCACATCGATGCGCCAGTGTGGCGGCCGACGCCGGCGGACCGTCGCCATTGGCTGCCGGCGCGGCGCCGCGACGCCCACAAGGGCCATTTCGGCCATGTGCTGGTGGTGGGGGGCGATCACGGTTTTGCCGGTGCTCCCTTGATGAGCGCCCAGGCCGCTGGGCATTGTGGTGCTGGCCTGGTCAGCCTGGCCACCCGGGCGGAGCACCTGCCGGCGATGTTGGCGCGGCAGCCGGAATTAATGGCGCGCGCCGTCGACAGCGCCGACGCGCTCAAGCCGTTGCTGGAAAAGGCCACGGTGGTGGCGGTGGGGCCGGGGCTGGGCGCTGGCGATTGGGGGCGCGCTCTGCTGGAATGCGTGCTGGAAAGCGGCCTGCCGCTGGTGATCGACGCGGACGGCCTGAACCTGCTGGCGAGCTGGAAGGTGGACGCCCGTGACGACTGGATTCTCACCCCGCACCCCGGCGAGGCGGCACGTTTGCTCGGTGAGCACGGCGCGCTCGCCAAACAGGATCGCTTCGCCGCCGTGGAAGCGCTGGCCGCCCGCTACGGTGGCACCGTGCTGCTTAAGGGGCAGGGCACCCTGGTGCGCGGCGAGGCCGGCACGGCCCTGATCAGCGACGGCAACCCGGGCATGGCCAGCGGTGGCATGGGCGACGTGCTCACCGGTGTGATCGCCGCGTTGTATGCTCAGGGGCTGGCGCCGTTCCAGGCCGCCGCGCTGGGCGCCATGGTGCACGCCCGCGCCGCCGACCGGGCCGCCCACGAAGAGGGCGAGCGCGGCCTGTTGGCCACCGATTTACTGTCGCCTTTGCGCCGGGAGTTGAATGGAAAAGAAACGGACTGAGCGCCGCTGGCTGGCCGACGAAGCGGCCACCCTGGCGCTGGGCGCGGAGCTGGCCGAGGCGCTGCGCGCCGGCCAGTGTGTGTATCTGCTGGGCGAACTGGGTGCCGGCAAGACCACCCTGGTGCGCGGTTTGCTGCGACACCTGGGGCATCAGGGCGCGGTCAAGAGCCCCACCTACACGCTGGTGGAACCCTACGAGGCCGGCGGCGTCCATATCTATCATTTCGATCTATACCGGCTGGGCGATCCGCGGGAATTGGAGTTCATTGGCGTGCGCGATTATTTTGACGGCCACGCCCTGTGCGTGCTGGAGTGGCCGCAGCGCGGGCAGGGCATGATCCCCGCCGCCGACCTCACTGTGACCCTGGCCGTGGAGGGACAGGGAAGACATGCGAATCTGGAATGGGCCGATGGCCGTTGAAATGTCGTTGAAGCGTTATCCGGCCTCCCGCCAGTGGCTCTGGTTGGGCCTGCTGATGGCGGTGTGCGCGCTGCTGGGCGGTGCCGCGCGCGCCGCCGTGGTGGTCGATTCGGTGCGCCTGCATCGCTCTCCGGATTCCACCCGCATCGTGTTCGACCTGCCGGCGCCGGTGGAGCATAAGCTCGATAAGCTCGCCAACCCGGACCGGGTGGTGGTGGATCTGCTCGACGCCGAATTGAATTTCGACGTCACCGGCCTGGATTACAAGGACAGCCCGATCGAAAACATTCGTGTCGGCAAGCACCAGGGCCTGACCCGGGTGGTGTTCGATCTCAAAGAGGCGGTGCGGCCGCGCACCAACCTGCTCAAACCGGTGGACCCGCACGGTTGGCGACTGGTGTTGGACCTGTTCGACAAGGACCCTAAATCCACCAAGCAGGTCAGCCAGCCTCCCGCCGCCAGCGGCAAACCCCGAGACATGATCGTTGCCATCGACGCCGGTCACGGCGGCGAAGATCCGGGCGCCCATGGCCCGCGCGGCACCCGCGAAAAAGACGTGGTGCTGCAGATCGCCAAGCGCTTGAAAGCGCTGATGGAAAAGACTCCGGGTGTTCAGCCAGTGATGGTGCGCGACGGCGATTACTACGTGCCGCTGGCGGAACGCCGGCGCATTGCCCGGCAGGAAAACCACGCCGACGTGTTTATTTCCATCCACGCCGACGCCTTCACTGACGCCAGCGCCCACGGTGCCAGCGTGTTCGCCTTGTCCAATCGCGGCGCCACCAGCGCCCGCGCCCGCTATCTGGCGAAAATCGCCAACGAATCGGACAAGGTCGCAGGGGTCTACGAGGAAGAAAAAGACGACTCCAACCTGCTCAGTGTGCTGGCGGACATGCGCATGAGCGGTTCGATGGCGCACAGCCTGTACCTGGGCCGGCAGATTCTCGATGAGCTGGATGGCGTGGCGCGCCTGCACGGCGGCCGCAAGACCGTGGAGCAGGCCGCCTTCGCGGTGCTCAAGGAGCCCGAGATGGTGTCGGTGCTGGTGGAGACCGGGTTTATCTCCAACCGCCAGGAAGAGCAGAATTTGCGCTCCGCCAGCCACCAGGAGAAAATCGCCCGCTCCATTCTCAATGGCACGCAGCGCTACTTCCAGACCCACCCGGCGCCGGGCAGCTGGTTCGCCGCCCAGCGCAGCGGCAACGGCGATCAGTACCGTATCCAGCCCGGTGACACGCTGTCCGGCATCGCCCGGCAGTATCAGGTCAGCGAGCAATCCCTGCGCAGCGCCAATAACATCAACGGCGATCAGATCATGGTCGGGCAGACGCTGACGATTCCGCGTTCCTGAGGCCATGCCGGCACCCCAACCCGCCTAACGGAGGTTTTGCGATTTTGGCCAAGATTCAGCTCCTCGATTCCCGGCTCGCCAACCAGATCGCCGCCGGCGAGGTGGTGGAACGCCCCGCGTCGGTGCTTAAGGAGCTGCTGGAAAACGCCCTCGACGCCGGCGCCCGGCAGATCAGCGTGGACGTGGAGCAGGGCGGCAGCAAACTGATCCGGGTGCGCGACGACGGCGGCGGCATCGACCACGACGATCTGCCGCTGGCCATGTCGCGCCACGCCACCAGCAAGATTCGTGGCCTCGATGACCTGGAAGCGATCGGCACCCTGGGCTTTCGCGGTGAAGCGCTGGCGGCGATCAGCTCGGTGTCGCGGTTGACGCTGGCCAGCAACACCGGTGAGCAGGCGGAAGGCTGGGAAGTGACCGTGGAGGGCCGCGACATGGCGCCCTCGGTGGCGCCGGCGGCGCACCCGCGCGGCACCACGGTGACGATGCGCGATCTGTTTTTCAACACGCCGGCGCGGCGCCGCTTCCTGCGCACCGAGAAAACCGAATTCAATCACCTGGAAGAGGTGTTCCGGCGCATCGCGCTCAGCGAATTCCAGACCGGCTTCCGGCTCAGCCACAACCAGAAAGTGATTCACCAGATGCCCCCCGGCGATGACCCGGCGCTGCGCGCCGCCCGGGTTGGCCGGCTGTGCGGACGCACCTTCATCGAGCAATCGCTGAGCGTGGACGTGGAGCTGGGGGGGCTGCGTCTGCACGGCTGGATGGGCCTGCCGACCTTTTCGCGCTCGCAGGCGGACCTGCAGTATTTCTACGTTAACGGCCGGGTGATCCGCGACAAGGTGGTCAGCCACGCGGTGCGTCAGGCCTATGCGGACGTGCTCTACCATGGCCGGCATCCGGCCTATGTGCTGTTCTTCGAGGTCGATCCGGCGCTGGTGGACGTCAACGTGCACCCCACCAAGCACGAAGTGCGCTTCCGTGAGCAGCGCATGGTGCACGATTTCCTGTTCCGTTCTTTGCACCGGGCGATCGCTGATGTGCGCCCCAGCAGTGAGCCGCGCGCCGTGGCCAGCCTGGCGGACAGCGCCGGGATGGCGCCCAGCCAGGGCAGCATGCCGTTGACCAGCGCGCCGCCGGCCGCCGGCGACGCGCCTGCCGGGTTCGGTGGGGTCGGCGGCGGTTATGGCGGTGGCTACGGCGCCGGCTATCAGAGCACCCCGGGCGGTGGCCCGCGCCGGCTTGCCGATGGCGCCGGCCAGGCCGGCGCCTATGGCGCGCTGGTGGCCGGCGGCGCTGGCGACGCCGCCGCACCGCAACCCGGGCAGACCCCGCCCCTGGGCTACGCGGTGGCGCAGCTGCACGGCATTTTTATCGTCGCCGAGAACGAACAGGGCATGGTGCTGGTGGACATGCACGCCGCCCATGAGCGCATTACCTACGAGCGCCTGAAACGCGATTGGGCGGAACAGAAAGTCCGCAGCCAGCCGTTGCTGGTGCCGGTGTCGATGGCGGTGTCGTCCCGCGAGGCGGATTTCGCCGAGCAGCAACCCGAGGTGTTCGGGCGGCTTGGTTTCGCGGTCGAGCGCGCCGGGCCGGAGACCCTGGTGGTGCGCGAAGTGCCGGCGCTGTTGCGCAACGCGGACAGCGAAACCCTGGTGCGCGATGTGCTCTCCGATCTGCTCGCCCAGGGCAGCAGCGAGCGCATCGAGCGCCACCTGGACGCGCTGCTTTCCTCCATGGCCTGCCACGGCAGCGTGCGCGCAAACCGCCGCCTCACCGTCCCGGAAATGAACGCCCTGCTGCGCGACATGGAAGCCACCGAACGCTCCGGCCAATGCAACCACGGCCGCCCCACCTGGACGCAGATGAGCGTCAAGGAACTGGACCGCCTGTTTATGCGGGGGCAATGAATGTCTGAAGTCGGACGTCGGACGTCGGACGTCAACCCCGTCGCTCCTGACGTCCGACGTCCGACGTCCGACCCGGTTATTTTGCTTATGGGCCCAACGGCGGCGGGCAAGACCGAGTTGGCGATCCGCGCCGCCGAGACCTTGCCGATTTCGTTGATCAATGTGGATTCGGCGCTGGTGTACCGGGGCTTGAGCATTGGCGCGGCGCGGCCTTCCGACGCGGAGCTGGCCCGGGCGCCGCATCGTCTGCTCGGTTTCCGCGACCCCGCCGAGCCCTATTCCGCCGCTGACTTCCGCCACGACGCCCTGCGCGAAATCCAGGCCATTCACGCGGATGGCCGGCTGCCGCTGCTGGTGGGCGGCACCATGCTGTATTTCAAGGCTTTGGTGGAAGGGCTGGCACCGTTGCCGGAGGCCGACCCGGTGGTGCGCGGGGAAATCGCCGCGCTGGCTGCCGCCGAGGGCTGGCCAGCGGTGCACCGCGAATTGGCGAAGGTAGACCCGGCCAGTGCCGCGCGTCTCAAGCCCACCGACAAGCAACGTCTGCAACGGGCGCTGGAAGTGCATCGCCTCACCGGGCGGGCGCTGTCTGAATTCCATGATCAGCACGACACTGGCGCGCGCGCGGCCGAAAACGGCTTTTATCGTTTTCCCGGCTTGCCCCATCCAGTGCTCAGCCTGGTGGTGTCACCGCCCCGCGCGGAACTGCACCGGCGCATCGAAGCGCGCTTTCACGCCATGCTTGAACAGGGGCTGGTGGAAGAGGTGCGGGCGCTGCGCGCGCGCGCCGATCTGCACGCCGATCTGCCAGCCATGAAAGCGGTGGGGTACCGGCAGGTCTGGCGCTATCTGGAGGGCGAATGGGATTACGCCAGCATGGTGGAAAGGGGTATCATCGCCACGCGTCAACTGGCCAAACGGCAAATCACCTGGTTGCGCAAATGGCCCGGCCCCGAGACCTTCGACAGCACCTTGCCGGAGCAGCGCGAAGCCTGTCTCAAGCGGCTTGCAGGGGTTTGTAAAACCGTGTTTAGTTAGTCTGTCTGGCTACTTGTTTTACGCTGGGGGCGACCCATATAACAGCCGAAGCCAGGTATTGGGGCTCACGAAGGCTCGGGGCAGAAACTTTTTCTCGGGAGCATTGCCAGAAGATTTCGCTGACCCGGACTCGGTCGCCAAGGAGGGCTTGGAACCTCTGGATCCATTCATAACGGTTAGCCGACGGTCTCCACGTTGTGGGAAGCGTGCCGCTGGCGGGTGTGTCGACGGATTGGCCACACCGATGGGTATCAATGGATCCAGGTTTCCAAAGCGCTGATGAACATTGCCCGAACGGTTGGGCGCTCACTTTTTATACAGTTAAGGAGAATTGCCATGTCAAAGGGGCACTCGCTACAAGACCCTTTTCTCAATGCGCTGAGAAAGGAACGTATACCAGTTTCCATTTTTCTTGTGAACGGCATCAAATTGCAAGGTCAAATTGAGTCCTTCGACCAGTACGTGGTGCTGTTGAAAAACGCGGTCAGCCAGATGGTATACAAACACGCCATCTCCACCGTGGTGCCTTCTCGCAATCCGCGGGCATCCGGTACCGCGGGCGGCAACCCGGCGATGCACGGCACCAACGGTGCACCCACGGGCGGACCCGGTGACGACTTCGGCAATCAGTAAACGTCCGTTCCGTCATCTTCCTCCCCCAAAGCCACGCCTGATCGGGCGTGGCTTTGTCTTGTCCCGGGCCGGCGCCGTCGGCGGGGCGATCCCGTCGCTTTGCTCCGTGGCCGGCGCGGTTGAACAGGGCCGCCGCACATCCACTGAATTTGCACTACAGGCTGCTTCCAGGCGCCTGTTAGACTGAGGTTTATGGATCTATTTGATCGTACCGAACAGGCACGTACCGGTGTTGGCGAGCGCGCCGTGCTGGTGCACATCGACCTGCCCGATGCCGTGGGCCGCGAAGACCTGGATGAATTCCATCATCTGGTGACCTCCGCCGGGGTGATCCCCGAGGCGCAGTTGTTGGGCAAGCGCGACCGGCCCGACCCGGCGCTGTTCATCGGTTCCGGCAAGAGCGAGGAGCTGGCGGCGCTGGTGCGCGAAAGCGAAGCGGACGTGGTGCTGTTCAATCATTCTCTCAGTCCCGCCCAGGAGCGCAATCTGGAGCGTGCGGTGAAATGCCGCGTGCTCGATCGCACCGGTTTGATTCTGGACATTTTCGCGCAGCGGGCGGCCACCCACGAAGGGCGTCTGCAGGTGGAGCTGGCGCAATTGCGCCACCTGTCCACCCGGCTGGTGCGCGGCTGGACTCACCTGGAGCGCCAGAAAGGCGGCATCGGCCTGCGCGGTCCGGGCGAAACCCAGTTGGAAACCGACCGCCGCTTGCTGCGTGATCGCATCCGTGCCATTGAGGCGCGCCTGGAAAAGGTGCGCAAGCAGCGCGCCCAGGGCCGCCGCGCCCGGGACCGCTCGGAGACGCCGCTGATTTCGCTGGTGGGTTACACCAACGCCGGCAAATCAACCCTGTTCAATGCGCTCACCACCGGCGACGTGTACGTGGCGGATCAATTGTTCGCCACCCTCGACCCGACCCTGCGCAAGGTGCGCGTGCCCGGTGTCGGCCCGGCCATTCTCGCCGATACGGTGGGTTTTATCCGCCATTTGCCGCACCGTTTGGTGCAGGCGTTTCGCGCCACCTTGGAAGAGACGGTGAATGCGTCCTTGCTGCTTCACGTTACCGACAGTAGTGTGGACGAGCGTTCCGATAATGTGGCGGCGGTGGAAGAGGTGCTCACCGAGATCGGCGCCGAACAGGTGCCGGTTTTGCATGTCTACAATAAAGTGGACCGGCTGGGCATGGTCCCGCACATTGAACGCAATGAAGAGGGGCTGCCCTGGCGGGTATGGATTTCCGCGCAAACCGGCGAAGGTTTTGAATTGTTGTTCGAAGCCATTGCCGAACGGCTCGCGGATCGCTGGGTGGATCGCTGGCTGCGGCTGCCGCCAGAGGCGGGCCGCCTGCGTTCGCGCTTGCATGAGGCCGGCGAAGTGCTGGCCGAGGAAGCCGCCACCGATGGCGGCATGTTGTTACGTGTGCACCTTAACCGGGTCCATTTCGAGCGCCTGTTGCGCGAAGCCGGCCTGCGTGAAGATCAGGTCCGGGTACCTGACCCTTCGGTTGCAGATACGGATACCCCTTCCTACAATCCTGAACGCTCGCACAGGGCGGGATAACGGAGAACTCAATGGCCTGGAATGAACCCGGCGGAAATAAGCCCAGGGACCCCTGGGGCGGGGGCGGTGGTGGCGGCGATCAGCGGCCGCCCGATCTCGATGAAGCGCTGAAGAATCTTAAAGACCGGATCAACAATCTTTTTGGCGGCAAAAGCGGTAACGGCAACGGTGGCGGTGGCGGCAAAAGCACCGGCGGCGGCTTGCCGGTGGGCGTGCTGATCGCCGCGCTGGTGGTGGTCGCGGTCGGTTATGCGCTGATGGGGTTCTATCAGGTCGATCAGAGCGAGCGCGCGGTGGTGCTGCGTTTCGGCAAGTTTGATCGCATGGTGGACCCGGGCCTGAACTGGCGCGCACCGATCATCGAAGAAAGCATGAAGGTGGATGTCAGCCAGAACCGCACCTATGAACTCAGCGAAGAGATGCTCACCCGCGACACCAACATCGTCGCCGTGACCCTCGGCGTGCAGTACCGGGTGGTCGATCCGAAGGCGTTCCTGCTGCGGGTGGCGGCGCCGGAGACCATTCTTGAGCACGCCACCAGCTCGGCGCTGCGCCATGTGGTGGGCTCCTCGACCATGGACGGTGTGCTCAAGGACCGCCGCGAAGAGATTCGCATGGAGGTGCGCAAGCGCCTGCAGGAATATCTGGACCGCTACAACACCGGCCTGGAAATCAACCAGGTGGTGCTGGATCGCACCGCCGCGCCGGACCCGGTCAGCGACGCCTTCGACGACGTAGCCAAGGCCCGTGAAGACGAAGACCGCTTCAAGAAAGAGGCCGAGGCGTACTACAACTCGGTGATTCCCGAGGCGCGTGGTAAGGCCGCACGGGTGACCGAAGAGGCGGAAGCCTACAAAACCCGGGTGGTCGCCGAGGCCCAGGGTGACGCCAGCCGCTTCCTGGATCTGGTGGCCGAGTACCAGAAGGCGCCCAAGGTCACCCGTGACCGGCTCTATCTGGATACCCTCACGGCGGTGCTCAGTGATTCCAGTAAAATCCTGGTGGACGTGAAAGACGGCGACAACGTCATGTACCTGCCGCTGGACCAGCTGATGAAAAACCGTTCCACGTCCGGCACCCAGGACAGCTCCGGAGACAGCGGCAGCGCCAAGCGCCGCACCACCTCCGACGCTGGCGCCGATGATGGTGGTGGCAGTCGTCGCAGCGCCCCGCGCAGCCTCTACAACAGCAACAGCACGGAGATTCGCTGATGGGCACACGTAGCTGGTTGATGCTGGTGGCAATAGGCGTGCTGTTGCTGCTGGCACTGGATTCTTTTTACATCGTCAACGAAACCGACAAAGCGGTACTCAAGCGCTTCAGCCGGGTCGAGAAAACCGACATCGAGCCGGGCATCTACTTCAAGGTGCCGATGATCGATGACGTGGTGCGCGTGGACGGGCGTCTGCTCACCCATAACGTGCCCTCGCAGTCGTTCCTGACCAGCGAGAAGAAGCGCCTCTCCGTGGACGCTTTCGTCACCTGGCGAATCGCCGACGTGCAGCGCTTTATCGTCAGTGTCGGAGCCGGTGCCACCAACGGCGCTGCCATGGAGCGCCGCGCCCGGGAGATGCTCGACCCGCGCATCAACGAAGCGCTGCGTAACCAGTTCGCCTCGCGCACGGTTCAGGAAGTGGTAGCTGGCCGCGGCGGGGAACTGCCCGACGAAGCGCTCGACCCGACCGCAGTGCAAAAAGCCGGTGGCGACGCCGCCATCGACCCGATTGCCCGTGAAGAGGACGAGCAGTTTCAGCGCGAGGTGGCCAAGAAGGGCGCCACCCAGGCTCTGCTGGACGACAAGAACGACCAGCGCGAGAAGCTGATGAACTCGGTGGCCAACGAGGTCAACGCCGCCACCCTGGAAGATCTGGGCATCGAAGTGGTGGACGTGCGGGTCAAGCAGGTGGATTGGCCAGAGGAGGTGCGTGGCCGGGTGTTTGACCGGATGCGCGCGGAGCGCGCCCGCGACGCCGCCGAGCACCGTGCCCGGGGCCGTGAGGAAGCGGAGCGGATTCGCGCCGCCGCCGACCGCGAAGAGATCGAGACCGTGGCCCAGGCCTACGAGAAAGCGCAGAAAGTGCGCGGTGAGGGTGATGCCCGAGCCGCCAGCATCTTTGCCCGCGCCTACTCACGGGACCAGGAGTTCTTCCGCTTCTACCGCAGCCTGCAGGCTTACCGGGAGACGTTCGACTCCGACAACGACTTGATGGTGTTGTCGCCAGACAGCGAGTTCTTCCGCTATCTGAAAGACGCCAACGGCAACCGTTAAACGCGTTGGCATGACCCACAAAGCCCGCTCCGGCGGGCTTTGTGGTGTCGGTGGGTGGGGGCCGGCGTGGCGTCCGCGATGGTATCTGCTCCCCGGTGGACGTGGTAGAATGCATCAACCGGGTCGAGATACCCGGTTTTTTTGTGGCTATCGGGTGGCCTTTGGTGGCCTCCGGGCGGGTCGGCCACGGCCCCTCGCTGACCGGCCGCACACTGCGAATCATCGGTCTGGTACTCAGGATGCTGGGTGCCGGCCTGTTGCTGGCGGGCCGTTGAACAACGGCCTGTGACGGTGGCTTGGAAGGGCCGGCGAAGGCTTTTTCGGCACACTGCTACTGATGCGCTAACGGTTATCCATGATGAATCAGGAAGAACAGTGGTTGTTGCCCGACGGTGTCGAGGAGGTGCTCCCCGAACGCGCCCGGGCCATCGAACAACTGCGCCGTCGTGCTCTGGACCTGTATGCGTCCTGGGGTTACGAACTGGTATTCCCGCCGCTGATCGAATTCCTGGAATCCCTGCTCAACGGCGCCGGCCGTGATCTCGAGCGAGAGACCTTCAAAATCACCGATCAGCTCAGCGGCCGCCTGATGGGTGTGCGCGCGGACATCACTCCGCAGGTGGCGCGCATCGACGCCCACAGCCTGCACCGCAAAGGCCCGGCCCGGCTCTGTTATTGTTCCACCGCGCTGCGCGCGCGGCCGGCCCAGGCCGGCGGCTCCCGGCTGCCCTATCAGCTGGGTGTCGAGTTGTTCGGCCCGGCCGGTGGCGACAGCGATCTGGAAGTGATTCTGCTGATGCTGGAAACCCTGGCGTTGCCGGGCATCGATCAGCCGCTGGTGCTGGACCTCGGCCACGTCGGCATTTTTCGCGCGCTGGTGGACGCCTGTGGCCTGGATCAGGGCGACCAGGCACGCCTGGAAGACATCTACCTGCGCAAGGCGCGCGCGGAGCTGGATGCCTTTCTGGGTGAGCACGAGCTGCCCGCCGGCGCCGCGCGCGCCCTGGCGGCGCTGCCGTTTCTGGACGGTGACGCCGGCGTGTTCGCCGACGCCCACGCGCTGCTCCAGGACTGCCCGCCGGCGCTCACCGCGCTGGCCGAGCTGGAATGGCTGGTGGCGGCCCTGCAGGGCAGCGGCGCCCGCGTGCACCTGGACCTGGGCGAACTGCGTGGCTATCACTACCACACCGGCTGCGTGTTCGCCGCCTACCGCGCCGGCGACAGCGAACCGCTGGCCAAGGGCGGCCGCTATGACCACATCGGTGAAGTGTTTGGTCGTGCCCGCCCGGCCACCGGCTTCAGCGCCGATCTGAAAAAACTCGCCTCGCTTGCCCCGGTATCCCTGGGCGGCGGCATCCTCGCCCGCGGCGACCTGAGCGACCCGGCGTTCGCCGCTGAAGTGGCGCGCCTGCGCGCCGGCGGTGAACGCGTGGTACTGGCGCTCAGTGGCGCCGACAACGATCCGGTGGAGCTCGGCTGCGACCGACAACTGCTGGCCGCCGACGGCGGCTGGGCTCTGCAATCCATTTCCTCCTGATAGACGAAGCAGCGTACAGCCATGGGTAAGAACGTCGTTATTCTCGGCACCCAATGGGGTGATGAAGGCAAGGGCAAGATCGTCGATCTGCTCACCGATCAGGTGTCCTGCGTGGCCCGTTTCCAGGGCGGCCATAACGCCGGCCACACGCTGGTCATTGATGGCAAGAAAACGGTCCTGCACCTGATTCCTTCGGGCATTCTGCGTGAAAACGTTCAATGCCTGATCGGCAACGGCGTGGTGCTCTCGCCGGAAGCGCTGATCAGTGAAATGCGTGGTCTCGAGGACAAGGGCGTGCCGGTGCGCGAGCGCCTGCGCATCTCCGCCGCCTGCCCGTTGATCCTGCCGGTGCACGCGGCGCTGGATCAGGCCCGGGAAGTGGCCCGGGGCGCCCAGAAGATCGGCACCACCGGGCGCGGCATCGGCCCCGCCTATGAAGACAAGGTGGCCCGCCGTGGCGTGCGCCTGGGCGACCTGTTCCACCGCGAACGCTTCGCCGCCAAACTCGGCGAAGTGATGGATTATCACAACTTCATCCTGCGCAGCTTCTACAACGCCGAACCGGTGGACTTCCAGAAGACCCTGGACGAAATGCTGGAAATGGCCGAAGAAATGCGGCCCATGGTGTGCGACGTCACCGCCCGCCTGCACCAGGCGCGCGAAGCCGGCGAGAACATCATGTTCGAGGGCGCCCAGGGCACCCTGCTGGACATCGACCACGGCACCTATCCCTACGTGACCAGCTCCAACACCACCGCCGGCGGCGCCGCCACCGGCACCGGTTTCGGACCGCTGTATCTGGATTACGTGCTGGGCATCACCAAGGCCTACACCACCCGCGTCGGCGGCGGCCCGTTCCCCACCGAGCTGTTCGACGAAACCGGCCGTTACCTGGCCGAGAAGGGCCACGAGTTCGGCGCCACCACCGGCCGCGCCCGCCGTTGCGGCTGGTTCGACGCGGTGGCCCTGCGCCGCGCCATCCAGATCAACTCGATCAGCGGCCTGTGCCTGACCAAGCTGGACGTGCTCGACGGCCTGGAAGAAGTGCGCATCTGCGTGGGCTACGAAAACGCCGCCGGCGAAAAACTGGAATGCGCCTGGGACGCGGACAGCTACTCGGAAGTGACCCCGGTGTACGAATCGGTGCCCGGCTGGAAGGAATCCACGCTCGGCGCCAAACGCCTGGAAGACCTGCCCGCCAATGCGCTGGCCTACCTCAAGCGCATCGAGGAAGTCACCGGCGCGCCCATCGACATCATCTCCACCGGCCCGGACCGGGTCGAGACCATCATCAAGCGCAGCCCGTTCGCCTGAACCGATCGACCGCCACCGCTGCCGCGCGGCGCCCGCGCGCGGCAGCGGTGGTCAGGGCGATCCTCCCCGCTTCGCCTGTCACATAACCTTTCTTATTTCTGTGACTCTACTGTCACAGTTGTCCGCTTCACTACTCCCGCAGATAACAAATCTTTCTGGGAGACTTTCAATGATTCCGTTTGCCAAAACCCCCCTGGCGGTGAAGATCGGCACCGTCATGGTGGGCATTGCTTTGCTGAGCGCCTGCGGCAGTGATTCAGACCACGACAACGACGGCGGCGCCAGCGCGCGCACGCTTTCTTTCCAAGGGGTGGAGGCGCCGGCCTCGGATTCGGAGAAGCGTCAGGTGCTGGCGGCACCCGTCGCCACCGTTAACGGCCAGGATTACGACATCGGCTACCACACCCTGCTGCGCTCCGGCGACTCCATCGGTCCGGACGTGGTGTTCGGCCAACTGGTGGATCAACTCGGTCAGCCCCTGTATTTCGATGAGCCCTATCCCGCGGTGACCGACTCCAACGAACACACGTCTCTGTTGCCGATCGGTGATCGCCTGTTCTCGGTTTCGCAGATGGAGACCAAGCCGGGCGCGATGTTCCTGATCGAGCTGGATCAGAATCCGGAGAACGGTCTGCTGACGCCGAAGCAATTGTGGCAAGTTGATCAGTCGGGCGTGAACGGCGGCTGGACCCACTGCGCGGCGTCGGTGACCCCCTGGAACACGCACCTGGCCAGCGAAGAGTACGAGCCGGACGCGGCCTCCCCCGGCAGTGCCAACAGCATGGCCGCCTACTTCGGCGGCGACACCTCGGTGATCAACCCCTACTGGTGGGGCTGGAACATCGAAGTGAAGGTCAACGCGGAAGGCGACGCGGAGCCCACCACCGACCTCACTAAGCACTACGCCATGGGCCGGTTGGCCTTCGAGCTCTCTTACGTGATGCCCGATGAAAAAACCGTCTACATGAGCGACGACGGCACCAACGTGGGCTTCTACATGTTCGTCGCCGACACCGCCGGCGACCTGAGCGCCGGCACCCTGTACGCGGCCAAGTGGAACCAGACCTCCGGTGAAGGTCTGGGCAGCGCCGATCTGGAATGGATCAGCCTGGGTCATGCCAGCGACGACGACATCGAGCCCTATCTGGAAGGCGCCGGCGCGCTGACCTTCGAGGACATCTTCACCACCGGCACCGCCACCGGCGACGCCTGCGACGACGGTTTCACCGCGGTCATGGCCAACGGCAGCGACGTGGAGTGCCTGAAGATCAACGACGGCATGGAGCTGGCCGCCTCGCGCATGGAAGCCCGCCGTTACGCCGCCATGCACGGCGCCACCACCGAGTTCCGCAAGGAAGAGGGCATCACCTTCGACCCCAAGGGCAACCACCTCTACGTGGCGATGAGCGATGTAAGCAGTGGCATGCTTAACAACGGCGGCAGCGATCTGGCCAGTGCCAATCACATCCGTCTCGAAGAGGCCAACAGCTGCGGCGGTGTCTACCAACTGGAAATGGGCAGTGACGGGGAGATCGGTTCCGATTTTGTCGCCACCACCATGCGCGGTCTGATCGCCGGTGTGCCCACCGATCAGTATGGCGAAGACAGCCCCTACGCCAGCTACACCTGCGACAAGGACGGCCTCGCCAGCCCGGACAACATCACCTTCATCACCGGCTACAACACCCTGATGATCGGTGAGGACACCGGTTCCGGCCACCAGAACGACGTGGTCTGGGCGCTGGATCTGGCCCAGGTCTCCGCCGAGGATCAGACCGCCGGCCTGACCCGGGTGCAGACCACCCCCTACGGTTCCGAATCCACCTCGCTGTACTGGTACCCGAACATCAACGGCTTCGGCTACCTGATGAGCGTGATTCAACATCCGTACGGTGAGTCGGATGAGGGCAAAATACCGGACGGCTCCCTGGATCACCGCGCCTACACCGGCTACGTCGGGCCGTTCCCGGCAATGGATCAGTAAGCGTTATTGCGACACCACGGCCGGGGCCTTCGCCCCGGCTTTTTCATGTCGGGCGAACCATGTTGAGTAACCAATGAAGAACTTTCTTTTAGCCGGCAGCCTGGCCGTTTTGGTATGGCCCCTGAGCGGGTGCGACGACAGCGCCGCCGCGGAACAACAAAACCTGGGGCGGCTGTATCTCTCCAACCCGGCGGCGATCACCCCGCCTCAGTGCTATACCAAAACGGAGAACCCCGGTGGCGAGGCCAGCAACCCCTGCTACGCCTGCCACACGGAAAGCCAGAAACCGAATTACACCAACGATCTCGACCTGCAACTTGCCTACGACTTCGCCGCCCCGGCGCGCATCAACCGATGGGAGAACCAGTTCAAGGATCGCAGTGCCTATCTGGCCGCCATGGACGACCAGGCGATTCTCGACTACGTGCGTGAAAACAACTACCAAGACTCGACCGGCACCGTGCCATTGGCCACCACCCTCACCGAGCGCCTGCCGGATCACTGGGACGGCAACCGCAACGGCCGCTGGGACGGCTACGTGCCGGACGTGGGCTTTCACTTCGACCGCCAGGGCTTCGACCACGATGCCAGCGGGTCATTGACCGGTTGGCGCGCGCTCGCCTACACACCTTTCCCGGGCACCTTCTTCCCCACCAACGGCGCCACCGACGACGTGCTGATTCGCCTGCCGGAACGCTACCGCATTAACGAAGCCGGGGGACCCGACCTGACCGTGTACCGGGTCAACCTGGCCATCGTCGAGGCGTTGATCAAACGCCAGGACGTGGCCATCGACCCGGTGGACGAAGCGTCGCTGAACGTGGATCTGGACAAAAATGGCAGGCTGGAAACCGCCACCGTTATCACCTATGACTGGGCACCCCTGGAAAAACGCTTCATGCATTACGTGGGCCAAGCCCGGCTGGCTCAGGAGAGCGGCGAGGCGCGGTTGTCCGCCGGCCTTTACCCGCTCGGCACCGAGTTTCTGCACACGGTGCGCTATCTGGACATCGACGACCAGGGCCAGGTGGCCATGGCGCCGCGCATGAAAGAGCTGCGCTACGCGCGCAAAACCAGTTGGACCAGCTACTACCAGCATAATGAGCTGGTGTTCGAGGAGCTGAAAGACGCCCATGACTTCCCCGACCGGCTGGAGCCGGTGATTGGTGACATCGAAGTGGGTGTCAGCAACCGGCGTGGCTGGCGCTACAGCGGCTTTATCGAAGACAAAAAAGGGGATTTGAGGCCGCAATCGTTCGAGGAGCTGGCCACCTGCGCCGGCTGCCACGGCGCCATCGGCGCCACCACCGACGGCACCTTCGCCATGGCCCGCAAGCTGAACGCCGCCGACAGCTTCCAGCGTGGCTGGTACCACTGGGACCAGAAGAGCCTGGCGGGCACGCCGGAACCCAAGCGTGAAGACGGCAGCGGCGAATACGCGTTTTATCTCAAGCAGGTGGGCAACGCCGACGAGTACCGCGCCAACAGCGAAGTGCGCGCCCGCTTCTTCGATGCCGAAGGTAACCTGAAACCGGACCAACTCGCCGCCCTGCAACAGGACATCGCTGCGCTGATCCTGCCTTCCGAACGGCGAGCCCTGGATCTGAACAAGGCCTACCGGGCGATTGTCGAGGAGCAGAGTTACATCAAGGGCCGCGACGCGGTGCTGGCGCCCCGCGAGAACATTTATCAGGAGGTGCCCGAGGGGCAGCGGACCGGGGTCAAAGCGCCGGTGCCTTACCGGTAAAAGAGGCTTTCCGTCATTATTGGAAACGGTTGGGCGGCGTTCCGTTTTAACTGCGGTGCCGTATTGCTTTCAGCCTGGATGTTTAACAATTCACGGCTTCCCAAAAATTCGCGCTTTACCCTCCAGGCGGGTCGCGAGTCACCGGGCCGGGCCGCCCAGGACACGCCACGAGTGCGTCCCTGTAGGCTCGCGTTTGGCCTTCCCTGGCCAAACACGGTCCTGGGCGGCCCGGCCCGGCGCCTCGCCGGTGCGATCGGGGTCGGTGGTCTGGCCGAAGCCTGGCGGCTGCCCTATCGATAGAGAAGAGGGGGGCGATTTACTTGCGGCGGGTAAAGAAAATCAGCGCGATGGTGATGCCCAGGGCGGCGGCGGGAAACAGCAGCAGCATGCGTTCGCGGTGGGCGATCTGCTCGCGTTGGGCGTCCGCCTTTTGCACTTCCGGGTTGACGGCCTGATCGGCCAGGGTCGGGGTGGCGCACAGCAGCGAGCCGGTCAGAACCAGGCCGGCGAGCAGGGCACGGAGGGGTTTCGTCAGGTTCATGGGCTTTCTCGCGAAATGAACGATGTGGGCCGGGAGTCCTTCCGAGAAAAAATCGCCGGGAGCGATTTTTGACGTCGCAACGCGACGGTCCGGGAGGATGGCCGCCAGGGAGGGCGGCCACAAACAGAAAAGGCTCCCATTGGGAGCCTATCCTTAATTGGTGCCGAGGAGAGGACTTGAACCTCCACGGGGTTGCCCCCACTAGCACCTGAAGCTAGCGTGTCTACCAATTTCACCACCTCGGCTTGCTGAAGAAGGGCCACGGAAAATGGGCCGTTCATCGCGAAAGCGCGTGCATTCTAGTATATGATGCCCCGATGTCAAACGGTTTATTTGGAAAAGGCCGCCGGAGGCACTCTTGATTCGAGGTCGGTTTTCGCCGGCGCCGGGGTGCCAGAGCCTGTTTTTTGTCGGGCCGCGCGCGTTCCTTGCCTGGCCGGGGACGATGTCCCGCCGGGCCGCCCACGGCACCTCCAGCTCCCTATGACGTTGCCCGCACTCCGCCGGCTTGATGATTTCGTCGGCGTCGCGGGTACGGTAAGGTGGCGCCCGCCGGGAAGCGGGCGGCGGCCTATACATATTATTTTTCAGAGGTTAATGAATGTCATCCAGGAAACGCTACAAGGATCCCCACGCGGAACGGGAAGCGGCCAACTATGAAAATCCGGTCCCCAGCCGTGAGCTGATCCTGCAAGTCCTCGACGACCAGGGCCGGCCGCTGGACCAGCATGAGCTGGCGGGGTTTCTGGACGTGGGCGAGGAAGGCGCGGTCGGCCTGGAGCGCCGTCTTAAGGCGATGCTTCGCGATGGTCAGTTGGTGGAAAACCGCAAAGGCCAGCTCGGCCTGGTGTCGCGCATGGATCTGATCCCCGGCAAGGTGCAGGGCCACCGTGATGGCTTTGGCTTTCTGATCCCCGAGGATCGCGAGCGCAAGGATCTGTTCCTGGCGCCGCGCCAGATGCAAAAGGTGATGGACGGCGACCGGGTGCTGGTGAGCGTCGAGGGCGTCAATCGCTTTGGCAAGGAAGAGGCGCGCATCGTCGAGATCGTCGAGCGCGGTACCACCGAGGTGGTCGGCCGCTATGACCGCGAAGGTGGCGTCAGCTTTATCGAGCCGGAAAACCGCCGCGCCAGCAAGGAAGTGGTGGTCGAGGACCACAACGGCCTGAACCCCAATCCGGGCGACCATGTGCGCGCCGAGATCACCCAGTACCCGTCCCGCGATCATCGCGTGCTGGTGCGTCTGGTGGAGATCATCGCCGCGCCGGATCAGCCGGGCATGGAAGTGGAAGTGGCGTTGCGCCGTTTCGAGATTCCCCACCAGTGGCCCCAGGGCGTGGAAGAGGAAGCGCGGCGTTTTGGCGCCGAGGTGCCCCACGAGGCCAAGGCCCACCGTGTCGACCTGCGCGATTTGCCGCTGGTGACCATTGACGGCGAGGACGCCCGCGACTTCGATGACGCGGTGTATGTGTCGCGCCGCCGCCGTGGCGGCTGGCGGCTGATCGTGGCGATCGCCGACGTCAGCCATTACGTGCACCCGGGCTCGGCGCTGGACAACGAAGGCCACCGCCGGGGCAATTCGGTGTACTTCCCCAATCGGGTGGTGCCGATGCTGCCCGAAGAGCTCTCCAACGGGCTGTGTTCGCTCAACCCCCACGTGGACCGGCTGTGCTTGTATTGCGACATGCTGGTGTCCGCCAACGGTCGCATTTCCCGGTTCGTGTTCCGCGAAGGGGTGATGCGCTCCCGTCACCGCCTCACCTACAACAAGGTGGGCGCGATGATCGAGGAACCGGAATCCGAGCTGGCGCAGCAGACCGTAGCCAGCCTGGACGACGACAGCATCGACACCTTGTGGGCGTTCCACGAGATGTACCTGGCGCTGCGCGCACGCCGGGAGCTGCGTGGCGCGATCGATTTCGAGAGCGATGAAAGCCGCATTCTCTACGACGAAAACCAGAAGATCCGCGACATCGTGCCGGTGGTGCGCAACGTCGCCCACGTGATGATCGAAGAGGCGATGCTGGCCGCCAACATCTGCTCCGCGCACCTGCTGGAAAAATCCGGCCTGCCGGCGTTGTATCGCAACCACGAGGCACCCAAGGAAGAGCGGCTCAGCAATCTGCAGCAGTTCCTCGGCGGTCTGGGGTTGAGCATCCCCTGGTCGGAAGGGGCGATCGGGCCGCAGGTGTTCCAGGCGCTGGGCCAGCAGATCGCCGAGCGCGCCGACCGCTCGCTGATCCAGACGATGATGCTGCGCACCATGAGCCAGGCCCGCTACGAGGCGGTCAACAAGGGTCACTTCGGCCTGGCCTACAACGCCTACACCCACTTCACCTCACCGATTCGCCGTTATCCGGATTTGCTGGTGCACCGCGCGATCCGTTATCTGATCCGCGAGGGTGGCGAGAACCCCCATGTGGACAATCCGGGTGAGCTGCCGAAGATTCCCAAGGCGAAAATTCTGCCGTACTCCGAGCAGGATATGGTGGCCATGGGCGAGCACTGCTCGATGACCGAGCGGCGCGCCGACGACGCCACCCGCGACGTGGTCCAGTGGCTCAAGTGCCAGTACATGGAAGATCATCTCGGCGAAGAGTTCGAAGGGGTGATCAGCGGCGTGGCAGCGTTCGGTCTGTTCGTGCAGATCAACGATCTGCACATCGATGGCCTTGCCCATGTCGCCAACCTGGACAGCGACTATTACCACTTCGACGACATTAATATGGCCCTGGTGGGCGAATCCTCCGGGCGGCAGTTCAGCCTGGGCGACGCGGTGGTGGTGAAGGTCGCCGGGGTGCACACCGAAGAGCGCAAGATCGATCTTGAGCTGATCAGCAGCACCCCCTCCAAACCGCGCCGCGCCGGCAAGCCCGCCGCCAAACGCGGCGGTCGCGGTGGTGGCAAGGGCGGCGGCGATAAAAAAGGCGACAAAAAAGCCGACAAAAAGCCCGCCGCCAAGGCCGCCGACGGCGCTTCCGAGCGCGATAAGCTGGCCCGTGGCGAGGTGCCTTCGGCGCGCAAGGGGCGCAGCAAGGCCAGCGGTGGCGGTGAGCGCAAAGGGCGCCGCCGTCGATGAACGCAGGCAAACCTTCAGGGCGCTCCGGTGCCCCACCGCGCGGCGCTAAGCGCGCCAAGGGCAGCCTCGCCAAACCCTTGATGTATTCGGGCATCCACGCGGTGGAATCGCTGCTGCGCCATCGCCCGGAAGGGGTGTTGGAGCTGTTTGTGCTGGACGCCCGCGCCAAGCGCGGCGACGCCCGGCTGGAGACGCTGATCGTGGCGGCCCGGGATCAGGGCATCGCGGTGCAGTTCGCCCACCGGGACGCCCTGGAAAAGCTGGCCGGCCCGCAGAACCAGGGCGTGGTGGCCCGCGCCCGGGCCCGTGAGCCGGGCTCCGACGCCGCTCTGGAAGCACTGCTTGAGCGCCGCCCGGAACCGCTGCTGCTGATTCTCGAAGGCGTCACCGACCCGCACAACCTGGGAGCCTGCCTGCGCAGCGCCGACGCCGCCGGCGTGGACGCGGTGATCGTGCCGCGCCACCACGCCGCCGGGCTGACCCCGGTGGCCTGCCGCAGCGCCGCCGGCGCCGCCGAATCCCTGCCGTATTTCGAGGTCGGCAATCTGGCCCAGTTGATCGAACGGCTGCAACAGCGCGGCATCACCGTGGCCGGCACCGCCCTGGCGCCGGGCAGCGTGTCGCTGTTCGACTACACGCCCCCCGCCGCCCTGGCCCTGGTGATGGGCGCCGAAGGCGAAGGCCTGCGCCGCCTCACCCTGGAACGCTGCGACACGCTGCTTTCGATTCCGATGGCCGGGGATGTGCAGAGTTTGAATGTGTCGGTGGCGACCGGGGTGGTGCTTTTTCATGTGCGCAGCGCGCTAGCGCGCTAGACGCCGGACGCCGGACGCCGGACGCTCAACCCGGAACAGAGCCTCTTCGTGTGTTTCCTGCGATGCTTTCAGTAAACACGGCTCACCGCTCCGATTGGGGGTTAAGCGTCCAGCGTCTGGCGTCCAGCGTCCAGCGAGCGGCCCCAGGCTCAAGGGCCGCGGGCGCGGCCCTTGAGCCTGGGGCCGCTCTAAGCTAGAATCCCCGCCCTTCCGCTGCCTCCGGGTCGCGGAACTCCTTGCCTCACCGCATCGTGCGGGAGGCTGCCAATCCGTAAGGAGCCACAATGCGTCATTACGAAGTTGTGTTCCTGGTCCATCCGGATCAGAGCGAACAAGTGCCCGCCATGATCGAGCGTTACAGCGCGATCGTTACCGATGGCAAAGGCACGATTCACCGCCTTGAAGACTGGGGCCGCCGTCAGTTGGCTTTCCCGATCAACAAGATCCACAAAGCACACTACGTGCTGCTGAACATCGAATGTGACGGCGAAACCCTCGCCGAGCTGGAAAACACCTTCCGGTTCAACGATGCCGTAATCCGTCACCTCGTGATTCGCCGTGATAAGGCCATCACCGAGCCGTCGCATCTGGCGAAATCCACCGAGAAGGAGGAGGTCGCCAGCTGATTTCCGAGCACAATCTCTGCGAACTGACCGGCGTTATCGTCACCCTTGAAAAGGTGGCGCGCTCTCCGGCCGGGGTGCCCCGCCAGCGAATCTGGCTCGAGCACCGCTCCCGGCAAGAGGAAGACGGTCACCCCCGCGATGTTCAACTGCGGATCGCCGTGGTTCTGGTGGGCAGCAAAACCGGAACGCTGAACACGGCACGCGAAGGACAGCGGGTCAGGGTGACGGGATTTCTCAGCCGCGCCGGCTACAAAGGCGACGCCCGGGACCGTTTGCAGATGATCGCGGAAACACTGGTTCTCCTGGACTGACATCGAGAGGAAATGACATGGCCCGTTTTTATCGCCGCCGCAAATTCTGCCGCTTCACCGCGGAAGGTGTTGAGTACATCGATTTCAAGGATCTCGACACCCTGAAAGCCTATATCACCGAAACTGGCAAGATCGTGCCCAGCCGTATTACCGGCACCCGGGCGCGCTATCAGCGTCAGCTGGCCAGTGCTGTCAAGCAGGCCCGCTTCCTGGCGCTGCTGCCGTACTCCGACAGCCACGACAACTAAGCCGAGGGGACCGTCATGCAAGTGATCCTGCTGGAAACCATCAAGAACCTGGGTGACCTGGGCTCCGTGGTGGACGTTCGCCCCGGTTACGGCCGCAACTTTCTGATTCCGCAAGGCAAGGCCCTGCCCGCCACCAAGGGCAACTTGGCCGAAGTGGAAACCCGTCGCGCCGAGCTTGAAAAGCACGCCTCCGAGCAGCGCTCCGGCGCCGAGGCGCGGGCCGAGAAACTGGCTGAAGCCACCGTGACCGTGCCCGCCAAGGCCGGTGACGAAGGCAAGCTGTTCGGCTCCGTCGGCACCCGTGATATCGCCGAAGCGATCTCCGAGCAAACCGGCGTGGAAGTGACCAAGGCGGAAGTGAAGCTGCCTCACGGCGCCCTGCGCCAGACCGGCGAGTACGACCTCGACCTGGCTCTGCACGCGGACGTGACCGTGACCATCAAGCTGGCCGTGGTACCGGCTGAGTAAACAGAGCCGAACGGCTCTGGTCATCGTTTGCCCCCCGGGGGGCGCGGTGACACAATCAGGGCACTGTCCGGCAGCGGACGGTGCCTTTTTTGTTTGTTCGCGGGCCCGCCCGGGCCTGCCCCCTAGCCATCGGACCCATCATGAACGAACCCCTGAGCCTGCCACTGGACGATCACCTGCCAGAGAACCTGCGCGTGCCGCCGCATTCGCTGGAAGCGGAGCAGGCGGTGCTGGGCGGCCTGCTGCTCAATAACGAGGCCTGGGACGAAGTCGCCGAGCGAGTCGGCGAAAAGGATTTCTACCGCAAGGAGCACCGCCAGATCTTCGCCGTGATCGGGCAGCTGGTGGAAGAAGAGAAGCCCTGCGATCTGGTGACCGTCTCCCAGGCGCTCACCCACCTTGGCCAGCTCGACCAGATCGGCGGCATGAGCTACCTCTCGGAACTGGCCCGCAACACCCCCAGCGCCGCCAACATCAACGCCTACTCGGACATTGTCCGCGAGCGCAGCATTCTGCGGCAGTTGATCCAGGTGTCCCACGACGTCGCGGCGATGTCATTCAACCCCAAGGGCAAGCCGTCCCTGGAGATTCTCGACAGCGCCGAAGCGGCCATCTTTGAAATCGCCGAGCAGCAGAACAAGGGCTCCGGGCCCCAGGGCATCAAGGACGTGCTCAAGCGCACCGTGGACCGCATCGACGAGCTGTACAAAAACAAGAATTCCCTGACCGGCCTGACCACCGGCTTCGAGGAATTCGACAAAATGACCGCCGGCCTGCAGCCCGCCGACATGGTGGTGGTGGCCGGGCGGCCGTCGATGGGGAAAACCACCTTCGCCATGAACCTGTGCGAAAACGTGGCGCTGAAAGCGAACAAACCGGTGCTGGTGTTTTCCATGGAAATGCCCGCCGACTCGCTGGTGATGCGGATGCTCTCTTCCCTGGGGCGCATCAATCAAAGCGCGATTCGCTCCGGGCGCCTGGAACAGGACGACTGGCCACGCATCACCTCGGCGATTCAGATGCTCAGCGAGCAGAAGTTCTTTATCGACGACACGCCGGCGCTCAGCCCGTTGGAAATGCGCGCTCGGGCGCGCCGGGTGGCGCGCGAATGCGGCGGCGAGTTAGGCGCGATCATGGTCGATTATCTGCAATTGATGCAGGTGCCGGGCTCCGACAACCGGGTCAACGAAATCTCGGAGATTTCCCGTTCCCTGAAGGGCCTGGCGAAGGAACTGAATTGCCCGGTGATCGCGCTGTCACAGCTTAACCGGTCGCTGGAACAACGCCCCAACAAGCGCCCGGTGATGTCCGACCTGCGGGAATCCGGCGCCATCGAGCAGGACGCCGACCTGATCGTGTTTCTGTACCGCGATGAGGTCTACAACAAGGAATCCACCGAGAAGGGCATTGCCGAGATCATCATCGGCAAACAGCGGAACGGCCCGATCGGCACCGTGCGCCTGGCGTTCCGGGGCGAATTCACCCGCTTCGACGACCTGGCGCCGGAGTACTATCAGCAATATTCCGGCGGCGACGAGTAGCCGCCGGACTCGCGGCAAGGAGACCCGCTTGTCCCTCCCCCTGTGTTCATCGCCCGCCCGGAGTGCCGTCTGATGCGCGGTACCGTGCTGGAATTGCGCCCCGCCGCGCTCGCCCACAACGCCCGCCGCGCCCGCGCCCTGGCCGATGGCGCCCGGGTGCTGGCGATGGTCAAGGCGAACGGTTACGGCCACGGCCTGGGGCTGGCGGCGCGGGCCATGGCCAATCAGGTCGATGGCCTGGGCGTGGCGCTGCTGGAGGAAGCCCAGGCTCTGCGTCACCTGGGGTTGGCCCACCCGTTGCTGGTGGCGGAGGGCTTCTTCGACGCCGACGAGCTGCGCCTGGCGGCGCGCCTGCACGCCGAAGTGGTGGTGCACTCGCCCTGGCAGGTGGACCTGCTGGCGGCCAACCCGGCGCCCTTGAACGTCTGGCTGAAGGTCAACACCGGCATGAACCGGCTCGGCATGGCGCCGGATCTGGCCCGCGCCCAGGCGGCGCGCCTGCGCGGCGTGCCCGGCGTTAAGTTGCTGGGGGTGATGAACCACTTTTCCTGCGCCGATCTGCACGACGACCCGCACAGCGACGCGCAGCTGGCCATGGCTGGCGCCCTGGCCCGGGAGCTGGGGGTGGCGCTCACCGCCGCCAACTCCGCCGCCCTGATCCGCTACCCCGAGGCCCGCGCCGACCGGGTGCGCCCGGGCATCATGCTCTATGGCAGTTCGCCGTTCGCCTGGCGCAGCGCCGCCGAGCTGGACCTGCGCGTCACGGAACGCTTCCGCGCCCGCCTGATCGCCATCAACCCGATCCAGGCCGGCGACAGCGTCGGCTACGGCGCCACCTGGCGCGCCGACGGCCCGGGCCGCATCGGCGTGGTGGCGGTGGGCTACGGCGACGGCTACCCGCGCCACGCGCCCAGTGGCACACCGCTGGCGGTCAATGGCCAGCGCACCCGGCTGGTGGGGCGGGTCTCCATGGACATGCTCACCGTTGACCTGAACGGCATCGACGCCCGCGTTGGCGACGAAGTGGAATTGTGGGGCGACGTGATACCGGTGGACGAAGTGGCGGCGGCGTGCGGCACGATCAGTTATGAGTTGTTTTGTCAGGTCACCGCGCGGCCGGTGAGAGTCATCGCGGAATAGCTGCAAGCCGCAAGCTTCAAGCGACAAGCAGGTCGGGCTTGCGGCTTGAAGCTTGCGACTTGTAGCTTACCACTCACAACGCACCCGCCCTTGAGGAGCTCTCCGTGGCGAAAAAGAAAACGGCGTTCGTCTGCACCGAGTGCGGTGCGGACTTTCCCAAATGGCAGGGGCAGTGCCCGGCCTGTGGCGCTTGGAATACCCTGCAGGAATTCGTGGTGGACCCGGCCACGCCCAAGACTCGGGGCGCGGAGCGCACCGGGTTCAGCGGCGAGCGGGCGGAAGTGCGCAACCTCAATGAGATCGTGCTGGAGGAAACGCCGCGCATCAGCGCCGGCATGGGCGAGCTGGACCGGGTGCTTGGTGGTGGCCTGGTGCCCGGCTCGGCGATCCTGATCGGCGGTCATCCGGGCGCTGGCAAGTCCACCTTGCTGTTGCAGGTGCTGTGCCGGCTGGCCGACAAACAACGCTGCCTGTACGTCACCGGCGAGGAGTCGTTGTCCCAGGTGGCGATGCGCGCGGACCGCCTCAAACTGCCCAAGGAGGCACTGCGCCTGGCGGCGGAAACCGACGTGGAACGCATCCTGGAGCTGGCCCACAAGGAACGGCCGCGGTTGCTGGTGGTGGATTCCATTCAGGTGATGTATCTGGCCGGGCTGCAATCGGCGCCCGGCTCGGTGGCCCAGGTGCGCGAGTGCGCCGCCGCCTTGACGCGTTTCGCCAAACAAACCGGTACCGTGTTGTTGCTGGTCGGGCACGTCACCAAGGACGGCACCCTGGCTGGGCCTAAGGTGCTGGAGCACATGATCGATTGCTCGCTGATGCTGGAGGGTTCCTCGGACGCCCGGTTCCGTACCCTGCGCGGGCTCAAGAACCGCTTCGGCGCGGTCAACGAGCTGGGCGTGTTCGCGATGACCGGCGAGGGGCTCAAGGAGGTCAAGAACCCCTCGGCGATCTTCCTCAATCGCGCCGATGACATCGCCGCCGGCTCGCTGGTGACGGTGGTCTGGGAGGGCACCCGGCCGCTGCTGGTGGAATTGCAGGCGCTGGTCGACGCCAGCCACTTCGGCAACCCGCGCCGGGTGTGCGTGGGGCTGGAAGCCAACCGCCTGGCCATGCTGCTGGCGGTGTTGCACCGCCACGGCGGCATTCAGGTCGGTGATCAGGACGTGTTCGCCAACGTGGTGGGCGGCGTCAAGGTCAGCGAAACCGCCGCCGACCTGGCGCTGGTGCAGGCGATTGTCTCCAGCTTCCGCGACCGGCCGCTGGCCCGCGACCTGGTGGTGTTCGGCGAAATCGGCCTGTCCGGCGAAATCCGCCCCGTGCCCCAGGGCCAGGAACGCCTCCACGAAGCCGTCAAACACGGCTTCCGCCGCGCCATCATCCCCAAAGCCAATTTGCCCCGGCAAATGCCCGACGGGGTGGAGGTGGTGGCGGTGAGCACGCTCGCGGAAGCGTTGGAGCAGTTGTAGCGCTGGACGCTGGACGCCGGACGCCGGACGCTAAAATCAAAACCCGGGTTTGCCAGCGTTGCGGATTTGCACTGACCGATTGCGGAGCCGCAAACAGGCTCGGCTAAGATGTTTAAAAAGCGTCAAGCGTCAAGCGTCCGGCGTCTAGCGCCACGACCAAAAGGAGTGCTCATGAAAAAACAGTTCGCGGTAATCGGCTTGGGTGGTTTTGGCGAGGCGGTGGCGGTGGAGTTGATGCGGCTGGGCCATGAGGTGCTGGGCGTGGACAACAGCGAAGACCGGGCCAATCGGCTGGCGGATAAGCTGACCCAGACGGTGATCACCGACGCCACCGACGAGGAGGCGTTGAAGGAGCTGGATCTGCATCGTTTCGACGCGGTGCTGGTGGCGATTGGCGAGAACATCGAGGCCAGCATTCTGTGCACCATGGTGGTGATCTCGCTGGAAGCGAAGGAAGTGTGGGTCAAGGCGATCACGCCGGCGGACCATCAGATTGTCGCCAAGCTGGGCGCGCACCGTATTTTCCACCCCGAGTACGAGATGGGCCTGCGCGTGGCGCAGAACATGGCGCACCCGAACATGCTCGATTACATCAGCCTGGGCGACAACTACTTCGTGATCGAAATCCGCCCCGGCGAAGTCCTTGAGGACCGCCCGCTTTCCGAGCTGAAGATCGACAAGGACGTGCGCCTGCTGGCGATCAAACATGGCCAGAGCGTGTCCCTTCATCCGCAGCCGGATCAGCGTCTGCGCCGCAACGACCACTTGGTGTTGCTGGGCGAGGAAGACGCCCTGCGGCATTTTTCCGATAACCTGTGAGAATCTGGACGCCCGATCTGCGCGGTCGCCTGGACGTGACCCTGCGGCTGTCGCGGGTGCGCCGCTACAGCCCGCCACTGGTGCTGGCGGTGAGCTTCTTTTTGCTGATTCTGATCGGCGCGCTGCTGTTGTGGCTGGGGCCGGCCAGTGAGCCGGGCATGACGCTCTGGCAGGCGCTGTTCACCGCCTGCTCCTCGGTGACCGTGACCGGCCTGGCGGTGGTCGACCTGAACGATCTTACCCTCTACGGGCAGCTGGTGATTCTGGTGCTGTTCCACCTCGGTGGGCTGGGGCTGATGACCTTCGCCGCGCTCACGGTGATGGTGCTGGGCGGCCGGCTGGGCCTGGGCGGGCAGAGGCTGGTGCGCGAAGCGATGGACCAGACCGCCCCCGGTGATGTGCTGGTGCTGGTGCGCTACGTGGCGATTCTGGCCCTGAGCCTGGAAGCGCTGGGCACGCTGGCGCTGGCCACCGTGTGGGTGCCGGAGCTGGGTTGGTGGCAAGGGCTCTGGTTCAGTTTCTTTCATGCCGCCTCGGCGTTCAACAACGCCGGCGTCAGCCTGTTGCCCGAGGGGCTTACGCCGTGGGCGGCCCACCCGCTGGTCAACCTGGTGGTCACCGGCCTGTTCATCGTCGGTGGGCTGGGCTTCACCGTGCTCACCGACCTGTGGCGAAAACGGCGTTTCTCGCGGCTGAGCCTGCACAGCAAGCTGACGCTGTCGGGCACCGCGCTGCTGGCGTTGTCGGCGTGGCTGCTGATCATGATGTTCGAATGGCAAAACGCCAACACCCTGGCGGTGCTGCCAGAGACCCAGCGGCCGTTGCTGGCCTGGTTCATGGCGGTGACGCCACGCAGCTCGGGCTTCGGTATTGTCGAGGTGAACGCGCTGAACGCCTCCAGCACCCTGCTGATCATGTTTCTGATGTTCGTCGGTGGCGGCAGCAACTCCACCGCCTCGGGCATCAAGGTGAGCACTTTCATGGTGGTGATCCTGGCCACCCGCGCCTTCCTGAAAGGCGAGCAGCAGCCCACCGCCTTCGGCCGCACGGTGGCGCTGAGTTCGGTGTTCCGCGCCTATACGGTGGTGGTGCTGAGTTTGCTGCTGGTGATGCTGGCCAACTTCCTGCTGGTGATTCTGGAGCCGGACATGAAGACCATGGACCTGATTTTCGAGGGCTTTTCGGCGTTCGGCACGGTCGGCCTTAGCCGCGGCATCACCATGGATTTGTCGATGCCCAGTCAGGCGGTGCTGATGGCGACCATGTTCGCCGGCCGCATCGGCCCTCTAGCGCTGGCGTTCTCGATGGCACGGCCACGCCGGGCCCGGGTGCGCTACACCGAAGACCAGGTACAGATCGGTTGAGCCGGTCATGTGAAGGCCAATGAGAGTCTGGCTCCCCCATCTCAAACGGCGGCTCGATGATACCCTGAGCCTCACCCAGGTCCGCCAGGCCAGCCCACCGCTGGTGCTGGCGGTGAGCTTTCTGCTGCTGATTCTGCTCGGCTCGCTGCTGTTGTGGCTGCCGGTCGCCAGCCACCGCGGCTTGAGCTATTGGCAAGCGCTGTTCACGGCCTGCTCGGCGGTCACCGTGACCGGCCTGTCGGTGGTCGATCTGGGCAGCCACATGACGCTGTTCGGGCAAGCTGTGGTGATGGGGCTGATCCAGCTCGGCGGGTTGGGGCTAATGACCTTCGCCGGGCTGTCAGTGATCGCCCTGGGCGGCCAGCTCGGCTTGCGCGGGCAAAAGCTGGTGCGCGAAGCGCTCGACCAAACCGCCCCGGGAGACATTCTGGTGATGGTACGCCACGTGGCGATGCTGGCGTTCGTGTTGGAAGCACTGGGCGCGTGCGCGCTGGCCACGGTCTGGGTGCCGCAACTGGGCTGGGGGCGAGGGCTGTGGTTCAGCCTGTTTCACTCGGTGTCGGCGTTCAATAACGCCGGCTTCGGGCTGTTGCCGGACAGCCTGACGCGCTGGGCGGGCAGCCCGGTGGTCAACCTGGTGATCACCGCGTTGCTGATCATTGGCGGGCTGGGCTTCACCGTGTTGATGGATCTGTGGCGCCGGCGCGGCTTTGCCCGGCTCAGCCTGCACAGCAAATTGACTCTGTCCGGCACGGTGATCCTGGCGTTGGGCGCCTGGGGGCTGATCATGCTGTTTGAGTGGCATAACGCCGACACCCTGGCGGCGCTGGCGCCGGCCGACCGCCCCTGGGCGGCCTGGTTCGCCGCGGTGACGCCGCGCACCGCCGGCTTCAACACCATTGATGTGGCTGGCCTCAGCGCGCCCTCCACCTTATTGACGATGTTCCTGATGTTTATCGGCGGCGGCAGCAACTCCACCGCCTCGGGGATCAAGGTGAGCACCTTCATGGTGGTGATTCTGGCCACCCGGACGTTTCTCAAAGGCGCCGCGCAGCCGGTGGCGTTTCGCCGGGCGGTGGCCATGGGCGCGGTATTCCGGGCCTACACGGTGGTGGTGTTGAGCCTGTTGCTGGTGATGCTCGCCTGCTTTCTGCTGGTGATCCTGCAGCCGCAGATGCGCCCCATGGACTTGCTGTTCGAGGGGTTTTCCGCGTTTGGCACGGTGGGGTTGAGCCGCGGTATCACCGCCGACTTGTCCATGCCCGGCCAGGCGGTGCTGATGGTGCTGATGTTCGCCGGCCGCATCGGGCCGCTGGCGCTGGCGTTTTCTCTGGCCCGCCCGCATCGCGGCAAGGTCCGCTACAGCGAGGATCAGGTGCAGATCGGGTAGCGCGGTTCGGGATACAGGATTCAGGATTCAGCGCGGGCGAGGTCGAGGGATTGCCGGCTGGCCGTGCCCGCGCCCGGGGCGTCTCCGGGATCACGGTCGGCTCGGTGAAGGCGGTAACCGATCAGCGGTTGGCGAACCGCTCGCCCTGCCACCAGCGCCAGGATTCGACCACATCAAAAAACAACGTCACGGCGGTGACCATCACCGCCAGTACCGCCAGCGCCCATTCGCCGGGTTCGATTTCGTCGGGCCCCCAGCCGCCCACCAGCCGGCTGACCAGCAACATCAGCAGGGGCACCCAGGCGATCAGCTGCGGGATCGACAGCAGCCGACTCATGCCGGCACGGTGCCAGAGCAGGGCGGCGTTGCTGGTGAGCACGAACAGGGCGGCGATGGCGATCACCCAGCCACTGACGGTGTGCAGCATGAAAAAGCCGGCGGCGTTGACCGGCACCACCACCAGCACGATCCACAGCCGTGCCCACAAAGGCAACGAGCGAATCGACAGGGTGATTTGGCGCAGCCGCTGTTCGGTGTTCATCAAGACTCCTCAAGGCGATTCAAAGACCAGTCGTACAATTCGAAGCGGATTTTAAGATCGCCCTGGTCAAGAGCGCGGCGAGCCGCCTCGGGCAGCGCCAGGGCGTCAGCGTAGCGGGCCAGAAACGCCGACAGGCTGCCGGCGGCGTCGACGAAATCCTCGTTGTACCACTCAAAAATCCGTGACACCCGCAGGGCCTGTTGCTCCGCATCGAAATAATTGCGGCTGCGATCAGAAAGAAAACGCCGCGTGCTGTCGGTGAGCTGACTGTCCAGCCGTTCGCCCTGGTAGGCCTCCGGGCGCAGCGCCGGGCAGCCCAGCGACGCGCAGTTGACCGCGAAGTGAATGCGCGGGTCCATCAGCGCCGGGTTGCCGCGGATCAGGTCGTGCTCCACTTCGTCCAGCGTGCGCTCCTTGCCCAGCAGGGTGAAAAAGCGCTGGCTCCAGGGGCCGGAAAACACCGAGCCGATGTCGCGGATCGAGTCGGGCAGGGTGTCCTGATCGAGAATCAGCTTCACGGTAAAAGCGTTGTAGGCGTTGATCAGGAACGCCAGTTGTTCGGCCTCGTCGAAGGCATTGAAGTGGGCCTGGTCCACCGCCGAGAGGCGCCCCAGGTAGCCGTCGAGTTTTTCGCGGTCGGCGCGCAGGCCGGGATAATCCACCGTCGAAGCCACGCCGCCGCGCTGCCATTGCACGTGGGCTTTAAGCAATTGGTTCCAGGCGCCGTGGTCGAACGCCTGGGCCACCGAACTGAGCAGTAATAGCGCGAATGTCAGTGTTTTTAACATAGCCGTCCTTTGTGGTGATGCTGGCCGTTTCAGCGCTGCCAGGCGTGGAAACGCTCCACCCAGCGCAGCAGCGCTTCCGGTTTGTGCGCCTTCTTCCATTCCCCGGCGGCGTATTTGTTGGCCTCCGCCAGGGTCGGGTAGATATGAATGGTGCCGAGAATTTTGTTCAACCCCAGACCATGCTTCATCGCCAACACGAATTCGGCGATCAGATCCGAGGCGGATTCGCCGACAATAGTGACGCCCAGTATCTTATCCTTGCCCTTGGCGGTCAGCACCTTAACGAAGCCCCGGTCGCTGCCGTCGGCGATGGCCCGATCCAGGTCGTCGATGCCGTAGCGGGTGATTTCGACCTCAATGCCCTGCTCGCGGGCCTGTTCCTCGTTGAGGCCGACCCGCGCCACTTCAGGATCGGTAAAGGTGGCCCAGGGAATCACCCGGTAATCCACCTTGAAGCTCTTTAAGCGCCCGAACAGGGCGTTCACCGCGGCGTACCAGGCCTGGTGCGCCGCCACATGGGTGAACTGGTAGGGGCCGGCCACATCGCCGCAGGCATAGATGTTGGGAAAGCGCGTCTGCAGCAGATCATTGACCGCCACGGTACCGTTTTTCCGCACCTCGATGCCCAGTGCTTCCAACCCCAGCCCATCGGTATTGGCGCGCCGCCCCACCGCCACCAGAACGGCGTCGAAGGGCAGCCGCAGGGTCTCGTCGTGGTGTTGCGCGTACAGCACCTTTTCGCCTTCTTCCACGGCGAATCGGGCGGCTTCGTGGTCGGTCAGCACGCGCACGCCGTCCCTTTCCAGCGCCTCGGTCACCAGCGCCGCCGCCTCCGGATCTTCGCGGGGCATCAGCCGGGGCAGCATTTCAACCTGGGTGACCTGACTGCCAAGCCGGGCGAAGCTTTGCGCCAGCTCGCAGCCAATCGGGCCGCCGCCCAGCACGATCAGCCGCCGTGGCTGGCTTTGCAGTTGCCAGAGGTTCTCCGAGGTGAGGATGTCGATCTGCTCGATGCCCGGAATCGGCGGAACCAGTGGGCGCGCTCCCGAGGCGATCACGATATTGCGGGTGGTGAGGGTTTTCTCGCCCTCGGCGGTGTCCACCGTCACCTGCCACGGCGAGGTGATGCGCGCGCTGCCCTGGACGCAATCCACGCCCAGCTCGGTGTAACGTTGCACCGAATCATGGGGCTCGATCTTTTCGATCACCTTATGAATGCGTGCCATGATCTCGGCGAAGCGAAAGGTCGGTGTGACCGAATCAAAGCCGTAGCGGCCGGCGCTGTGCTCCAGGTGCGCGATCTTGGCGCTTTTGATCAGTGCCTTGGAGGGCACGCAGCCGGTGTTCAGGCAATCGCCGCCCATCTTTTCCTTTTCGATCAGCGTTACTTTTGCTTTCACGGTGGCGGCGATGTAGGCGCTTACCAAGCCGGCGGAGCCGGCGCCGATCACCACCAGATTGCGGTCAAAGTGTTTGGGCTTTTGATGGCCCTTGTAGACCTTGCGCCGCTGCAGCACGCCCATCACCAGTTTGGCGACCCAGGGGAAAATGCCCAGCAACACGAAGGCGCCGATCAACCCCGGCGAGAGCAATCCGGAGAGGCTGTCCAGCTGCCCGATCTGGGTGCCCGCGTTCACGTACACGGCGGTGCCGGCGAGCATGCCGAGTTGGCTCACCCAATAAAAGGTGCGTGTTTTCAGGGGCGTGAGCCCCATCACCAGATTGATGACAAAAAACGGTACCACTGGAATCAGGCGCAGGCTGAACAGATAAAAAGCGCCGTCTTTTTCCACGCCCGCGTTGATTTTCTTCAGCCGCTCGGCGAAGCGCTGTTGCACCGCGTCGCGAAACACAAAGCGCGAGGCCAGGAAGGCGAGGGTGGCGCCAATGCTGGAGGCAAAGGAAATCAGCAGCAGAGCGACCCAGAAGCCGAACAAGGCGCCGCCGGCCAGGGTCATGATCGCGGCACCGGGCAGGCTCAAGGCGGTCACCAGCACGTACAGCGCGAAGAAGCCGCCCAGCACCGCGGCCGGATGATCGGCGGTGAGCGCCTGGAAGGCGCCACGCTGTGCCTTGAGGTAATCCAGGCTGAGATAGTGGCCCAGATCGAACACAAAGAACGCGGCGATCAGTGCAACGATGACCGCCAACAGCAAAAACTTCCTGGCCTGCATTCCGCCCATCCTTATTCAGAGGTTCCGTAGGAGACAGCGCCAGCGCTGACACCACCCGTGGCAAGATACCAGTGCATGGATGCAGGGTAGCGTGCTTTGTTACATCGGCGCGTCAATGGCGCGCGGCCGGTTCAGGCGATGCGTGCCGGCGCGCTGCTTTTCTCCAGACGGATGGCGATGAATTTGGAGGTCGGCGTGAAGCTGCCGTCGCCGTAGCTGTCCATCGGCACCAGTGGATTGGTCTCTGGATAGTAGGCGGCGGCCTGGCCGGCGGGCACGTCGTAGTCGAGCAGGGTGAAGTCGCGCACTCGCCGCTCCACGCCGTCGCGCCACAGCGAGATCAGGTCGATCTTGTCGCCGGGCTGGAAGCCCAGCCGGTCGATGTCGGCGCGGTTGGCGAACAGCACCTTGCGGCCATTGTGCACGCCCCGGTAGCGGTCGTTCAGGCCATAGATGGTGGTGTTGTACTGGTCGTGGGAGCGCAGCGTTTGCAGCACCAGCTCCGGTTGCGCGCCGCCGGCCAGGGTTTGCGCGTCCACCAGACTTTCCGGCAACGGGTTGGCGGCCAGCCGCGCGCGCCCGGAGGCGGTGCGCCATTGCCGTTCCCGCGCCGGGTTGCCGAGATAAAAACCGCCCGGGTGTTTGAGCCGCTCGTTGAAATTCTCGAAGCCGGGGATGGTGTCCTGGATCAGCTCACGAATGCGGTCATAGTTTTCCACCAAAGCGCTCCAGTCCACCGGGGTCTTGCCCAGGGTGGCCTCGGCGATGCCGGCGATGATCGCCGGCTCCGAACGCATCTCGGCGGACAACGGCCGAAGCTGGCCGTGGGACAAATGCACCATGGAGAACGAATCCTCCACCGTTACCCCTTGCGGGCCGCCGGCCTGCTCGTCGATGTCGGTGCGGCCCAGGCACGGCAGGATCAGCGCCTCGGTACCGCCTATCAAATGGCTGCGGTTGAGCTTGGTGCTGATCTGCACGGTCAGTTCGCAACTGCGCAGCGCCTCATGGGTGCGCGGCGTGTCCGGGGTGGCCTGGGCGAAGTTGCCGCCCAGGGCGATGAACACGTTGATTTTCTTCGCCACCATCGCCTGCAGGGTGGTAATGACGTTGTAGCCGGGCGCGCGCGGCGGCGCGAAGCCGAAGCGTTTTTCCAGGGCATCGAGCAACGCCGCTGGCGGCTCGTCGGCGATGCCCACGGTGCGGTCGCCCTGAACGTTGGAATGGCCGCGCACCGGGCACAGGCCGGCGCCCTCGCCGAATTGGCCGCGCAATAACTGTAAATTGGCGATTTCCTGAATGGTGGCCACCGAATGCTTGTGCTGGGTGATGCCCATGGCCCAGCAGATGATCACCCGCTTGCTGTCGCGGTGAATGCGCGCCGCCTGTTCCAGCACCTGGCGGGTCATGCCCGATTGCGCCTCGATCTGTTCCCAGCCGGTGGCGTCCACCTCCGCCAGGTAGTCGTCCATGCCGTCGGTGTGCTCGGCGATAAAGGCGTGATCGAACACCGGCGCGCCGTTGCCGGCCAGCGCTTCGCGGTCCCAGTGCAGCAGCCATTTCACCATGCCGCGCACCGCCGCCATGTCGCCGCCCAGACTCGGCCGGAAGTAGGCGGTGTTCAGCGGCGAGGCGCTTTGGGTGAGCATTTCCAGCGGGTCCTGCGGCGCTTGAAAGCGTTCCAGCCCGCGTTCCTTGAGCGGGTTGAACACCGCCACCTGGGCGCCGCGTTTCACCGCGTCGCGGATCGGCTCCAGCATGCGCGGGTGGTTGGTCCCCGGGTTCTGGCCGAACAGAAACAGGGCGTCGGCCTTGGCGAAATCGGCGAAAGTGACGGTGCCCTTGCCGGTGCCGATGCTTTCGCCCAGCGCCACGCCGGAGGCTTCGTGGCACATGTTCGAGCAATCCGGAAAATTGTTGGTGCCGAAGGCGCGCACGAACAATTGGTACAGATAGGCTACTTCATTGCTGGCCCGCCCGGAGGTATAGAAGCTGGCCTGGTGGGGGCTGTCCAGAGTGTTCAGGTGGCGGGCGATCAGCGCGAAGGCGTCGTCCCAGGCAATCGGTTTGTAATGGTCGCTGGCGCGGTCGTAGACCATAGGCTCGGTGAGCCGGCCCTGGAATTCCAGCCAGTAGTCGTCCTGCTTGAGCAGGTCCGCGACGCTGTATTGGTCGAAGAAGGCGGCGTCCACCCGGCGGCTGGTGGCTTCCCAGTTGACCGCCTTGGCGCCGTTTTCGCAGAACTTGATGATGCCGCCCTCGGGCGACTCGCCCCAGGCGCAGCCCGGGCAATCAAAGCCGTTGCTCTTGTTGGTTTTCACCATCGCGTAGAGGTTCTTGAACGGCTGCTTGCTCTCGAACCAATGGTCGGTGACCGCGCGCAGGGCGCCCCAACCGGCGGCCGGGCCCTTATAAGGCTTGAAGCGCAGACGGTCGGCGGGGGAATGAGGATCGCTCATCAGGATGCTCCGTGATCGCGGCACGGCGCCGGGCTGTACAGCCGCGGCCCGCCATGACGGGGTTGGTGAATCAGGTTCAGGCCGCAGCGGCGCGCGTGGCGCACGCTCAGCGACGACGGCGACGACAGGCTGACCAGGGTGCCGGCGCCCGCTCTCACGGTTTTGTGGATCAGCTCCAGGCCGCAGCGGCTGGTGATCGCCAGAAAGCCGTCGGCCGGGTCCAGGCCGGCGCGCAGGCAGGCGCCGATCAGTTTATCCAGGGCATTATGGCGGCCGATGTCCTCGCGGCACAGGCGGGTCTCGCCACGGCCATCCACATAGAGGGCGGCGTGCATGGCGCCGCTGTGGCGGGCCAGGGTCTGAGTGGCCGCGAAGCGCTCGCGCAGCCCGCCCAGATCGGCGCCGGGCGGCAACCGCGCCGGCGCGCGCCGTGGCAGCGCTGGCAGCGCCTGGTCCAGGGCTTCCACCCCGCACAGGCCGCAGCCGCCGCTGCCGGCCTGCCCCCGGCGCTGCTGTTTGAACGCGGCGAACGCACGGCTGCTCAGGGTCACCTCCGCGCGCACCGCTTCTTCGCCGATTTCCAGCTCAATGTCGTGGATCGCGCCGGCATTGTCGATCAGCCCGCTGGTCAGCGTGAAGCCGGTAATGAAGTCTTCCAGGTGCTCGGGGGTGGCCATCATCACCGCGTGGTTGAGGCCGTTATAGCTGATCGCCACCGCCGTCTCGGCGGCCATGGCGTGTTCGCCGATCACCGGGTCGCGGGCCGGGTCGGAGCCGTATTCCAGATAGTCGTAGCACGGCGTCGGGTCCGCCTGCGGCTGCTGGCTGTCGTGCTGCCCGGCGGTAAACCGGGACGGGGACGCCATCATCGATACCTCGCGAAGGGGTGGGCGCGAAAGGGCAATCAGGCCTTCAGAATAGGACGATTGTGGTATCAGGTCCAAGGTTGGTGGGGGCGACCAAAGTCTTGGGGGAGGATTGAGTTTTCAGTGTTCAGTTTTCAGGGGGGCGACTGGTCAGGGTCGAGGCGCTGTAGAACGCTGTGGGTTTGGGCGTCGTCCGCTGGGGGTGGGGCGCGGCGGTTCAGGTGGGCGGTGAGTGCGCGCAACTGGCGCAGGTAGCGGCGGCAGTGGCGGCAGATCATCAGGTGGGCGCGCAAGGCAAAGCGCTGCCCGGGGCGCAGCTCGGCGCCGTCGATCAGCCGGTCGGCGTTGTCGACCAGGTGCTTGCAGCTCAGCATTCGCCGGTCTCCTGAAAGTGGTCCACCAGTTGAAAAATGCGCGCACGGGCCCGGTGCAGCAGTACGCGCACATTGGATGCACTGACGTCCAGACTGTTACAGATGGCGTCGAAATCCATGCCTTGAATGTCGCGCAGCTGCAGCACCAGGCGCTGGTTGTCGGGCATCGCCGCCAGGTTCTTCTCCAGGCAGTGCTGCAGTTCGTCGCGGGTGAGCAGGGCGTCCGGGCCGGCCATCTCCCAGTTCAGCGGCGGCTGCCGCCAATGGCCGAAGCGGTTGAAACGGTGCGCCAGGGCGTCGTCGCCCTCGCTCTCCTGAGGGTCGAACAGCACTTCCCGGCCGGACCGGCGCAACTGCATGCGAGCCTGGTTGATGACGATGCGGGTGAGCCAGGTGAGCAGAGCGCTGCGGCCCTCGAATCGGGGCAGGGCACGGTGCGCGGCAATCCAGGCCTCCTGCACCGCCTCTTCCGCGTCCGCCGGATTCACCAGAGTACGGGCGACGGCCAGCAGGCGGTTGTGATGGGCCCGCACCAGCCGCGCGAACGCACCCCGATCGCCCGCGCGCAGGCGCTCGATGAAGTCGCTGCTCTCCAGATCCGGCTCGGTCATGATCCCTCGCGGGTTGGCGGCCCCCTCTCCCTGTCCCTCTCCCGCCAGGGGAGAGGGGACCTGTCTGAAACGCCTGCTTTAAAGCCCCTCTCCCCTCGCGGGAGAGGGGTTGGGGAGAGGGGGGGGCCGGGCTGAAGGTTTCAGACCTCGATGCGCTTGTACTTCATGCGCTTGGGCTGCAGGGCGTCATCACCAAGCTGTTTGCGACGGTACTCCTCGAACTCGGTGTAGGAGCCCTCGAACCATTCCACCTGGGCGTCGCCTTCGAACGCCAGAATGTGGGTGGCGACGCGGTCCAGGAACCAGCGGTCGTGGGAGATCACGATGGCGCAGCCGGGGAAGGCCAGCAGCGCTTCTTCCAGGGCCCGCAGGGTTTCCACGTCCAGGTCGTTGGTGGGCTCATCGAGCAGCAGTACGTTGGCGCCCTGCTTGAGCAGCTTGGCCAGGTGCAGCCGGTTGCGCTCGCCGCCGGAAAGATCGCCGACCCGCTTCTGCTGGTCGCCGCCCTTGAAGTTGAAGCGGCCCAAATAAGCGCGGCTGGGCACTTCGTAGTTGCCGATCTTGAGAATGTCGTTGCCGTCGGACACTTCTTCCCAAACGGTCTTTTTGCCGTCCAGGTCTTCGCGGCTCTGGTCCACGTAGGCGAGTTGTACGGTGTCGCCGGTGTCGATGTTGCCGGAATCCGGGGTCTCTTCGCCGGCCAGCATGCGGAACAGAGTAGTCTTACCGGCGCCGTTGGGGCCGATGATGCCGACGATGGCGCCGCGTGGCACCGTGAAGCTCAGGTCTTCATAGAGCAGCTTGTCGTCGAAATGCTTGGCGACGCCGTTGATCTCGAACACCTTCTCGCCGAGGCGCTCGCCCGGCGGAATGTACAGCTCCTGGGTCTCGTTGCGCTTCTGGAATTCCTGGCTGGCCAGTTCCTCGAAGGCGCTGACCCGGGCCTTGTTCTTGGCGCGCCGGCCCTTGGGGTTCTGGCGGACCCATTCCAGTTCTTTTTCCACGGTTTTGCGGTGGGCGCTCTCGGATTTGGCTTCCTGCTCCAGGCGTTGCTCTTTCTGTTCCAGCCAGGAGGAGTAATTGCCCTTCCAGGGAATGCCCTCGCCCCGGTCCAGTTCCAGAATCCACTCGCAGGAGTTGTCCAGGAAGTAGCGGTCGTGGGTCACCGCCACCACGGTGCCGGGGAATTCGTGCAGGAAGCGCTCAAGCCAGGCCACCGATTCCGCGTCCAGGTGGTTGGTGGGCTCATCCAGCAGCAGCATGTCCGGGGCGCTCATCACCAGCCGGCACAGCGCCACCCGGCGCCGTTCACCGCCGGACAGGGTTTTCACCGCGGCGTCCCAGGGCGGCAGCCGCAGGGCATCGGCGGCGATGTCCAGCTTACGCTCCATGTTGTGGGCGTCGGCGGTCTCGATGATCGCTTCCAGCCGGCCCTGTTCCTCGGCCAGCTTGTCGAAATCGGCGCCTTCCTCGGCGTAGGCGGCGTACACCTCTTCCAGGCGGGTCTGGGCGTTGCGGATCTCGGCGAGTGCCTCTTCGACGATCTCGCGCACGTTTTTGTCCGGGTCCAGTTCCGGTTCCTGGGGCAGGTAGCCGATATTGATGCCCGGCTGAGGCCGCGCCTCGCCCAGGTAATCCTTATCGACCCCGGCCATGATGCGCAGCAGGGTGGATTTACCGGAACCGTTGAGGCCCAGCACGCCGATTTTGGCGCCCGGGAAGAAGGACAACGAGATGTCCTTGAGAATCTGTTTCTTGGGCGGGACAACCTTGCCCACCTTATCCATGGTGAAGATGTATTGAGACATAAAAAGCGTTTGCCTGAATGCAATGGAGGCCCCGGGAACCGGGGCGGGCGAGGTTTCCTAAACTAACCGAAGCCGGGGCGCGATGAAAGTCCAGGGCCATTGAACGGGGCCCGCCAGGCTCAAGATCCCCTGGCCCTGGCCGATAACCTCGCCGAATCCTTTTAGGGGCGTCTTTGCCCCTTCCTATGCGTCGACCGGGAGTGGCTGAGAGTGCGGAATGTGTTGCGGAAACTGAATCGAATCAATGTGAAGTACGCGATTGCCTTTATCGGCGTGGCGTTGTCTCTGGGGCTGGTGGTGGTGGCCAACGTGGTGTTGGTCAATACCGTGCAGCAACGCATGGACGACTTCAGTGACACCTTTAATCAGGCCACCCGGGTGATCCTTAACGGCGACCGTGACCTCTATCAGGCGCGCCTGGCGGAAACCGACTACCTGCGAGGCGTGCCCGGCATGCCCGAGGCGGAAGCGTCCCTGGCGGACTATAAAGAGAACGCCGGACAGGCCCGTGAGCGCCTGGAGCGCTTCGCCGACCTGATGAAAGGCTACCCCGACGTGCTGGCGCCGCTGGCGGAATTCCCGGCCCTGTTCGCCGCCTGGCAGGAAGCCTCGCAGCGCACCTTCAGCCTCTACGACGCGGTGCAGGTCACCGAGGCGATGGATCAGATCGGTGGTGAATCCAACGACACCTTTCTGGCCCTGCGCCAGGTCTACGAGGAGGCCGGCAATGCCCTGGAAGTGGCCGCCGATGAGCTGCAGGCCAGCACCGCCGCCCAGGTGCGCGCCCAGCGCATCGCGGTGACCGCGTTCGCCGCCATTGTTGGCCTGATCGCCGTGGCCATTGCCTTGATCGGCCCGCACCTGATGTCCAAGGCGATCCGCCAGATCACCCGGCGTATCCGCGAAATCACCGACGGCGACGGCGACCTGACCGCCCGCATCGACAGCCCGCGCAACGACGAAATCGGCGATCTCGCCCGGCAGTTCAACGGCTTTATCAGCCGCATCGACGACACCCTGCAGCAGGTCAAGAGCAGCACCGTGACGGTCAGCACCGCCTCCGGCGAGATTGCCCGCAGCAGCCAGGATCTGGCCTCGCGCACCGAGCAGACCGCCGCTAATCTGCAAGAGACCTCCGCGTCCATGGAGCAGATCACCACCACCGTGGGCCACACCTCCGACGCCACCCGCGAAGCCAACGAGCTGGCGCTTTCCACCGTGGAGGTGGCGCGCCGTGGCCACGCCGCCATGCGCGACGTGGAAAGCACCATGGCGCGCATCAGCGCCTCCTCGGCGCAGATCAAGGAGATCATCACGCTGATCGATGGCATCGCTTTCCAGACCAATATTCTGGCGCTGAACGCCTCGGTGGAAGCGGCCCGTGCCGGCGAGCATGGCCGGGGTTTCGCGGTGGTGGCCCAGGAAGTGCGCACCCTGGCCGGGCGCTCCGCGGACGCCTCCCGGGACATCCGCGAGCTGGTCGACAACTCGGTGGCGAGCAGCGAATCCGGCGCCACCCTGGTCACCAGCACCGGCCGCACCATGGAGGAAATCGTCAGCGGCATTGAGCGGGTTACCAAGGTGATTGGTGAAATCAGTGCCGGTGCCCGCGAGCAGAGCACTGGCATCGGCCAGGTCAATACGGCGGTCGCGGAGCTCGATCAAATGACCCAGGACAACGCCACCGTGGTGGAGCAAACCAACCGCGCCGCCGAAGACATGCGCCTGCAGGCCGAGCGCCTCAGCGCCCTGGTGGCCGGCTTCCGGCTCAGCGGCGAACAGGCCGGCGAGCCGGCCGAAGGGTTGCGGCTGGTGGCGTCCCGGGAAGAGCCGGTGTTCGCCGATCACCGGATCAGCGCCTGAACGACGCCCGGCCCGCGCGCCCATCCGATGAGCCGCGTTCACCGGATTGATGAACCGGCTTCATGTGCCAAAGCGCCTGCTTTTGGGTAGAATACGCGGCCTCAGACGCCGCCGGTGGCGCCCGCTTCGGGCCGCCGGCGGCCGGGCCTTATTCAATCCCCAACGCACAGGTAGCCCATGTTCCCGAAAAGCATGTCCATCGCCGAGTTCGACCCGGAAATCCAGGCCGCCATCGACGCCGAGCGCGAGCGCCAGGAACAGCACATCGAGCTGATCGCCTCCGAGAACTACGCCTCGCCCCGGGCGATGGAAGCGCAGGGCTCCGTGCTCACCAACAAATACGCCGAGGGCTACCCGGGCAAGCGCTACTACGGCGGTTGCGAAAACGTCGATGTGGTCGAACAACTGGCCATTGACCGCGCCTGCAAACTGTTCGGCGCCGACTGGGCCAACGTGCAGCCGCACGCTGGCTCGCAAGCCAACGCGGCGGTCTACATGGCGGTGCTCAAGCCCGGCGACACCGTGCTGGGCATGAGCCTGGACGCCGGCGGCCACCTCACCCACGGCGCCAAGCCGAACTTCTCTGGCAAGATGTACAACGCCATTCAATACGGCCTGGACAACGCCACCGGCCTGATCGACTACGACCAGGTGGACAAGCTGGCCCGTGAGCACAAACCGAAAATGATCGTCGCCGGCTTCTCCGCCTACTCCCAAGTAGTGGATTGGCAGCGCTTTCGCGACATCGCCGACGAAGTGGGCGCCGTTTTGCTGGTGGACATGGCCCACGTGGCCGGCCTGGTCGCCGCGGGTGTTTACCCCAGCCCGGTGGGCATCGCCGACATCACCACCACCACCACCCACAAAACCCTGGGCGGCCCGCGCGGCGGCCTGATCATGGGTAAGGCCAACGAAGACCTGCAGAAGAAGATCAACTCCGCCGTGTTCCCCGGTGGCCAGGGCGGCCCGCTTGAGCACGTCATCGCCGCCAAGGCGATCTGCTTCAAGGAAGCCATGGAGCCGGAGTTCAAGACCTACCAGCAGCAGGTGGTGAAAAACGCCCAGGCGATGGCCAAGGTGTTTATCGACCGGGGTTTTGACGTGGTTTCCAACGGCACCGAGAACCACCTGTTCCTGCTTAGTCTGATCAAGCAGGACATCACCGGCAAAGACGCCGACGCCGCCCTGGGCCGCGCCCACATCACCGTCAACAAAAACGCCGTGCCCAACGACCCGCGCTCGCCCTTCGTCACCTCCGGCCTGCGCATCGGCTCCCCGGCCATCACCCGCCGTGGCTTCAATGAAGCCGACGCCACCGCCCTCGCCGGCTGGATTTGCGACATCCTCGACAACATGGGCGACGAATCGGTGATCGATGCAGTGCGTGGCAAGGTCGGTGAGATCTGTAAGCGGCTGCCGGTTTACGAGCGCTAAGAAGACGCGGTTAAAAGTTGAAAGTTAAAAGTTGAAGGCGCGCGCGGGCCTCGTCATGATATTTGACGCTGCTCGCCGCGCCTTTTCCTTAAGCGCGGCCTGAAGCGCCCAAAAGAGAGTGACCTCGCCCGCGTTTCAACTTTTAACTTTTCACTTTCAACGTGTTTGTTCTGGCCGGAGGCCGCCATGTATTGTCCGTTCTGCGGTGCCCAAGACACCAAAGTCATCGATTCCCGGCTGGTCGCGGATGGCGGCCAGGTGCGGCGGCGGCGTGAGTGTTTGAGCTGCAACGAGCGGTTCACGACTTTCGAGACCGCCGAGCTGGTGATGCCCCGGTTGATCAAATCCGATGGCACCCGCGAGCCGTTCGATGAGAACAAATTGCGCGCCGGCATGATGCGCGCGCTGGAAAAGCGGCCGGTCAGCCTGGAAGATCTGGAAGCGGCGATCAGCCGTATTTGTCACCAATTGCGCGCCACCGGCGAGCGGGAAGTGCCGGCTCGGGAACTGGGCGAGCGGGTCATGGAAGCCCTGCAGCAGCTCGACGATGTGGCCTATGTGCGCTTCGCCTCGGTGTATCGCAGCTTTCAGGACATCTCCGAATTCGCCGCCGAAGTGGACCGCCTGCGCAAGGCGGGCGGAAAGAAAGGCGGCGGCAAGGGCGACGCATGAGTGGCGCCTTCGATCAGCACTGCATGATTCGCGCCGTGCAACTGGCCCGGCGCGGCCTGTACACCACCGATCCCAATCCCCGTGTTGGCTGCGTGATCGCCAAGCACGGCCAGATCATCGCCGAGGGCTTCCATGCCCGCGCCGGTGAACCCCACGCCGAACGCCACGCGCTGGCCGCCGCCGGCGAGCAGGCGCGCGGCGCCACCGCCTACGTGACCCTGGAGCCCTGCTCGCACACCGGCCGCACCGGCCCCTGCGCCGCCGCGTTGATTCAGGCTGGGGTGGCGCGAGTGGTCGCCGCCATGGAAGACCCCAACCCACAAGTGGCCGGCAACGGCTTTCGCGCATTGCGCGAAGCGGGTATCGCCGTGGAGATCGGCTTGCAGGAAAACGACGCCCGCGCGTTGAACCCGGGCTTTATCCGCCGCATGCGCGGCGAGCGGCCCTACATTCGCATCAAGGCCGCCGCCAGCCTGGACGGGCGCACCGCCATGGCCAGTGGCGAATCGCAATGGATCACCGGCCCCGCCGCCCGCGAAGACGTGCAGCGTCTGCGCGCGCGCAGCTCGGCAATCATCACTGGCATTGGCACGGTGCTGGCGGACCGCCCCTCCTACACGGTGCGCCCAGCACAATGGACGCTCGCCGATTACGGCAGCGACACGGTGCGCCAGCCGCTGCGCGTGATTCTGGATCGGCGTTTGCGCACCCCGGCGGATGCGCCGGTGGTCACCGCCGAGGGGCGGTGTCTGATCGTCGGTGGCCAGGCACACCCGGGGCGCGAGAGCGCCCTGCAAGCCGCCGGTGCCGAGGTGATGCACCGGCCGGCTTCCGAGTCGGGGGGCGCCCTTCAGGCCCTGCTCGCCGAGCTGGCGCGCCGTGAGTGCAACGAAATTCTGGTGGAATGCGGCGCCACCCTGGCCGGTGCTTTCGTGCGCGAAGGCCTGTTCGATGAGTTGATTGTCTATCTGGCGCCGACCCTGCTCGGCAGCGACGCCCGTGGCCTGTTCGCCCTGCCGTTCGCGCGCATGGTGGAGCGGGTCCCGCTGCAATGGCGCGACGTTCGGCGGGTCGGCGACGATCTGGGTGTGACGCTGATCCCCGCCTGATATTCCGAATGCCCTTTCCGCTTTTAAGCAATGGAGAGCCGATTGCGGCCCTCGGACTTGGCCCGATAGAGCGCTTCGTCGGCACGCTTTAAGGTGTCGCGCCAATCCACATCGGTGAGCTCGGCAAAGCCCATGCTGGCGCCAATGTCGATGCCGGTGACACCATCGAGCTCGATGGTCGCGAAGGCGGCCAGCAGCCGCGCCACGATGGGCGGCGCGGAATTCGAGTGGGCCTCGGCCAGGTACACCACGAATTCATCGCCGCCCCAGCGGCAGGCGATGTCGCCCTCGCGCATGGTGCTGCGAAGGCGCTCCGCCACCAGACGAATCAGCCGGTCGCCATGGCCGTGGCCGAAGCGGTCGTTGACCAGCTTGAAGTGATCCAGATCGATAAACAGCAAGCCGCCACCGGCACCGCCCAGGTGATCCAGCCGGTTCTCCAGATAAGTCCGATTGAACAGCCCGGAAAGCGGATCGCGGTTGGCTTCGTCGGTGAGTCGTTGAAGCTGATGGCTGTGCTGGGTGCGTTCGCTGAGCGTGCGTGAGTAATGAATCGCCATGGCCGCGAACGCGCCCAGGTGGAAACAGGCGCAACCCAGGGTCAGGGCGCTGAACGGCAGCAATTCCACACGCAGCTCGCGCAGCGTGTCGTGGACGCCGGCGAGAAAGAAAATCGCGAAGCCAAACACGGTCAATCGCCACACCAGCACGCCGCCGGCGCGGCGCGCCCGGTGCAGGAGACGCCACGAAGCCATCGCGAACAGCAGCAGGCAAACGCCGAAAAACGGCGCCGCGCCAGTGCCGTAATCCGCGAACACGCCATTGCCGCTCACCATGAAGCGATCGCTGGCGATAATCAGCCAGGGGTGGCGCAGCCACAGCAGGGATGAAAACAGCAGCCCCGTGGCATACAGAGCCAGCAGCGGGCCGGCCGGCGTGTCGCGCTGGCGCAGCACTCTCTGCAAGCAGATGAAGGCCACCAGCGCCATCACCACCGCCGCCAAAGACAGCCGATAAGGCAGCATCACCTGGTCCGGCTGGCCCTGGCGCAGATGAATGCCCACGGCGATGTCGCCGGTAACGTAGGCGGTGGCGAACAGATTGGCGAGGGTGAAATGCAACGCCACCGGCGCCTCCCGGTCGCGGTGCCGGTACAGCGCCAGCGTAAACACCGCCAACAGCAGCAGCGCCAGGGTGGCGCCGGTGGCCATGATCTTCACCCACAGCGTCCAGGTGTCCTCGCCCCCCGCGATCAAGCCGGTGGCCACAATTTCATCAGGCATATTGCCCCATCGATAACGAATCGCTCCCCTCGGCGAAGAGTAGCAAAAAAGCGCCAGAGCGCCGCTGTGTTATCCGCGCGTCGGGCTGGGCAACCGCGCCTGGGAATGCCTGTTCATGGTGGTTAAGAGTGGAGGGTAATGTATCGGATCATTGTATCAGGGCGGAATCGGCGGCCTTGGATGGTGGCCTGTAAGGTGGCGAAAAAGCGGTGAAAACCCGGAAATAGAGCCGTTCAGAGTGATTTCTGGTCAAGGCGTGATCGGCGCTTTCAGAAATGACACGAAAATAGTAATTTGACATGAAATTATGTATCGTATAAAAATAAACACATTGGCGGATCACCGCCACCCAGTTGGCAGGGCGGGCGATGCCCGGCAGGGAGAGAAACCATGTACGCACAACAGGTGGACACCGGCAGCAAGGGCCTGAAAAGCCTGGATGAAATGAGCCCGGAAGAGCGGCACTTTCAAGAGAAGGTGAACGCGGAAACCAAGATCGAGCCCAAGAACTGGATGCCCGACGGCTACCGCAAGACGCTGATTCGCCAGATATCCCAGCACGCCCACTCGGAAATCGTCGGTATGCTGCCCGAAGGCAACTGGCTGACCCGCGCCCCCAGCCTCAAGCGCAAGCTGCAACTGATGGCCAAGATCCAGGACGAAGCCGGCCACGGCCTGTACCTGTACAGCGCCATGGAAACCCTGGGCGCCGACCGCGACGACGAGATCGATAAGCTGCACCGGGGCGAGGTGAAGTTCTCCTCCATCTTCACTTATCCGACCCTCACCTGGGCGGACATGGGCGCCATCGGCTGGCTCGTCGACGGCGCCGCCATCGTCAACCAGGTGCCGCTGCAGCGTTGCTCCTACGGCCCCTATGCGCGGGCCATGATTCGCGTGTGCAAGGAAGAGAGCTTCCACCAGCGTCAGGGCTACGAAATCCTGCTGACCATGATGCGCGAAGGCACCGACGAGCAGAAAGCCATGGTGCAGGACGCCATCAACCGCTTCTGGTGGCCGTCGCTGATGATGTTCGGCCCCTCCGACGCGGACTCGCCCAACTCCGCGCAATCCATGGCATGGAAAATCAAACGCCACGGCAACGACGACCTGCGCCAGCGCTTCCTCGACCAGACCGTGCCGCAACTGGAATTCCTCGGCTGCACCGCCCCGGACCCGGACCTGAAATGGAATGAGGAAACCGGCCACTACGACTTCGGTGAAATCCAATGGCAGGAATTCTTCGACGTGCTCAAGGGCCACAGCCCTTGCGGCGTGGAGCGGATTCAGCAGCGCAAGAACGCCATCGACGAAGGCCAGTGGGTGCGTGACGCCGCCGTGGCCTACGCCGACAAGCAGAAAGCGAACGCCGCCTGAGGCGGCGCTGATGCAGGATTCAGGATACAGGATGAAGGCGCGGCCTCTGGCCGCGTAATCCATCGGAAAAGACGCAGCACCAACCGGAAAACGAACATGGCTGAATGGACCCTCTTTGAAGTCTTCGTGCGCAGCAAGCACGGCCTCAACCACAAACACGTGGGCAGCGTGCACGCCGCCGACGCCACCATGGCCCTGGAAAACGCCCGCGAGCTCTACACCCGTAGAAGCGAAGGCGTCAGCCTGTGGGTGGTGCCCGCCGCGCAGATTACCGCCAGCGCCGGCGACGAAAAAGAACCCTTCTTCGACCCCGCCGACGACAAGGTCTACCGCCACGCCAGCTTCTACAAGCTGCCCCCGGAAGTGGATCAGATGTGATGAGCGTCGCCATGCAAAACAATCAAGCTCTTGTCGAATACCTTCTTCGTCTCGCCGACACCGACATGGTGCTCGCCCAGCGCTTCTGCGAATGGTGCGGCAACGCCCCGGCCCTGGAAGAAGAAGTGGCGATGATGAACGTGGGCCTGGACCTGCTCGGCCAGGCGCGCAACTGGTACGACTACGCCGCCGAATTGCGCGACGACGGCCGCGACGCGGACTTTCTCGCCTTCCGCCGCAACGAACGGGAATACCGGAATTTATTGATCGCCGAACAGCCGCGCGGTGATTACGCGGTGACCACGGCCAAGCAATTTTTCTTCGACGTCTGGCACCACCTGGTGCTCACGGGCCTGACCGAATCCAGCGACGAACGCATCGCCGGCCTCGCTGCCAAGGGCCTGAAAGAATCCACCTACCACCGCCGTCGCTCCAGCGAATGGATGCTGCGGTTAGGGCAGGGCACCGAAGAAAGCCACCGCCGTCTTACCGACGCCGTGCAGAACCTGTGGCGCTTCACCTACGAGCTCACCGACACCGATGAGATCGAGGACCAGCTCGCCGAAGCGGGCATCGGCGCCGGCAACGTGGGCGACGCCTGGCGCGCCGAAGTGGCCCGCGTGTTCGCTGAAGCCGGCCTGGACCTGCCGGAACCGGCGCGCCACTTCTACATGGACGGCAAGAACGGCAAACACACCGAGCATCTCGGTTTCTTATTGGCCGAGATGCAGTCCCTGCCGCGGGCCTACCCCGATGCAACCTGGTGATTTTATTTTTCGCGAGCGTCAGCCTTTCCGGGGCGAACCGCTCAGCGAAGCGGATTTGCCCCGCGCCTGGGACTGTCTCGTCCAGGTGATGGACCCGGAGGTGCCCGTGGTCAGCGTCGTCGACCTGGGCATGATCCGCGCCGTGGAATGGAGCGACGACAGCCTGCACGTTAAGGTCTCGCCCACTTACTCCGGCTGTCCGGCCACGGAAGTGATCGAGCGCGACGTGCGCGAAGCCCTGGAAGACATCGGCTTCCAGAACCCGCGCATCGAACGGGTGCTGGCGCCGGCCTGGACTACCGACTGGATCACCGACAACGGCCGCGATGCCCTCAAGGCCTACGGCATCGCGCCGCCGCCGAAAGGGCAGGGCCGCGATACCTTGCACGATCCCGGCCCCGCCGAATGCCCGCACTGCGGCGGCACTGACACGGTGCAAGTCAGCGAATTCGGCTCCACCGCCTGCAAGGCGCTTTATAAATGCCGCGAGTGCCTGGAACCCTTCGACTACTTTAAGTGCCTTTAATCATGAGCCAATTTCATTCTCTGACCATCCGTGAAGTGCGCCCGGAAACCCGCGAAGCGGTGTCCATCGCCTTCGACGTGCCGCCGGAACTGAACGACGCCTTCCGCTTCACCCAGGGCCAGCACCTGATCGTGCGTACTCATATGGACGGCGAGGAAGTACGCCGCTCCTACTCCATCTGCACCGGCGTCAACGACGGCGACCTGCGCGTGGCGGTGAAAAAAGTCCCCGGCGGCCGCTTCTCCGCCTTCGCCAACGGCGAGCTTAAGGAAGGCGACAGCCTGGAAGTGATGCCGCCCAGCGGCCACTTCCACATCGACCTGGACCCGGAGCGCCAGGCCCACTACCTGGCCGTGGCCGCCGGCAGCGGCATCACGCCCATTCTCTCCATCATCAAAACCACCCTGGAAGCCGAACCCCATAGCCGCTTCACGCTGCTCTACGGCAACCGCTCCAGCAATTCCACCCTGTTCCGCGAAGCGCTCAGCGACCTGAAAAACGCCTACCTGGGCCGCTTCAACGTCATCTACCTGTTCAGCCGCGAGCAGCAGGATGTGGACCTTTATAACGGCCGCATCGACGCGGAAAAATGCGACGCCATTTTCTCCCGCTGGCTCGACACCCCGAACCTGCACGCCGCCTTCCTCTGCGGCCCACAATCCATGACCGAGGTCGTGCGCGACCGCCTCGTCGCCAACGGCCTGGACAAAAGCCGCGTGCACTTCGAACTGTTCGGCGTCGAAGGCCAGCCGCAGCGCCAACACCGGCGTGTCGAAGAGGTGTCCGCCGACGAAGCCAAAACGCAGGTCACCATCATCGCCGACGGCCGCGAAGTCCAAATCGAGCTGCCCCGCGACTCCAAGAACATCCTCGACGCCGCCAACGACAACGGCGCCGACCTGCCGTTCTCCTGCAAGGCCGGCGTCTGCTCCACCTGCCGCTGCAAAGTAGTGGAAGGCGAAGTGGAAATGGACAACAACTTCGCTTTGGAAGACTACGAAGTCGCCGCCGGCTACGTGCTCTCCTGCCAGAGCTACCCGATCACCGACAAGGTGGTTCTCGACTTCGATCAACCATAAGGAGCCTCCGAACGATGCCGGCGTCGTTTCCGCGGCTGCGCCGCCCTGCGGGGCGCCACGATCGGCCCGCCCTCCGCGTTGTGGCCGCTTGACGTGGCGCCACCACGCCGGCGCGTCCACGCCTTGATGGCGGGCCGCTCGTGACGCCGGAAACGACGCCGGCACCGCCCGGAGGCTCCCGAGCGCACCAAACAACCGGCGACGGCCCAAGAGGCCGTCGTTTCATACGCAGATAGAAAGGAGCCACGCCATGACCGTCCTCCAAAGCTACCTCGCCGGCCAATGGCTCGGCAGCCAGCCCGGTAAACCGCTGGCCAGCGCCATCAACGGCGAGATCGTCGCCCACACCCACGACGACACCCCAGACTTCGCCGCCGCCGTGCACTACGGCCGCACCACCGGCGTTAAGGAACTGCTCAAACTCGACTTCCAGGAACGCGCCGCCCGCCTCAAGGCCATGGCGCAGTACCTGCAAGAACACAAAAAGGAACTCTACACATTGTCGCGCCACACCGGCGCCACCAAAGGCGACAACGCCTTCGACATCGACGGCGGCTTCGGCACCCTGTTCGCCTACGCCAGCATGGGCCGCAAAGAGCTGCCCTCCGGCAACGTCCTCCACGAAGGCCCGGTGATTCCGCTGGGCAAAAACAACCACTTCGCCGGCACCCACATCCTGGTGCCGCGCGGTGGCGTTGCCGTGCACATCAACGCCTTCAACTTCCCGGTCTGGGGCATGCTGGAAAAATTCGCCGGCAACTTCCTCGCCGGCATGCCCTGCATCGTCAAACCGGCCACCGCCACCAGCTACGTCACCGAAGCTTGCGTCCGTCTTATGCAAGACTCCGGCGCCCTCCCGGAAGGCGCGCTGCAACTGATCATCGGCGGCACCGGAGACCTGCTCGACCAGCTCGACGAACAGGACATGGTCACCTTCACCGGCTCCGCGGACACCGCCCGCAAACTGCGCGCGCACCCCAACGTCATCAACCGCTCCATCCCTTTCAACGCCGAAGCGGACTCGCTCAACAGCGCCATCCTCGCCCCGGACGTCACCCCCGACGACGAAGAGTTCGACCTGCTCGCCAAGGAAATCGTCCGCGAGATGACCGTCAAAGCCGGCCAGAAATGCACCGCCATCCGCCGCATCATGGTGCCCCAACAGCACCTGGACGCGTTCGCCGAACGCCTGATCCAGCGCCTGGAAAAAATCACCCTCGGCGACCCGGACGAAGAAGGTGTACGCATGGGCGCGCTCGCCTCCCTCGCCCAGAAAGAAGACGTCACCGTCGCCGTCAACGACCTGCTCAACACCAGCGAATGCATTTTCGGTGGCAACGGTGAACCGCAGCTTATTGGCAAAGGCACCGAAAACGGCGCCTTCTTCGCCCCGCGCCTGCTGCGCAGCCGCGACCCCCACGCCGACGGCGGCGCCCACGACATCGAAGCCTTCGGCCCCGTCAGCACCCTGATGGGCTACGGCGATCTCGACGAAGCCGTCGAACTCGCCGCCAAAGGCAAAGGCAGCCTGGTCACCACCTTCGCCACCAAAGACCCGCAAACCGCCGCCCGTACCATCCCCGTGCTCGCCGCCCGCCACGGCCGCCTGCAAGTGCTCAACGCCGAAGCCGCCAAAGAATCCACCGGCCACGGCGCGCCCCTGCCCATGCTTAAACACGGCGGCCCCGGCCGCGCCGGCGGCGGCGAAGAACTCGGCGGCATCCGCGCCGTCCACCACTACCTGCAACGCACCGCCATCCAGGGCTCTCCGTCTATGCTCGCCGCCGTCACCGGCGAATACGTGCGCGGCGCCGACGTCCTCGAAACCGAAGTGCACCCCTTCCGCCGCCACTTCGACGACCTCGCCATCGGCGAATCCCTGCTCACCCACCGCCGCACCGTCACCGAAGCCGACATCGTCAACTTCGGCTGCCTCTCCGGCGACCACTTCTACATGCACTTCGACGACATCGCCGCCAAAGACTCCCAATTCGGCAAACGCATCGCCCACGGCTACTTCCTCCTCTCCGCCGCCGCCGGCCTGTTCGTCTCCCCGGCCCCCGGCCCCGTGCTCGCCAACTACGGCCTCGACACCCTGCGCTTCATCAACCCCGTCGGCGCCGGCGACACCATCCAGGCCCGCCTCACCTGCAAACGAAAAATCGACCAAGGCAAAGCCGCCCCTGACGGCACCCCGCAAGGTGTGGTGGTCTGGGATGTGCAGGTGAAGAACCAGGACGACGAGCTGGTCGCCAGCTACGACATCCTCACGCTCGTAGCGAAAAAGAAAGGGGACGCATAACTCGCATGGTGAGTTAGTCCTTACTATTTAACTCAAGGCTTCCTTGGTGATGGCCGCTCCTTTTGGGGCGGCCTTTTTTTGTTGTATTCTCAGTACTTATTCCGGTTTGAGCGTTTTGAGGAGGGGACATGGATGACATGACAAAAAGGATATTTTTATCTGTAGGATTGCCTGGAGTTCCTCTTTTTTTGCTGTTTGTGCTAATGAAATACATCTATTCTGATTCAATGGTTGAATTTTTCGGTAGTGAAAGAGTTTTCCTGATAACAATCTTCTTGGTCCTTGTTCTATTCTTCGTTTTTATTTTTTCTCTGCTGAGAAAGAAAAGGAATGACGGAATCGCCAAGAAGATAAATTCCGTTACTTATAAAAACAACTCTACCCATAATGGTGATAACAGGTTTTAGTGCATGGACGTCGAATTAAATTATAAAGACAATTCTGTTCATAACGGGGATAATATCTTTGCGCCTCTAAGTAGTTTGGAAAAAGCGATTGATATTATAATAAAGAAATTTGGCGATGATGAAGAGTTGGTTGATTTTATAGAAGATCTTTCTGATTTGGTTAATAGCCATCCTAATAGGGAGATCGTGGGCCTGGAAGAAAAATTAAATGCAGGTGGCAGGGGTGACTTGGTTGCTGACGCGACGTATTTAAAAAATAAGTTTGAAAGGAGGGTGGCCAAGAATCAGCTCCTAGCGATTGAGCAGCATGTCTATGTGCAGATATTATCTGCCATAATATCAATATGGAAACAAAAAATAAGACCACTAATAAATTCAAATTCTGGCGACATGAAGGTTGACGAGGTTATTTTTGAAGAAATTCTGTGCCCTATCCATAAGGCGGTTATTAAGTACGATAGTTTAATTACCACAGAAAGCGTGTCCGGCATGCTTTATTTTCTTACAGGGAAGTGTCATGTGAGGTGGGATGGAATATGTTAATTTATCATCCGGCTTATGATGTTAATCATTGTGTGTATAGAATTCTTCTTATTGTTGAGAACTCTTCAATCGAGAGAATACCTTTGGATTTAATAATAATCCAGGATTTATATGTCCTTTTTCCGCATTTGTTAAAAGAAATAAGCCCCTTTCCATCTGAGTTGCGAGCCTATAGGAAGGTTGTGAAAGGCATTAGACAGCCCTATGAGTTCATGCGGAATGCGGGAAGGGTGGCGGCACAAATTAAAGTGATTCAAATGGCTGCTATAAAAAGTCTTCTTGCAAAAAAGATTTTATCAATTGAATCTTTCCAGCAGGGATATATTGAAAGAACAAAAAATAATTTACCTAACGATTTGGTTGGTCTTCTGGAATCGGATTTAAATGCACAAGAGAACTGGTTCCACTTGATAGTTAACGAGCTGCCGTCGCAAAAGCTGACTGGGAAAGCGGGCCTGAAAAAGCGTAGCGGACTCCTTGAGTTTCGGTACGACGTGGAGGAGGTATGAGTTTATCAAGGATGGTTATAAAGAGATTTGTCGTGAGCAAGTCGGGTGGGTTTGTTTACAATGAAGAGTTCCATGAAGGCGTGAATATTATTAGGGGTGATAACGGAACTGGCAAGTCCACGGTCATGGATCTCCTTAATTACTCCTTGGGTGCGGTCGTTAATGAGTGGACCGACGAGCAAAGGGTGTGCGATTGGGTGCTTTCGGAGGTGGAAATAAACGGTGAGCCATATTGCCTCAAAAGAGATATATCAGAGTCCGGTCAAGAGAAGATGCTTATTCGAGAAGGAAGATTTAGTGGTGTCCTTGGCGAGACAGATGGTTGGTACTCTTACCCTTATAAAAGAAGTAAAGACAAAGTAAGTTTTTCGGAACGTATTTTTGAATTGTTGGGGCTGCCTCGTCATAAGACGGATGAGGAAAAAAACCTAACAATGCACCAAATACTTAGGCTGATGTATGTGGATCAGTTGTCGTCAATCACTAAGTTGCTCAAAGAAGATAATACCTATGATAACCCTATATATAGGCGTGCAATCGGTGAGTACCTTCTCGGCATAGATGATCTTGAGGCTCATAACGTAAGGCAGGACTTAATACAAGCAAACCGTGAATTTGATAAGGTGAACGCCGAGCTTTCGGCGATATACCGATTTTTCGGAAATGAAGCTTCCTCCATAAACATGCAGGCTCTTGATGGTAAGATCGGTGAAATATCAAAAGAAGTGGATGAGATTCTAGAAAAAATTCGCGATATCCGCACTGGTAAAGATGCAGATCTTGCGCCTGAGTTGGCCGGACACTTGGAAAAGCTGGTTTCGATAATTGATAAGCTTTCCGAAGAAAAACAAGGGATAGACGAAAGTCTTCACTCTTTACGCACGGAGCTTGTAGATACCGAACTATTCCTCCGGTCTTTGAAGGACCGGAAAAGAGCACTAAGCAGCTCAAAAACGACTTATTTTTTAATGGGCGGAGTCCAGTTCCAGTATTGCCCAGTGTGTTTGCAGCCGCTTGCCGAACATGCTGAAGAAGAAGTCTGCCACCTTTGTAAGCAAGAGCACGATTCGGAAAATCGTGATTTCGGCTATATAAGTATGCTGAACGAGATAGATTTTCAAATAAAAGAAAGTTTTTCTCTTATAGAAAGGTTTAAATCAGAGATTGAGCGGCTTTCTGCAGCGGTTCCTTTAATAAATCGAAAGCTTGAGGAGGCAAAGGTTGAATATAACAGCATGCTCTCCTCAGTAAACGATAGAGAAGCTTTGATTTCGGAGCTTTCATCTAAAGTTGGTTTTTGTCGTAGTCAAATGGTGGCTCTTGAAGATCGTAAAGCAGATGTTATTAAAGTGGAAAATCTTCGAAATAGAAAAATAGAAGCCAACTCGGAAATAAGTCGAATACAAGACCTTCTTGATCAATTGGTGAATAAGCAGAAGCAACGCTTTATGGATGTTAACTCTCGCATTGAGGAAAGAGCAAAAAAGCTGCTGTCCGAAGATGATGGGTACGAACAAGATTTTGATAGTGCAGATGAGGTCGCTTTTGATTTCGCTAAAGATAAAATGTTTGTTAACAATAAAGGTAAGTTTTCCGCTAGCTCGATGGTTATTTTGAAAAACTGTGTTCGGTTAGCTATATTCCTAGAAACCGTTGATGACAAAGAAGCTAGACTCCCCAGCTTGTTGCTTATGGATAATATTGAGGATAAAGGGATGAGGGAGGAGAGGAGCCAAAATTTTCAGCATCTCATCATGCGCGAGTGTCAAAGTATTCGAGCGGCTTACCAGTTGATATTTACTACGTCGATGATTGCGCCTGATCTTGATGGTACTTCCTATTGTGTCGGCCCATATTATAAAAAAGGAATGCATACGTTGAATTTTAACAATAGCTAGGGGCGGGCTTTCCTCTTCGGAGTTGACGTTTTTGCGGTGTGTGCATTAGAGTAAAAGCACTGCCTCCGGGTGCGGCAACACCCGAAGACAGCTAACCACAACAGACTGATACGGAGTCCATCATGGCTGAACGGAATCATAAGCCACGCGCCCGCGTGGGTAAAAGCGAAACCCGCAAATCCAACCGCGATTTCCCCTACACCCGGCACCTCAAAGTGCATCCCGGGCAATATTACCAATCCTTCGATCCCGTCCGCGTCCATCGCCTCAAACAACCCAGGCCGCCCGTACCCTGGGTACACGTCAAAGGCTATTGGCTTGCGGAAGCCGGCTTCGACGTCGGCACGTCCCTGCAGGTTGAGGTCAGCGAGGGGCGCCTTGTGATCTCCGCCGCCCCGGAGCCTTCCGGCGCCTGATCGCCGCCCGTGCCGCCGCTTTGCCGGGCGGCGGTATTATCCGCCTTTTTCACATGGTGCAACGGTGTTGCGAGGCGTGTAATCTGCGCCCCAGGGTCGCGCAGTACAGGAAGGCATAAAGTGAGCACTTACTCGGACATAGAATGGACTGAACAGACCTGGAACCCCGTCACCGGCTGCACTAAGGTCTCCCCCGGCTGTAAGCACTGCTACGCCGAGGTCATGGCACGTCGCCTCAAGGCGATGAACGCCGCCGGCTATGAAGACGGGTTCGCCCTGCGGCTGATGCCGGAGCGTCTCGAGCAGCCGCTGCGCCGGCGTAAGCCTACCGTGTATTTTGTTAACTCCATGAGCGATCTCTTCCATGAGGGCGTTCCCGACCAGTACATTGATCGGGTCATGGAGGTCATCAGTGAGACTCCGCAGCATACCTACCAGATTTTGACCAAGCGCGCGGAGCGTATTCGCGACTATTACTCCAGCCGCCCGGTGCCGCCGAATGTGTGGCTGGGCGTATCGGTGGAGGACCGTAAGTACGGCCTGCCTCGGATTCCCTACCTTAGAAGCGTCGCTGCAAAGGTTAGGTTCTTATCCGTGGAACCATTGCTGGAGGACCTTGGTGAGTTCGATCTGAGCGGTATCGATTGGGTGATTGTTGGCGGCGAGTCCGGCTACAAGGCCCGGCCCATGAAGATGGAATGGGTGCGAAATGTTCAAGCGGAATGCGACGCCGCGCAAGTTCCTTTCTTCTTCAAGCAGTGGGGCGTTTGGGGTGAGGACGGCGTCAAACGAAGTAAAAAGGCAAACGGCCGCCTCTTGGACGGTCGGTTGTACGAAGAATACCCCAGAATTCCTATTTCAGAGATTTCCTGATCGCTGCGGAGAGGTTCCGGGCCAGTCCCTGGGCAGCAGGGCTAGAGTTTGAGACGCCGAAATAGAGAAGAAACAATAAGCGGCCGCGCTGATCCAGATGGAATGGATCGTCAACGAAAGGGAAGAGCCGCCGTAGGTGTGTCGTGACGAAATCGACGACTTTTTTGTAGTCCTGCCGCCGAACCTCCTCCCTGTGCTCACCAAAGAGATCCATGGTGAGCGGTTGTTCCTCGTACAGCTCTCTCCAATCCGAAGTTCCCAGCATGCGCTCGATCGCGCTGCCCCACTCGTCACGGGGCCCGTTTCTGGGTGTGATCCTGAGCAGCGTCGATATCGGGAAAAGAAGCCAAAGGTCCACTTTCTCGGTATTCCTGATGGCTTTGAGGGTCGACCACTCGAGTTCCGAGCTGTAGGGATCGAGGAAAACGATGGCCCGATCCATCGGGCGCATGTCGTGGCAGAAGTGCTGCACGAAAACATTGGCGTCTTCTTGGGTTACATTGACCTTCTTGTCGGGGTGCTGCGCCGCCAATTCTCTCAAGGCTTTGACGTGGTGAGGATTGGTGTCGTTGAAATGGTAGTGGTCAAAAGGCTTTTTGCACTCAAGGGCGCGCGTTGCCGACCCCTTTAACGTCTCGATCTCCTTGATGAGAGAATGAGTGGGGTCATCCTCACCATCCCGCTGCCCAGTCCCCGCGAAAGCATCCACATAGTGAAAGTTGAATTTTTGATTCTTCATGGCGGTTGTATAGATATCCAGGTACTTCTCCAGGGTGTCCAGTTTCACTCTTGTCCAATCGCCGCCGAAGCTATGCCTTGTCATGGCTTATTGTCCCCCATCCGTGAGTAGATTTTCCTTCATTATCTATGATCTCGACCTTTCAGCAAGGCGGCTGTAAATAGATTTGAGATTTATCAAAGTGAGCGTTCACTGACCTATATCAGAACCGAGTCTCGGCTTTGTGGTCCAATCGAGGGCCACGCCAAGTAAATAGGTAGGTTCATGATATTCAGAACTATTGATGAAATCGTGCGCCCTATAGAAAAACACGATGAGAAATCGTATATGGCGCGCTTGGCTTATGATCGGGATAGACATGCGTTGTCTTGGCAATATAGAGACCGTCGGAGCTTTTTAAAGCCAAATGCGAGATGCCCGGCTTGCGGCCAGTTGGTTTGGTTCTATAAATCTCCTGACGATGGTCGAGTCTATTTTGATGAAATTGGCCCGCCTTGGCCTAAACATCCATGTACGGATAGTCGGTCTGACAAGGATTGTTATCGGAAAGTATCCGGTCGAACGTTCTTGGAAAATGCCAAGAGGTCAAGGAGGCGATATCACAACGCTAAGAATATAAGATGGTATAGCGCCGGATGGCGCCCAGCCTTTGGCTTTGCCTGCGTCCACATGTCCAAGGAGCGAATCGATTTAAAGGTTTCTTTCAATAGTGCCGGAGGGAATCCTCTTGTGCTATCGATCCGTGGCGAGGATGTTGCCGGCGTTTGGGGAGATATAGCCGATGGTGTCGAGGCAATGAGAAGAGGGCTGTTATTTTTGACGGTGGAAGGGGGAAGAGTATTCCTGGCGGGGATGGACAGCAATCTCAATGAGTACCGCTTTGAGGCTATGAGATGATCGAAGGAGGCCACTCGATAGTAGCCGTGCAGTAGTTGCCATGCAGTGAGGCTTATTGCCTGGCAGACTACCAAGTCCCAGGCAACTGTTCCCCGCCCTACCCCCTCAAAGTCTTCCAGTGGACAGAAATCAATCCTTGGATTCCGTACATACGCGCCGTCTCTGGCTATCGAAGCCATCTAATGCCGTGTGCCGTCGCGCTAGGACCAGGGCATTTCCGGCATCCTAGATTCGTTCCGCGCCACGACGGTCCCCGGAAAACGCCTCCGGGGTAACCGATGGAGCTTCGATCGGTTAGTGCCGAGCCACTTGCGCGAACAACTGTCCTTATGTACAGTTTTTTGGGTGTCCGCGCCGAGGGTGCCCAGCGGGCCCATCTCTACTATCATGGCGACCAGCATTGAGCCGCCATCCCAGAGAGAGCCCGTGTCGGACACCCTTTCGCCCAAGGCCCGCAGCGAGCGCATGTCGCGCGTGAAGGCCAAGGATACGAAACCCGAGATGAAGTTGCGGCGCTTGGTGCATGGCCTCGGGTTCCGGTACCGGCTTCACCGCCGCGACCTGCCAGGGACGCCGGACTTGGTGTTTCCCCGCCGAAGGGCAGTGATCTTCATGCACGGCTGCTTTTGGCATCGTCATCCCGGCTGCAGCCTGACCCGGATGCCGAAGTCTCGGGTGGCGTTCTGGCGGACCAAGCTGGAGGCCAACCGCGAGCGGGATTTGCGGCATCAGCAGGCGCTGGCCGGGCTGGGCTGGCGGGTGCTGGTCGTTTGGGAGTGCGAATTGCGAGATTTGGACGCCGTGGCCCGCGAGGTCGAGGCTTTTCTAACCCAAGAAGAAGCGTGAGAGGGAACCAGTGAAATCAGTGGAGCTTTTCGCGGGCGCTGGCGGCTTGGCCTTGGGCGCCTCACTGGCGGGTTTCGAGCCAATGGCGGTGGTGGAGTGGGACCGGTGGGCCTGCGACACCATTCGCGAGAATCAAAAGCGTGGCTACCCGGTGGTCAAGGAGTGGCCGGTCTGGCAAGGCGACGTGCGCGCTTTTGATTGGTCGTCCATTCCCGAGGATATCGATCTCCTGGCTGGCGGGCCGCCCTGCCAACCCTTCTCCATGGGCGGTAAGCACAAGGCTTTCGGCGACAAACGAGACATGTTCCCCGCCACCGCCGAAGTGGTGCGCCGGCTCAAGCCCAAGGCGTTCATCGTGGAGAACGTGCGGGGGCTGTTGCGGCCCGCCTTCAGCAATTACTTTGAGTACATCAAGCTCCAGTTGGAATTTCCCGAAGCGTGCCGAAAGTCCGGCGAGGATTGGATCGCCCATTTCAAACGTCTGCAGCGGGAAAAGACCTCCGGCGCGCTGCATCGCACGGGCCTGACGTATAACATCGTCACCAACCTGGTGAACGCCGCGGATTACGGCATCCCACAGAAGCGGGAGCGCGTGTTCATCGTGGGTTTCCGTTCCGACCTGGACATTCGCTGGAACATTCCGGACCTGACCCACAGCCACGATGCACTGCTGTATTCCCAGTGGGTGTCCGGCGAGTATTGGGATCGGCATGGCATCTCTACGCGCAAGCGCCCCTCTGTCCCGGCGAATCTGGAGAACCGGGTCAAGAGGCTGAGTTCATCGCTGCCGCTGGCGTCGCTGAAACCGTGGCGCACGGTCCGCGACGCTCTCCAGGGCATTCCCGATCCGCGCAAGCGCAAGCCGCATGATTTCTTCAATCATCGCCACCAGCCCGGCGCCAAGGTTTACCCCGGCCATACCGGCAGCCCCCTGGATCTCCCCGCCAAGACGCTCAAGGCCGGCGACCATGGCGTGCCCGGGGGCGAGAACATGATGATTCTTGACAATGGCGAGCCCAGATATTTTAGTGTTCGCGAATCCGCCCGGATTCAGACCTTCCCGGACGGCTTCGTTTTTCATGGCTCATGGACCGAGACCATGCGGCAATTGGGGAACGCCGTGCCCGTCGCGTTGGCTCGAACCATCGCGGCATCCGTTGGAGAACAACTCATGGAACGACGGATACAGCTGGAGGCACGCGCCCGACAACAAGGCGTTGCATGAGCGATAAAAAGAGTTCCGTCGTACCCTTCAATCCTCTCGACAAACGGCATCTCGGCGAGAGCGTGGGCCAAGCCATGCTCCGCCAGCCCGTGTTCCCTCTGGAAGAGCTCGAAGCCTTCCAAGGCGCCGGAATCTATGCCATTTACTACACGGGAGACTTCGAGGGCTACGAGGTCATCGCCGAAGCGAATCGCGATGATGCTTTTCGAGCTCCGATTTACGTGGGTAAGGCCGTGCCGTCGGGTGCACGGAAAGGCGGCGATCTGGAAGCCAAGCCGGGCAGGGTGTTGTTCAATCGCATCAAGCAGCACCTTAAGAGCGTTCGCGAGGCCGAAAACCTGGATTCCAAGGACTTTCACTGCCGCTATCTGATCGTCGACGACATTTGGATTCCGCTCGGCGAATCGCTCCTCATCGCCAAGTTCAACCCGATCTGGAATAAACTGATCGATGGGTTTGGCAACCATGATCCCGGCAAGGGGCGCCACAAGGGAATGCGGCCCAGATGGGACGTGCTCCATCCCGGTAGAGCGTGGGCTGAGAAATGCGAGCCCCGCTCGGAAAGTTCTTCCCAAATCACGTCCGAGATCAAGGACTACCTGAAGAACAACCCGCCCAGCACGGACAATGTACTGATAACGAGTTAAGGATCGTCTTTTGCTCGTTCTTCCATGAGCGGGATTCAGCATTAATTCGTGGCAGCAATAGGTGCCGATACTTCCCCCGCTCAGACCCAGGCAGGGCGGTATGCCTCCGGCATGGCCTGGTGCTACATCGCTCATGGCTTGAGCATGGGGACAATTGCCCGCGAAGAGGCAAATGGCCACGCAAGTTCCCTTCGTTTCATAGGTAGCCGCCATGCTGATTCACACCGCCGGTTACGAAGGAGTCGATATCGAGACGTTTGTCGGGCTTCTTCTTGATGCGAACGTCGATCAGGTTATCGATGTGCGCCAATATCCTATCTCCCGTAAGCGAGGCTTCTCCAAAACAGCGCTTTCGAAATGCTTGGCCGGCGCGGGTATCGACTATTGTCATCTTCGAGAATTGGGCTGCCCCAAGCCGATACGGGAACGGTACAAGCAGGATGGAAACTGGGTTAGCTATGAGAAGGATTTTCTGAGGTACATCGATACTCAGACCGAAGCCCTGCAGCGGATGGTCGCGAAGTCCAGCGCTAGTCGTTCCTGTCTGATCTGCTTTGAGGCGGACGCTGCTTTCTGCCATCGCCGTTTGGTCGCCGAAGCCAGCCGGAAACTGCAGCCGTGCATTGTGATTAATCACCTTTTGGTCAAGAAGTCCGCTGGCGCTCTTTAGGCGAGCGCGGAGCGCTCAATCGGCTATCTCGTGGATGCCAACAGAACATTAAAAATTCGAATCTGCCTGGCTGTTGCGTTCGTTCATCATGAGAGCGAAATTCATGATCCGGTGATGGAAGAGAAAGCCTGGTCAGAGGAGCGAGATGTCGGATCCAAAGCGTCGCTTGATAGCCATTGTTGAGGCCCAGCCTGAAGAATCCAGCTATGAAGATATCATGAAAGCGCTACTCGCGGCGGGGCCCGGTGCGCCACTCCATGAGGATAGCGATCCTGCCGCCCGGCCGGCTCGGCTGGGATTTCTCCAAGGTCGGATTGCGTTGCCTGAAGAATGGCCTGACGGCAAAGAAAGCGATGCATTCTACCGATCCGAGAAGGAATAGGCGTTATGGCCAATGTATTGAGAGCCCCGGCGCACCCGGCCACCAGCGTTGGCGTGATGCTCGAAGAAGAGTTTCTTGAGCCTCTAGGCATTACCCAAGATGGGCTGGCCAAGGCGATGGGTGTGACCTCGGAAACGGTAAAAGAGCTCTGTAGCAATCGCCGCCGCGTAACCGTCGAGACGGCGACCTTGCTTGCCGAGGTGTTGGGCACCACGCCAGCTTTCTGGTTGAATTTACAACGTCTCAATGATGGCCACGGTGGTTGACCGCGCCGAAACGCTAAAAGCCCTGCGTGCCCATTGGTCTTTCCTGGTCCGTGAATTCGACGTCAGGTCGTTGGCGCTCTTCGGCTCGGTGGCCCGGGACGAAGCCAGTGCGGACAGCGACGTGGATATTCTAGTGATCTTCGACGGGCCAGCCACGTCCGCCCGCTATTTCGGTTTGCAATTCTATCTCAAGGATTTGCTGGGGCGTCCCGTGGATCTGGTGACGGACAAGGCGCTACGTCCGGAGCTCAGGCCCTATGTTGAAGCTGAAGCCGTTTATGTTTGAAGGGAGCCGGGATGCCGCTCTGGATGACTGACTGTTAATTTTCCGGCCAATTTACTGCAAGAAGGTCGATTTCCGGCCGTTTTACTGCATTCCCGGTCAAATTACTGAATCTTGGAGGCTTATGACTCGCATCGCACCCGTGACGCCCGGTGAGCTGCTTCTCGAGGAATTCCTCAAGCCCCTGGGTATCACCAAATATCGTCTTGCTAAAGAGATCGGCGTGCCGGCGCAGCGCATCGGCGATATCGTCGCCGGTAAGCGCGTCATCACCGCGGATATTTCGGCCTGTCCCGTGACTATTGGCTGCGGGCCCAGGTGGAGCATGATGCAGAGGCGGCCGTGAGCTGATGGCCATTCGTCCTTGGAGTGACCGGGAAGGCGTTTGACCGGTGGTCCAGACCGAATACCCATTTTAGGGTTTCGGGAGAGTTCAATATGGGTTTTCCTATATGAGGGTACTCATACTGGGTCTATAGTTACCCATTATGGGTATAAATCACGGTACCGAAACCAATCCCGGTCGCCTCTCCCTGGCCGACGCCTTGTTCTCCAGCACCCAGCAGCGGGTGCTGGGGCTGCTGTTCGGCCAGCCGGAGCGGAGCTTCTTCGGCGCCGAGGTGATCGGCCTGCTGGGCATGGGGTCCGGCGGGGTGCAGCGGGAGCTGAAGAAGCTGGCCGATAGCGGGTTGGTGCGGGTGTTTCGGGTGGGCAATCAGAAGCACTATCAGGCAAATCCTGAGTCGCCGATCCATGCCGAGCTGGTGGGGCTGATTCGCAAGACCGTGGGGCTGGTGGAGCCGCTGCGACAGGCGCTGGCGGCCTCTCCGGAGGCCATTGAACTGGCGTTGGTCTACGGCTCGGTGGCTAAGGGCGGGGCCACGGCGGCGAGCGATATTGACCTGCTGCTGGTGTCCGATACTCTGACTCTTGAATCGGCCTACGGGATGCTGGCCGATGTGGAGAGCGCCTTGGGGCGGCCGATCAACCCGACGTTGTACACCAACGCGGAGTTCGAAAAGCGGTTGAGGAACGGCAACCCGTTCCTGAGCAAGGTGCTTTCGGGGGACACCATACTGTTGCAAGGACGCTTACCCGATGACTTCCAACCCTCTGGAGAATCTGGCCCGCACCGGCCAGCTCAAACCTGAACCGCCGGTCGAGACGGAACTGAGCGGTCTGTTCCTTTCCGGGCAGCGCCGGCTGGCCGATGCCGAGCGGGAAAGCCTGAGCCTGGAAAGCCGCTTCGATCTCGCCTACAACGCGGCTCACGCCCTGGCGCTTACGGCCCTTCGCCTGCAGGTGGCAGATCAGCCGTACATGCTTCCGCAGCGCACGGCTTGCTTCCGGATTGAACTGTCAAGGATTGCTTGACAGTTGTTGGTAGGTGGACAGTCTGGGGCTCATGCCGTTACCCGCAGTTCACTCGGAATTCATAGAGAAGGCTTCTCGAACAAGTTTTTCTGCCTCCGCAATCTCCTCCTCTGTCATCCAATCAAAATGGCTTTTGCGCTTATTGGCTGAAAGCAGTCCGTCATTCTGCCGCACGACCCGCACAAACAGTTCCAGGCTGTGGTCCGGCCAGTCCAGCAACCCGTTCAATGCCCGGCAGGCGCGATCGAAGCCCAGTAGGAAGTCGATTTCCTCTTGAAGGTCGTGCTCGACGGTGCGCTCCAGGGCCCGGTAGAGGAATTCTGTTTGTCGGGTGAGGTCGGGGTAGCGGAAATAAACGGTGTCGTTGCCGACGGCCGGGATGTCTGGCGTGTCCGGGTTGTAGTCGGTGAACCGATTCAGGGGCCTGGAGAAGTGCTCCAGCGTCTCGATGTAGTCATCCAGGTTGGCCAGGATCACCGCTGATACTGGCAGGACGATGCCGCGCGGGGTAAACCCGGCTTTGGCCAGGGTATCGTGAATCAGGTAGCGGTGGATGCGGCCGTTGCCATCCATGAAGGGATGAATGTAGACGAAACCAAAGGCGATGCAGGCGGCGGCGATCACCGGGTCCATGGGCGGAACATACACTTCAAAGCGCTGGTTGACGAAGTCCGCGACTAGCGAGGGGCTCTTATCGTTTTTCTCTTGGTCCCGCACCTCTTCCAGGTCGTCGCTCAGGTTTGAGGACATTGTGAGCAACCCGTCCATCAGCTTCTGGAGGTCTTCCGGTCTGGCGGGTACGAAATCGATTTGCTGGCGATGGCCAAGATCCTTGCCAATCCAGTTTTGTCGGTGCCGCCAGGTGAACTCGTGAAAGCGGGGATCAATCACGGTGTTTTGCAGCTCGACCAGCCTTTCTTCGGTGAGCGGTTCGTGGGCATCCGCCTGTCTCAGCATGTCCGCGAAACGCTGTGCCTTCTTGGGGCTCGGCTTTTCCCGCTCCACCTCGAACGAGGACTGGGTCTCCTTGAGATACAGAAACGCGGCCGCGCGCCTTAGCAGGTCTTCGTCATACCGGGCCAGGGTCTCGAAGGTGCTCTTGCGGAGATCCTTGCGGACCATGTCATTCAGGTAATCCGTGCGCCTGACCAGGGGGCAGAACGAAGGCGGCCCGGCGAGGTTGTTGGTGACCCGGAATCGTTTGCTGCGCTCGCCATGTTCCCAGACGAAGTGATGCGCGGGATCGACAGCCAGGACGTACCGGGCCCGTGATGGGACCGGATCTTCGATGGGAAGTTGCTGCCCGGTCAACCATTCAAACAGGAAGCAGGCTCTCCGGGCGTATTGGGACTGGGGGCTGTCGAGGAGCCACTTAACCAGTTCCTCGGGGCCCGTTTTTGCGAAGAGCAGGGAAAGGACCTGCAGGTTGACTCCCTCATAGCGAAGCGCAAACTGGATTTGTCCCGCCAATGTCTCGCCGGGGTCGTAGTTCGGCTCAAAGCGGTGGACGACCTGCCCCCCTTGCTGGGTGCTTTGTCGCCCGCCGCGGATATTGCTGACATACGCACACTCATCCAGTGGCAGTGCGCGCAGGACATAGTGTTGGATCAGCCATTGGTAGCCGAGCGGTGTGGACATAGAGCCCTCTTCAGTAAATTGGCCGGTTTTGCAGTAGAATAGCCGGGAATAGGGGCTTTTGCAGTAAAACGGCCGGGCCACCGGCCGGTTCCGGTCAATTTACTGAAATTTTAGCGATTTCCGGCCGTTTTACTGCAAGCCCGTTCAAATTACTGAATCTTGGGAAGGTCTCACAGCTGGCATTGCAGGGTCTGGGCCGTGTGTACCTACATGATAACGCTTGACGTTAATAACGCGGTGCGTTATCATTTGCTAATGATCAGTTCGTTCAAATGCCAGGACACGGAAGCGCTGGCGAGCGGCAGGCGCGTCCGACGTTTCGTTGCTATCGAGCGCGTCGCGCTGCGTAAGCTTCGGCAGTTGCAGATTGCCGAGCGGTTGGACGATCTTCGAGTGCCGCCGGGCAATCGCCTGGAAGCCCTGAAAGGAAACCGCAAGGGGCAGCACAGTATCAGAGTGAACGATCAGTTCCGTCTCTGTTTCCGGTGGACCGCCGCCGGGGCTGCGGACGTTGAGATCGTGGACTACCACTAGGAGGGCATCATGACTCGCATTGCACCCGTGACGCCCGGTGAGCTGCTTCTCGAGGAATTCCTCAAGCCTCTGGGTATCACCAAATATCGCCTTGCTAAAGAGATCGACGTGCCGGCTCAGCGCATCGGCGATATCGTCGCCGCTAAGCGCGCCATCACCGCGGATACCGATCTGCGCCTGTGTCGTTTCTTCGGCCTGTCCCGTGGCTATTGGCTGCGTGCGCAGGTGGAGCACGATACGGAGGTGGCGGAGCGCGAGCTGGCGGAGACGCTGGCGGCTATCCGTCCCTGGAATGAGCGCGAGAGCGCTTAGGCGCTGCCGCCGATTCTTCTAAATACCCACTCTGGGTAGGTGGAAACCCAAAGTGGGTACGCTCCTTGTTCGGCGATTGATGAACCGAATCCGCGCGCTAATTGGCTCACGGTCCGAGCCGATTCTCTTCAAGTAGCCAGGCTCTTACCGGTCTCACCCGCCAACCTCGCTTTCAACGCCCCCTCCACCGCCTCCATAAAATGCCGCACTCGCGGCGACAGCAACCGGCTGTGCGGGAACACGAACTGCACGGGCATCGGCGGCGGGTCGTAGTCGGTGAGCACGGGCACCAGGGTGCCGCGTTCGAAGTCCTGTTGGGCCTGGTAGCTGAGCACGCGGCACAGGCCGAGGCCGTCGCGGGCGGCGGCGAGTTGGGTGTCGATCTGGTTGGCGCGTATCAGCGGGTCGATGCGCTGTGACCAGGGTTTGCCGTCCACCAGGAAGTGCCAGGTGCTGCCGGCGGGGGCGAAGCAGACGGTGGGCCAGTCGTCGAGGTCCTGGGGGTGGCTTGGGTGCCCGCGTTGTTCGAGGAGCTCGGGGCTGGCGCAGAGCACGTAGCCGGTGTGGCCGAGGGGGCGGGCGATAAGGGTGCTGTCGGCCAGGTGGCCGATGCGCAGGGCGAGGTCGAAGCCTTCTTCGAGCAGGTCGGTGACGCGGTCGAGGAGTGTGAGGTCGGCGCGCATTTGCGGGTGCTGTTTGAGCCACTGGTTGAGCAGGGGCGTGAGGTGCAGGTGGCCGAACATCACCGGGGCGGTTATCGAGAGAGTGCCGGCGGGTTCGTCGCGCTGGCCGTCCAGGCGGGCTTCGGCGGCGTGGATGTCGGCGAGGATTGAGTGCCCTGTTCCCTGAATAAGTGACCGTCAGAAGGCAGGGGCGCCATCGTGGCTAGGCGTGCTGTGCAGGCCATAGTGGTGCTATGGGCAAACAGTGCAACGCCGCCACGATGGCGCCCCTGCCTTCCCGAAGGGCGAGCCCCACAAAGCCCGTGGCTGTGTTGCCGTCCTTGCCAAGGACTATGGCCATTGGCTGCGGACGGCGCCTAACCACGGCCTTTGTGGGGCACGCTGACGGTCACTTATTCAGGGAACAGGGCACTAACGACAGTGTTGCAGGTAGTCGCGGCCTTCGTCGGTGAGGGCGAGGCGGCGGGTGCTGCGGTTGAGCAGGCGCACGCCCAGGTGGCGTTCCAGGCCGGCCAGGGTGCGGACGATGGCGGCGGGGGAGCGGTCGAGCTTGTCGCCGGCGGCGGAGAGGCTGCCCTGGTCGACGATGGCGACGAAGGTGCTCATGGCTTTGAGTTTGTCCATGGGAGGTGCGCGGCTCCATTTGTACGAAAAACTGAATAAAGCTAACAGGTTGGCACCATTTATTGTGGCCGCCGTCCATGGCGGCCACCCTGCGGGCCGTCGCTTACGCGACGTCAAAAATCGCTCCCGGCGATTTTTTGAATCCGGCGATGGGCGTTTACTGGCGATCCCTGTTTCACAGAAGGAGCCAGTGATGAAACAACCGCAGTCCATTCGCGAGTACGACCATGTGGGCATCCGCGTCAGCGACCGCCAGGAGGCGGTGGCGTTTTATGAGCAGCTCGGGTTCACGGAGGTGCGCCGTTTCGAGAAGGCCGAGGCCAACGAGATGGAGACGCCGGACGGCGTGCGCATCAATCTGATCTTCAACGGCACGCGCCTGCCCCATGGCCGCAACGTGCTGCTGGACGAGCCGGTGAAGTTGCCGGGCGTCACCCACCCGGCGTTCGTGGTGGACGACCTCTATGCCCTGAAGGACTGGCTGGACCAGGCCGGCATCGAGATCACCGAGGGCATCCACCGCCTGGGCCCGCGCCGCATCACCCTGTTTATCCGCGATCCCGACCGCAACGTGCTGGAGTTCAACCAGCTGCTGCCCGAAACCGAATAAGGAGACTCGCCATGAAACTCTACGATATGGAATTGTCCGGTAACGCCTACAAGGTGCGTCTGTTCGCCGCTCTGGTGGGCTTGGATGTGGAACTGGTGCCGGTGGATCTGGCCGCCGGCGAACATAAGCAATCGCCGTTTATTGATCTGAACCCCTGGGCGCAGGTGCCGGTGCTGGAAGACGGTGATGTGGTCCTGCGCGACTCCCAGGCAATCCTGGTGTATCTGGCGCGCCGCTACGGCGGCCACCAATGGTGGCCGGACAGCGCCGCCCACCAGGGCGACGTGATGCAGTGGCTGTCCACCGCCGCCAACGAGATCAATCACGGTCCCAACGCGGCGCGCTTGATCGATAAGTTCGGCTACCCGTTGGACAAAGAAAGGGCACTGGAGATCAGTGCGCGGGCGCTGCCGTTGATCGAGCAACACCTGAGCGAGCATCCATGGCTCGCCATGGGCCGCCCGACGATTGCCGAGTGCGCGGTGTTTCCCTATCTGGCGCTGGGCTGGGAAGGCGGCGTGTCGCTGGAGCCGTACCCGGCGATCCGCGCCTGGATCGAGCGCATCAAGGCACTGCCGGGTTACGCCGGCATGCCTGGGATCGAATAGCGGGCATTAGGTTGCCGCGACAATCAGGCAGGGCTTCGCCAGTTTCCGGCCAGTGGCGCCTGCATAGAATGGGGCACAATGGACGGGCCGGCGAATGGCCGGCCCCGAAACGCTACCTTCAGGCGGACAACACTATGACGTTACTGGATCACGTGGAATTCGCGGTGCGCGACGCCGAGGTGTCGCGCCGTTTCTATGAGCAGGCGCTGGCGCCGCTGGGCATGGTCCGCGTTATCACGGTCGGGCCGGAGCGCACCCGCAGTGGCGGCACGCGCCACGGCTTCGGCAGAGACGGTTATCCCCGTTTGTGGGTGCACGATAACGAGCAGGCCGGGGCGGGCACGCATGTGGCGTTCGCGGCGGCGGAGCGGTCCGTGGTGGATGCCTTTCATCGCGCGGCGCTGGCGGCGGGTGGGGTCGACAACGGCGCGCCGGGGGTTCGGACGCATTACCACGACCACTATTACGCCGCCTATGTGCTGGATCCGGACGGCGTCAATGTGGAAGTGGTGTGCCAGGCGGTGTCCGCCTAAAGCCACGCTCGCCGACGTTCAGTGCTGCCAGCTTTTGTACACGAATTCCAGGCTGTAGCCGTCCGGGTCGAGCACGTTGGCGGCGTAGTAGCGCGGGTCGTAGTGCAGGCGCGGGCCGGGGGCGCCGTTGTCGGTGGCGCCGGCGGCCATGGCCTCGGCGTAGGCGGCGTCCACGGCTTGCTCGCTGTCGGCGACGAAGCCGATGTGCGCGGCGCGGGCGTCCACCTGGCCGGGCCGCAGCCAGAAGAAGATGCGGCCGTGGGCGCCGAAGCCTTTCAGGTCCGGGTGGCCCGGCGGGCCGTCCTTGCCGTGGTAGTCGTGCCGGTTGACGATGCCCAGCGGCGCCAGCGCCCGGGTGTAGAAGGCGATGGAGCGTTCCGGGTCGCTGACGGATACGAAAATGTGATCGAGCATGGTGTCTCCTGATTGGGGCGAGGGGGTGATTACACGATAGCGCTGCGCCGGAAACCGGGCCGCTCCGTTCCTGTCTGAAACCTGCCTGTTTCTGCTTTCTGTCTTGTGCCGGCGGCGGCGCCGGCGTCCAATACGGCGATGAACGACTCACTGAACGAACTGCGCGCGTTGGCCGCCCACGCCCAGAACCGTCGCACCGAGACCGGCATTCCTCGCGTGGCGATGGTCCAGGGCGCGATTCCCGAGCACCATCTGGCCGCCGTGTACGATCCGATGATCAATCTGATTTTGCAGGGCAATAAGTCAATGACCGTGGGCGGGCAGACCTTGCATTACAACCCCGCTACCTACTTTGTGATGTCGGTGGATCTGCCGGCGGCGGGGGTGGTGCGCCCGGCGGTGTCCGGCGAGCCCTACCTGGCGGTGAGCCTGACCCTGGACGCGCGGATTCTGGCGGACCTGCTGTCGGATTTGCCTGATTCTGCCAGCCGGGGTGACCGGGACGCGGGATTTTCCGTGGCGGCGATGACGCCGGAGTTGTTGGATGCCTGGGTGCGTCTGCTGCGTTTGATGAAAAGGCCCGACGATATCCCCGCTCTGGCCCCGGCCTACGAGCGCGAGATTCTCTACCGGGTGCTGCAGGGGCCGCTGGGCTGGATGCTGCGCGACATCGCCACGCCGGACACCACCCTGGCGCGGGTGAACCGGGCGATTCAGCGGCTGCGGCGCGACTACGCGCGGCCGCTGCGCATGGAAGCGCTAGCCGAAGAGGCGGCGATGAGCCTGTCCGCCTTCCACCGTCACTTCAAGGCGGTCACCAATCTCAGCCCGCTGCAGTACCAGAAGCAGTTGCGCCTGCTGCAGGCGCGCACTCTGTTGGTGGCCGCCGGCTATGGCGTCACCCGCGCCGCCCACGAAGTGGGCTACCAAAGCCCCACCCAGTTCAGCCGCGAATATGCCCGGGCTTTTGGCCGGCCGCCGTCCAGGGACGCGGCGCGGATCGTGGCCGGGTTGCGGGGGTAGCCACCGCGCTGGGCGGCCTAAGCCGCCGGTTTGAACGATCCAGATGCGATAAGACTTGGCGGGGCGGTGGGTGGATACTGTCGGTCTGTTTGGCGCTTTTTTGTTGTTTCAAAAGCTAACTCACACAAGAGTGAATATTTAAAGAAAAACACTTATGATCCGTATACAGCGTGTTCGGGGCCTTGGGTCAGGCCGCGCTCTGAGCGGGCGCGACCGGTGTGAGCCGGGGCGCCGGGCCGCTGCGGGCAACACCAAAAATACCCATCAAATAACGATAAAACCGGGAGAGAACGATGAACACAACAAGCGGCTTGAAGTGGCTGGGCATTTCCATGTGCTGTGCCTCCGGCATCTTATTGGCGGGCTGCGGCGGCGACGGCGGCAGCTCGTCGTCGGCGCAGCGGCAACCGATGTCCTGCGAACAACTGGCGGGCATGGAAATCCCGTCCACCGCCATGGATCTGGCCACCTCCGGTGGCGCGGTCACCGAGGCCCAGGTGGTGGCGGCCAGCGGCAGCGGCGCGGCGGCGGTGCCGGAGCATTGCCTGGTGTCCGGGCGCATCGCGCCGGTGGACCCGCAGGCGCCGGACATTCTGTTCAAGGTGGCGCTGCCCGAGGATTGGAATTCCAAGGCGCTGATGTTCGGCGGCGGCGGCTTTAACGGCACCATTCCGGCGATCACCGGCAACATCGCCCAGGGGGCGGTGGATCAACCCACGCCACTGGGGCGCAGTTACGCCACCTTCGCCAGCGATTCCGGGCACCAGGCCAATGCGTTGGGCTCCCAGGATGGCCGCTGGGGGTTGAACGACGAAGCCGTCGACAACTTCGCCGGCGACGCCCTGAAGAAAACCCGCGATGCGGCGGTGTTCCTGATCGACAAGCGCTACGCCAGCGCGCCCAAGCAAAGCTATTTTGCTGGCGGCTCCACCGGCGGCCGCGAGGCGTTGACCAGCATTCAGCGCTGGCCGGACGACTGGGACGGCGCCATTGCCTGGTATCCCGCCTGGAACGACGCGGAAGCGCTGCTGGCCGGGCAGACCTACAGCCGCGCCCTGTCGCAGCCCGGGGCCTATCCGAGTTTCGCCAAGCGTCAGTTGTTGTTGGACGCGGCCCGGGAAGCCTGTGACGAACTGGATGGCCTCGCCGATGATCTGATCAATGATCAGCGCCAGTGCAACGCCATTTTTGATCCCGCCACGGCTACCGTGAACGGCAACCCGCTGCGTTGTGCCAACGGCGCGGACGACGGCGACAGTTGTTTGTCCGATGCGCAGATCAACGCCTTGAAAACCATGGACAAAGGCGTGACGTTCAACTTCCCGCTGGCCAGCGGCGAAACCGGTTACCCGGGCAGCAACGTGTGGGGCGCGGACCTGGGCATCGACACGGTCACGCCGGTGGGCAACACCGTGACCTTTCTGAATTTTGGCTACACCGCGCCGGTGTATCCGGCCATGCCGCAGTACGCCCCGTACCTGAGTGTGCTGGTGGATCAGTGGGTCAAGTATTCGGTGGCCCGCGATGCCACGTTCAATTCCTATAATCTGGATCCCATCAACCCGGCGCCGGAATACGCGCAGCGCATCAGTGAGCTCAGCGTGGGCCTCAACGCGGGCACCAACATTTCCGAATTCGAGGCGCGCGGCGGCAAGTTGCTGCTGGCCCACGGCATGTCGGACGTGCTGGTCAGCACCCGTGCCACCGAGATGTACTACGGTCGGTTGTTGAATCAGATGGGGCAAGACAAGGTGGATTCGTTCGTGCGCTTCTATGAAGTGGCGGGCTTCGGCCATGCGGCCAGCCTCAGCTTCAACGCCACCTGGGATTCGCTGACGGCGCTGGAAAACTGGGTGGAAAAAGACACCGCGCCGGAAAATCAGATCACCACGGACACCGTGGGTGAGCCGGGCCGCACCCGGCCGCTGTGCGACTACCCGGCGTGGCCCCGTTACGTGGACGGCGGCGACCCGATGGAAGCGGCGTCGTTCGAGTGCACGGAATAGGCCTGATGCTTTAGCCACGGCCGGACACTGATCCCGGCTTCGCCCGACATCACGGAAGCACGTGTGGGTGAAGCTGGGATCTTCCGTTTCCGGGCGACTGTATGAGGCGCGCTGCCGGAGTGAAAGCGCGGGCAAAAAAAAACCGCGACAACCAGGGTGGCGTCGCGGTGGCAAGGCAGAACCGGATGCGCAAGCATCCTGTCCGTCAGCAAAATCAGCGCACTTCGATCAATACTTCCCCCGGTGTCACCCGGTCGCCCTTGGCGACAAAGATGCCGTTGACGGTGCCGCTGGCCGGGGCCTGCACCTCGGATTCCATTTTCATTGCCTCGATCACCAGCACCGGTTGGCCGGCCTTCACCTCGTCGCCTTCGGCGACCAGCACGTCGACGATGTTGCCGGGCATGCTGGTGGTGACGTCGCCGGGGTGGCCTGCCTGCTTGCGGCCGCCGCCTTCGCCTTTCTGGTAGGCGTTGAGCGGTTCGAAGATCACTTCTTCGGGCATGCCGTCCAGGGTCAGGAAGAAGCGGCGCTTATCACTGCCCTTGAGGCCCACGCCGGTGATCGCCACCTGGTAGGTTTCGCCGTGCACGTCGATCATGAATTCGGTGGGCTGGCCGGCCACGTCGGCGCCACCGCCGGGAACGTCACCGATGGGCAGCAGCGGTTCCGGTTTCAGGGTGCCGGCGGCGCGCTCTTCCAGAAAGGCGCGGCCGATGTCCGGGAACATGGCGAAGGTCAGCACGTCTTCTTCGTTGTGCGCCAGCTCGCCGATGTCGGCGCGCAGTTTGTCCAGCTCGCGGGGCAGCAGGTCCGCCGGGCGCACGTCGATCACTTCCTCATTGCCCACCGCGCGGCGCCGCAGGGTGGCGTCCACTTTGGCGGGGGCGGCGCCGTAGTGGCCGAGCAGGTAGCGCTTTACTTCGTTGGTGATGGTCTTATAGCGCTCCCCGGCGAGCACGTTCATTACCGCCTGGCTGCCGACGATCTGCGAGGTGGGGGTGACCAGGGGGGGATAACCCAGGTCCTGGCGTACCCGGGGAATTTCCGCGAACACCTGGCCGATCTTGTCGAGCGCGCCCTGTTCCTTCAACTGGTTGGCCAGGTTGGACATCATGCCGCCGGGCACCTGATTGATCTGCACGCCAATGTCTTCACGGGTGTAGTCGCTTTCGAACTGGTGGTATTTCTTGCGGACTTCGCGGAAGTAGTCGGCGATGGGCTGCAGTTTTTCCAGGCCCAGGCCGGTGTCGTAGGGTGTGCCTTTCAAGGCGGCGACCATGGATTCGGTGGCCGGGTGGCTGGTGCCGCCGGCGAACGGCGAGATCGCCGTGTCGATGTGGTCCACGCCGTTTTCGATGGCTTTTAACTGGCACAGGGGCGCCAGCCCCGAGGTGTTGTGCGAGTGCAGGAACAGCGGCAGCTCCACGGCGCTTTTCAGCGCGGCCACCAGCTCGCCGGTGGCGAACGGCGTGAGCAGGCCGGCCATGTCCTTGATGGCGATGGAGTCACAGCCCAGCTCGGCGAGCCGTTTGGCCAATTCCACGAAGCGTTCCGGTGTGTGCACCGGGCCGGTGGTGTAGCAGAGCGTGCCCTGGGCGTGCTTGCCGTTGGCTTTCACGGCGCGCAGGGCGGTTTCCAGGTTGCGCGGGTCGTTCATGGCGTCGAACACGCGGAACACGTCGATGCCATTGGCGGCGGCCCGCTCCACGAAGGCCTCCACCACGTCGTCGCCGTAATGCCGGTAACCAAGCAGGTTCTGGCCGCGCAGCAGCATTTGCAGACGGCTGTTGGGCAGCGCTTCGCGCAGTTGCCGCAGGCGCTGCCAGGGGTCTTCCTTGAGAAAACGCACGCAGGCGTCGAAGGTGGCGCCGCCCCACACTTCCAACGACCAGAAGCCGGCCGCGTCCAATTGCTCGCAGATCGGCAGCATGTCTTCGGTGCGCAGGCGGGTGGCGATCAGAGATTGGTGACCGTCGCGCAGCACCACGTCGGTGATTTCAATTTTTTTGCTTTTTTTCGCGTTCGCATTCATGTCGGGATCTCCAGCGCTTAAAGCCCGGTGTGGGCGGCAATGGCCGTGGCGATGGCCAGCGCGATCTCTTCGGGGTTGGATTTTTCCGAGTAGTTGAGCAATTCCGGGTGCGCGTCCACGTAGCCGGTGTCGAAGTGGCCGCCGCGAAAACCGGGGTCATCGAGAATCTTCAGGTAATAGGGCGCGGTGGTTTTCACGCCCTGCAGGCGCATGTCATTGATGGCGCGCTTGGCGCGATCCAGGGCGCCTTCCCAACTCAGGTTCCAGGCAATCAGCTTCAGACACATGGAATCAAAGTAGGGCGGAATGGTGTAGCCGGTGTAGATGGCGGTGTCCACGCGCACCCCCGGGCCGCCGGGCGCGTAGTAACGGCTGATGCGGCCGAAGCTGGGCAGGAAATTGTTTTTCGGGTCTTCCGCGTTGATGCGGAACTGCAGGGCAAAGCCCTGGTGGCGGATGTCGCTTTGCTGATAGGCCAGCGGCTCGCCGGCGGCGATGCGGATTTGCTCGCGGACGATGTCCACGCCGGTGATCTGTTCGGTGATGGTGTGCTCCACCTGCACCCGGGTGTTCATTTCCATGAAGTACACCTGATCGCCGGTGAACAGAAACTCCACGGTGCCGGCGTTGGTGTAGCTCACCGCCTCGGCGGCGCGCACCGCCAGATCGCCCACGTAGGTGCGTTGCTCCGGGGTGAGCTGCGGTGACGGCGCGATCTCGATCAGCTTTTGATTGCGGCGCTGAATCGAGCAGTCGCGCTCGAACAGGTGGATGGTGTTGCCGTGGTGATCGGCGAGAATCTGCACCTCGATGTGGCGCGGGTCGACGATGCACTTTTCCAGAAACACCTCGGCGCTGCCGAACGCCTTGGTGGCTTCGGACACCACCCGCTCAAAATTGCGCGCCAGCTCCGGCTCGTTATCGCAGCGGCGGATGCCACGGCCGCCACCGCCGGAGGTGGCCTTGAGCATCACCGGGTAGCCGACGCGCTCCGCCTCCCGGCGGGCTTCGTCCAGGCCGCTGAGATTGTTTTCTGAACCCGGGGTCACCGGCACGCCGGCTTCGATCATTGCCTGACGGGCGCGGGTTTTGTCACCCATGCGACGGATCACTGGCGCCGCCGGGCCGATAAAGGTGATGCCGCGCTGGGCGCAGATCTCGGCCAGCTCCGCGTTTTCCGAGAGAAAGCCGTAGCCCGGGTGCAGGGCGTCACAGCCGGTCTGCACCGCCAGGTTGACGATGTGGTGCGGGTTCAAATAGCCGGCCAGCGGGTCCTCGCCCAGGCTGTAGGCCTCGTCGGCGCGTTTTACGTGCAGTGCGTAGCGGTCCGGTTCGGTGTACACCGCCACCGAGCGGATGCCCAGCTCGGCGCAGGCGCGCACGATGCGCACCGCGATCTCGCCACGATTGGCGATGAGGATTTTTGTTATCGGCATGCGGTGGCCTCTCTGTGGTTCGCCTGTGGTTCGCCGCTGAATGTCTGGCACGGTAACGGCAGAAGACCTGAGCAAAGAAATTGATATTTCTATGATGAACCATAAGCAATTGCTTATGAGTGAGCGCATGCATACTATACAGGCACTATGAATACTGCCTATCTTAACCGTCTGACGCTGCGCCAATTGCGCATCTTCCTGACCGTTTGTCAGCGGGAAAGCTATTCCCGGGCCGCCGATGAGCTGGCGTTGACTCAGCCGGCGGTGAGTGCCCAGGTGCGCAACGTGGAGGAACTGATCGGCGAGCCGCTGTTCGATTATGTCGGCAAGCGGCTTTCGTTGACGCCCGCCGGGGTGGCCATGCGCCGTGCCGGCGAGGATCTGATGCAACGGCTGGTGCATCTGGAAATGGAGATCGCCGAATTGCGGGGTGTGATGCAGGGCACCCTGAGCCTGGCCATCGAAAGCAGCGCCCAGTATTTCATGCCCGGGCGCATCGCCGCCTTCTGCGCCCGCCACCCCGCCGTGGCGGTGACGCTGCACGTGCTGAATTACGGCGAGGCGCTGAAGAGCCTGCGCGAAAGCCGCTATGACCTGGTGGTGATGGGGCAAATGCCGGACGACCGCAGCCTGCGCTTTGTGCCGTTCCGGGAAAACCGGCTGATTGCGGTGGCACCGGCGGGGCACCCGCTGCTGGGCGCGGACAGCGTGCCGCTGGCGCGGTTCGTGCGACACACGCTGCTGGTGCGCGAGCCCGGCTCCGGCACTCGCCAGGTATTCGAACACCATTGTCAGGCACAGGGCGTGCGGCTGACGCACCAGCAGCAACTGGGCGCGTTGGAGGCGATCAAGGCGGGCGTGATCGCCGGCTTGGGGCTGGCGGTGTTGCCCGCCGACGCCTGCCAGCGTGAACTGGCCAGCGGTGAGTTGGCGGTGCTGCCGGTGGATGGGCTGCCATTGAAGCGCTCCTGGTGCATCACGCATCCGCGCGCGCGGCATCTGACGCCGGTGGCGGACGCGTTTTTCAGTGATGTGATCGGCGCTTGATGGGTGGGTGAAGCGCTTGCACGCAACACGCGGCACGCAGCACGCTAAAACTAAAGCTAAGGCCCGGGTGTGGAGATGATCGGGGCCGGCGTCTGGTGCCAAGCGTCTGGCGCTGCCCTGGACGTGGCCTGATGGGGTTTCTATAGTCGCCGCTGGTCAATAAAAAGGTGACGCATGCCAAACCGCTGGTTTGCCGGAGTGGTCGGTTTTTTTCTGCCGCCGCTGGCTTTTCTGTATTTGTCGCGCGGGCGCTGGGCGCTGTTCTATCTGCTGGTGGTGGTGCTGGTGACACTGCTCGACAACGCGCTGCTGGCGCGGGGTTACCCCGCCGGCGTTGGCTTATTGGTGGCGCTGGCCGGCGCCGTGCACGCGTTCCGCGTGGCCGGTAAGGCGCCGGCCTGGGCGCCGCGCCGCTGGTTCAATCGCTGGTGGGGCGCGCTGGCGATTCCGTTGGTGCTGGTCGGCGTGCTGCTGCTGGTGCGCGGCTTTGTGGTTGACTACTTCAGCATCCCCTCGGCGTCCATGTCACCGACTCTGGAGCCCGGCGATCACGTGCTGATTTCCAAGCTCGGCGCCGATCAGCCGCAACGCGGAGAGGTGTTCGTACTGATCCCGCCCCGGCAACCCGACACCCTGTTCATTGAGCGGGTGATCGGCCTGCCCGGTGATCGTCTACGTTTTTCCGATAAGCAATGGGTGATCAACGGCACCCCGGTGGCCACCGACAAACAGGGCGGCCAGCGCTACCGGGAGACCCTCGGCGGCCATTCCTACACGGTGCTCTATCTGGCGGATTGGAGCCCTGGGCGCGAGGTCGATGTCACCGTGCCGCAAGGCCACTACTTCATGGTGGGCGACAACCGCGACAACGCCAACGACAGCCGCTACTGGGGCATGGTGCCGGCACGGAACATGGTTGGCCGCATGGTGGGGCACTGGTAGTGCTTAGGGCTTATCCGCCCGGACCGGCGGCTTTCCTCGGGGTGGATTCGTATGGTTTAGCGCGAGCTGCTGGATAAGGCGGAACGGGTTCGCGAAGCCCATGGGTTGCCGTGGTGTGGTTATCTGGCCGCCGCGATATGTCCGCGTGTGTGTGGTGCTTGGCGCGCTCGGCTACTCGCTGGGTAATGCATCCCACGCCCTATCAAGTGCTGGAGAAGCCGGGCCCGCCAAAACGGGCCCGACGGAACGCTCAGGCGGCCGCACGCCGGCGCAGAGCGGCCAGTAGAAGACCGCCGATCACGGCCAGCGGCAGGGAGCCGCCACCACCGCTACCGGAGGTTCCTTCGTCGTCGCCGTCGCCGTCGCCGTCGCCGTCGCCATTGCCATTGCCGCCATCGTCTCCGCCCTGAGAATCAGCGGAATCCAACGACAGTGCTTCCACTGCCGGACTGCCGTCCATTTTGAACGCCACCCGATACTGTGTATTGCCGATTCGCCCCAAGTCGCTCCAGACCGTGGCCGGAGTAGACGGGTCGCTATGCAGGCCGCCATTGAGCGTGCCGCTGATCAGGCTGATGCCGGCATCGGACAGATCCATTAGCGTCTGGGTTTGCACAGTGCCGTATATGCCTCCCGCCCCATAGAGCTTGATGGTGGCGAGGACAGTGTTGTCTTGAATGGCGTTGATGCGCGTTTCCTGTATGGCCCAGCCCTGCGTCTCCTGGAAGGTTGGCAGGGCGCCGGCGTCGAGCAAAGAGTGCCAGGTGTCGCCGTCATCGGCGCTGATCGCTATGCCCACGCTGGTGGCCAGGAGCAGCTTGTCGCCGCTGCGAAGCAGGTCATTGGCGTTGTTGAACAAGGGGAGCGTAGCGACTGGCAGCAGCTCATCATTGCTACCGATCTGGTGGCGGTAGAAGGCGGATTGCGCACTGTCGTTGTCTGTCATTGCCAGATACAAGGTGCCGTCTTCGATTCGCCCCACCAGGGCGCTAATTTGAATCAGCGTGGAGCTGAGCAGGTCGTATTGCCATTGATCGCCGACCAGGCGGGCCAGTACCAGACCCTCGCCGTTAATGCCGACCAACGCCGGCAGCGCGCTGTCGCCTGAGACATTTTCCAGAGTGGATAAGGCCAGCGCCGGAGCCGGGCCAGGATTGTCGATGTCCATGGTGAAGCGATTGTCGGCTGCGTTGGAGAGGAAATAGGCGCGCGGCGCCTGGGTGTCCAACAATATCCACCGATTGTTCTCGGGATCGAAGGACAGCGCGGCGCGGGTATTGATGTTCGCCAGCGTGACGCCGGTGGCACTGGTGGTCCACTGATCGCCATCGGCGCTGCTGAAGATATTCACCGAACCGTCCTGGTTCGTGACCGCGACCGCGGCCCGACCGTCGCCCTCCGCCGGCGCCGAAAAGTTGGTGGCGCTATTCGGATAAACAGCCGCCCGCAAGGTGGCTGCCTGGTCTTGGGGGGTGAGGACAGTCACTCCGGCACCGACACCGGGCACGCCGGTGGCGATCAGCTTGCTGTTGAACACTATTGAGCTAAGGGTCTGGCTGCCCAGAGTAACGTTGTTGTAGATAAGGTCGCCGTCCACGGCCAGCCTGTGGGGGGCGTGGGTCTCCGGCAGTGCATCCGCGTAGATCGTTTGCGCGGCAAGAGCGCCGCCGATGTTGCTTACAGAGTTGCCCAGCGTGGTCATTACACGCACGGGACCAGTGAAAGTTGTCGGTGTGATGGTATAAGTCACCTCGCCGCTGGGCAGCGTGCCCAGGGGCTGATCGGTGTCATAAGCCGAATAACAGCGCCAGACGTGGCCACTAACAGGTAGGTCGGTTTGCAGCCGATCCGCGCTTGCTGTTTGGTCCGTGATCTGTACCACGGGCGCATCATGGGTGCTGTTGTCGATGGTGGCCTGCGGCACCACGGACCAGCCGTTGGGCAGCGAAATGCAACTGGCAGGGTTAAAGTTGCCTGAGCCAGGAAAAGAGGCGCTGTCCGCCATGGCTCTGGTAATCGTGAAGCTGGTGTCGCTGCCCAGCACGAGGTTGGTGTCGGGCAGTTCGTATTTGCAGCCGGCGATAAGCACAACGAGGCCGCCGCCCAGTAGCAGGCGATGATTGCGAAGCATGGATTGTCCCCCAGTATTTTATTGATACCCCAAAACGATGTTTCGATAATAAAACACTTTGCCAGTAGCGCCCCACTTCTTTTCCTTGCCGGCAATGGACCTTTCTAAGCGCGGCATCCGTAAACGGCTCGAACCTGTTGTGCGGAGTCAGCCGCCCAGGTAGGCGGCCTTGACGCTGTCGTTGTCCAGTAACGCCTGGCCATGCCCCTCTGCAACGATCGACCCGGTCTCCAGCACATAGCCCCGGTCCGCCACGGCCAGGGCTTCGGCGGCGTTCTGTTCGACCACGAACAGGGTGATGCCTTCCTGTTTGAGTTCGCCAACGATGGCGAAGATCTGTTCGATGATCAGCGGCGCCAGGCCCATGCTGGGTTCATCCAGCAGCAGCAGGCGCGGGCGCGCCATCAGCGCGCGGCCCATCGCCAGCATCTGCTGCTGGCCACCGGACAGCGTGCCGGCGGGCAGGCGGCGCTTGTCCTTGAGAATGGGAAAGCGCTGGTATTGTTTTTCCAGGTCTTGCTGAATCGCTTTTTTGTCGCGGCGGGTATAGGCGCCGAGCAGCAGGTTGTCTTCCACCGACAAGCCGGTGAACACCTGCCGGCCTTCGGGCACCTGCACGATGCCCCGGCGCACCCGTTCGGCGGCGTCGGTGCGGGCCAGGTCGGCGCCGTCGAACCGCAGCGCGCCGCTGGCCGGTTGCAGACCGGAGATCACCCGCAGCAGGGTGCTCTTACCGGCGCCGTTGGCGCCCACCAGCGCCACCGTTTCGCCGGCGCCGATGCGCAGCTCCAGGCCATGCAGCACTTCGATGCGGCCGTAGGCGGTGGTGATGCCTGACAGCTCAAGCAGATTGGGCGTGTCGGGGAGGGCGTTGAAGGGAGCGGCGGAGGTCATGCGGGCACCTCTTGCTTGTTGTTGGCGCCACCACCCAGGTAAGCGGCGATCACTTCCGGGTGCTCGCGGATTTCGCTGGGGGTGCCTTCGGCCAGTTTGCGGCCGTAGCTGATCACCAGCAGGCGGTCGGAAACGCTCATCACCAGTTTCATGTCGTGCTCCACCAGAACCACGGTGATGCCCTTCTCGGCGATGCGCTGGATCACGTCACGCAGGGCGCCGGTCTCGGTGGCGTTGAGGCCGGCGGCCGGTTCGTCGAGCAGCAGGATGTCCGGTTCGGCGGCCAGGGCGCGGGCGATCTCCAGGCGTTTGAGGGCGCCATAGGGCATCGCCGAGGCGGCGTGTTCCAGATAGGCGCCGCAGCCGACGAATTCCATCAATTCACGGCACTGCTGACGGCAGGCGCGGTCGGCGCGGCGCTGGCCGGGCAGGCGCAGCATCGCCGACAGCGCGCCGGAGCCCAAGTGCCGGTGGCGGCCAAGCATGACGTTTTCCACGGCGCTCATGTTCATGCAGATCTGCAGATTCTGGAAGGTGCGCGCCATGCCCATTTCGCACAGCTTGTGCGGCTGGCGGCCGGTGATGTCCTGGCCATTCAGCCGCACGCCGCCGGCGCTCGGTTGATAAAGCCCGGTGACCAGATTGAACAGGGTGGTTTTGCCGGCGCCGTTGGGGCCGATGATGGCGTGCACATCGCCACGGGCGACTTCGAAGGAAAGATCCTCGATGGCGTGCACGCCACCGAATTCCTTGCTCAGGGCATTCACGGAAAGCAGAGCGCTCATCGGGCACCTCGCTGGAAGCGGCTGAGCAGGGTGGGCAGCAGACCGCGCGGCAGGAAGATCATCACCGCCATCAGGATGGCGCCGAACACCACCATTTCCAGTTCCTGAAAATCGGTGAGGAATTGCGGAATCAACACCAGAATCACCGCGCCGATGATGACGCCGAAGGTGGAGGCCATGCCGCCGAGCACGACAATGGTGATCAGCTCGATGGAGTGTTCGAACGAGGCGATGCCCGGCGTGATAAAGCCGCTGTAATGACCATACAGGCTGCCGGCGACGCTGGCGTAGACGGCGGAGATCACGAACACGCGCAGCTTGAATCGGGCGGTGTCGACGCCGGCCACCTGGGCGGCGATCTCGGAGCCATGCAGGGCGCGCAGCGCCCGGCCCAGCGGCGAGTCGATGATGTTCAGCGCCAGTAACACGGCGAGCAGCAACACGGCCGCGGCGAGCAGGTACCACAGCTCCACCCCGGTCAGTGTTAGCCCGGCGAACGGGTATTCGCCGAACACGCTGAGCTCATGGCCGAGCAGCGACAGCGGCGGCAGGCCGATGCCGTCGGGGCCCCCGGTGAGCTGGTCTTCGTTGTTGAGCACGATGGCGGCGATCACCCCCAGGCCGAGCGTTGCCATCGACAAATAATGGCCTTTCAGGTGCAGGATCGGCCGGCCCACCAGCCAGGCGATCACGCCCACGCCGGCGGCGGCGATCAGCATCGCCGGCAACGGCGTGATCTGATACTGGCTGGTGAGAATGGCGCTGGCGTAGGCGCCGCCGGCGTAAAAGGCGGCATGGCCCAGGCTGACCTGGCCGGCGTAGCCGACCAGCAGGTTGAGCCCCACCGCCACGGTGGCGGTCAGGCAGATCTTGGTGAGCAGGTCGTAGTGGAAATCGTTGCGCACCAGAAACGGCATCAAAGCCAGCACCAGGGCGAGCAGCAACAGGCCAGCGTAGGGTGAGCGCAGGAACGGCGTTTTCATTACACGCGCTCCACGGCGCGGCTGCCGAACAGGCCGTTGGGCAGGAAAAACAGAATGGCGAGAATGATCACGAAGGGCACCGCGTCTTTGTAATCCGAGGAAATGTAGCCGGCGGTGTAGGCTTCGCTGAGGCCCAGCAGCAGGCCGCCGACAATCGCCCCGGTGCTGCTGCCGAGCCCGCCAATGGCGGCGGCCACGAAGCCTTTCAGGCCGAGCATGATGCCGACGTCGTAGGCGGTGAAGGTGATCGGCGCCACGATCACGCCGGCCACCGCGCCGAGCAGCGCGGAGATGCCGAAGGCCAGGGTGAGGATGGTTTGCGTCTTGATGCCGGCCAGCCGGGCGGCGTCTTTATTCATGGAGGTGGCGAGAATCGCCTTGCCGAGCCGGCTGCGATTGAAGAACAGCGCCAGCGCCACCACCAGCACCACGGCGATGCCCAGCACCCACAGGCTTTGGGTAAGCAGGGTGGCGCCGCCCACGCTGATCGATTCGGTGGCGCTGAAGCGTGGCAGGGCATGGTATTGCTTGCCCCAAAAAAACTGCGCCAGCCCGCGCAGAAAAATCGATGCGCCGATGGTGATGATGATCAGCGTCACCACGTTCGCTTTTTTGGCCGGCGCGATGGCCAGCTTGTAGAGCACCACGCCGGCCACGCCGGCCAGCAACAGGGCGCCGAGCATCGCCAGTGGCAAGGGCGCGCCCGCCTCCAGCAACACCACCGTGCCCATGCCGCCGATCATCAGGAATTCGCCCTGGGCGAAGTTGATCACGTGGCTGGCGTTGTAGATCAGGGTGAAGCCGAGGGCGACCAGAGCGTAGATCGCGCCCAGGGTGACCCCGGAAAAAGTGAACTGGAAAAACTCGCTTAGCATGAGAGTGCCTGGCTGGTCGGTAAGCGGCGAAGGGGCGCCTCGGGCCGCCGGTGGCAGCGCGGGCCGAGGCGGATCGGCGCGGGCGTTATTGCGCCAGCGCCCAGTGGCCATCCTTCACTTCGAGAATGCGGAAGGAATCGTAGGAAAGGCCCATGTGATCCTGGGCGCTCAGGTTGTAGGTGCCGGTGACGCCCACGTAGCCCTGAATGCTTTCCAGAGCATCGCGCACCTTGGCCGGGTCGGTGGAGCCGGCTTTTTTGACCGCGCGCACCGCCAGTTGCAGACCGTCGTAAGCGTAGCCGCCGAAGGTGGAGACCGAGCCCTGGTAGCGTTCTTCGTAGGCTTTTTTGTAATGGGTGACCACGTCGTGCTGCGGATCGCTGTCGGCGATGGTGTTGGCCACCAACAGGGCGGTGGCGGGCAGGCGCAGGCCTTCGGCGGAGTCGCCGGCCAGTTTCAGGAAGCTGTCCGAGGCGACACCGTGGGACTGATAAAACGGCAGTTCAATCCCCAATTGCTTGTAGTTCTTGGTGACGATCGCCGGCCCCTGGCCGAAATCGAAATTCAGCACCGCTTGCACGCCGTCGGTGTTGCGGATGCGGGTCAGTTGAGCGGTGACGTCGGTGTCCTTGGGGTTGTAGGTCTCGTCGGCGACCACGTCGATGCCCATCTTGTTGGCTTCTTCCAGGGTCACATTGCGGCCGGAAGCGCCAAAGCCGCCGGTGCCGGAGATCAGGCCGATTTTGCTGAAACCCCGCTCTTTCATATCGGTGAGCACGCGCCGCGCGGCCTGACGATCGGATTGCGGCATCTTGAACACCCACTTCTTCACCGGGGTGGAGATGGTCTCCGCGCCGGCCAGGGAGATAAATGGAATCTTCGCTTGTTCGATCACCGGCACCGCCGCCATGGTGGCGCCAGTGGTGCTGCCGCCGATGATCAGATCGACCTTGTCCTGGCGCAGCAGGCGGGTCACGAAAGTGCGCGCCTTGGAGGCGTCGCCGGCGTCGTCATAGTGCACCAGCTCCACTTTCTTGCCGAGCAGGCCGCCGTTGTCGTTGAGTTGTTCGATGTACAGCTCCAGGGTCTTAAGCTCCGGGTCGCCGAGGAAGGCGGCCGGGCCGGTGACCGAAAGAAAGGAGCCGATGCGGATGGTGTCGGCGGCCTGAGCGGCGCCGGTGAAGGCGCACAGGCAGAGCAGCGCCGCCGAGGAGAAGTGTTTCACTATTCTTTTCATGGTTACACCTTTGGCGTCATGCCCCGGTAGGGCGTTTTTATTGTTTGGCGCCACCGCGCGGTGCGAAAAAAGCAAAGGCCCGGGCCGGTGGCGGCGGCACGGCGCGTGTGGTGCGCAGCGTTCTATCGAGGCAAGGTATAAAGCGATACGGTAAATATGTCAACTAAACATATAATGTGTCATAAATATTGACGGAGCGACGTAAGTCCCCGTTTTGGCGGGTTTGTTGTGTTTTGTGCGTGTCATGGCGAAAACCCATTTGGTAGTATGTTTCGCCTGAAAGCGCCCGGATTTGAACCGGCACCTTTCTTCAGGAACTCTGCAAAAGGAATAAGGCGTGGACCTGCAATGCGATCAATTGGGGCTGCTGATCGAGCGTTTTCAGCAGCGCCGCCCCCTGCGCACCGGCTCCCTGATCATCACCCTGTTTGGCGACGCCATCGTGCCGCGCGGCGGTACCATCTGGCTGGGCAGTCTGATTGAGCTGCTGGAGCCGATGGGCATCAACCAGCGGCTGGTGCGCACCTCGGTGTTCCGGCTCACCCGTGAAGGCTGGTTGATGGCCGAGAAAGTCGGCCGGCGCAGCTATTACGGCCTGACCGCCGCTGGCCGCCGTCAGTTCGAGAAAGCCTTCAAGCGCGTCTATGCCGCCAGCCAGCCGGCCTGGGACGGCGCCTGGACGCTGGTGGTGCTCAATCAGCTTTCCGCCGAGCTGCGCGGCGAGGCGCGCCAGGAGCTGGAGCACATGGGGTTTGGCGGTTTTTCCCCCACCGTGCTGGCGCATCCTGGGCTGGAGCGCGCCGAGCTCAACGCCACGCTTCAGGAGATCAACGCCCTGGACGACGCGATCATTTTCGAGACCCGCAATCAGGAGAGTTTCGCACCCCGGCCGTTGCGCCTGCAGGTGCGCGAAGCCTGGAATCTGGATCAGCTCTCGGTGGGCTATCGTGAGTTCCTTGAGCAGTTCCGGCCGCTGTGGAATCAGATGAAAAAGGCCAAGCGTCTGGAGCCCCGTGAGTGCTTTCTGGCCCGCGTTCTGTTGATCCACGAATACCGAAAACTGATGCTGCGCGATCCGCTGTTGCCGGAAGAGTTGTTGCCCTCTGACTGGGAAGGCCGCGCCGCCCGTCAGCTCTGCCGTAACCTCTACCGCCTGGCCTACCGCGGGGCGGAAGAATGGCTGGGCGAATACGCCGAAACCGCCGAGGGGCCGCTGCCGGAGCCGGGTGAAGGGTTCTATCAGCGGTTCGGCGGTCTGGACTGAGGGCGGAGTCGCTCCCGGCTTTATGACGCTTTGCTGTCGGGCCAGGTCTTTTTTATGTAACACGAAAGAAGGTCAGGGGCCTATTTGCTTAACTTATTGAAAATAAAAGAAAATAATGATGCATGGTTTTCTGATTGGCGCTCTATGCATTCTGATTCGATACTGAAAATAAGATTTTGTGTATTGACTGGTATCATATTTTGGCTATGCTCAAAGTCACATTGATCGCTGCCGGGCGTCCGCGCGGTCGCCTGGAACGCCCCCGGCACGCCAGCAAGCCAGCCAAGAAGCAGGACTGCACAGCATGGACTTTGAAACCATCGAATTCCGCCAGGACGCCAACGGCATCGCTACCCTGGCCTTCAACCGCCCGGATCGCCTGAACAGCTTCAACGAGCAGATGCATCGGGAAGTGCGCGAGGCGCTCTCTTCGCTGCAACAAAACGGCGCCCGGGTGTTGCTGCTCACCGCCAACGGTCGCGGCTTTTGCGCCGGCCAGGATCTCTCCGACCGCAACGTGGCCCCGAGCGACGACGCGCCGGATCTGGGCTACTCCATCGAGACCTTCTACAACCCGCTGATCCGCACCCTGAGCGCGCTGCCGATGCCGGTGATCTGCGCGGTCAATGGCGTGGCGGCCGGCGCCGGCGCCAACATCGCCCTGGCCTGTGATCTGGTGATCGCGGCACGCTCGGCGAGCTTCACCCAGGCGTTCGCCAAGATCGGTCTGGTGCCGGATTCCGGTGGCACCTGGCAGCTGCCGCGTTTGGTCGGCATGGCCCGGGCCAAGGGGCTGGCGATGCTGGCGGACAAATTAAGCGCCGAGCAGGCCGAGCAGTGGGGGCTGATCTGGCGTTGCGTGGACGACAGCGCTTTGATGGACACCGCCAACCAATTGGCCGAGCACCTGGCCGTGCAGCCCACCCAGGGGCTGGCGCTGATCAAGCAGGCGCTCAATGCCAGCGCCGCCAACAGCCTCGATGAGCAACTGGATCTGGAGCGCGACCTGCAGCGCCAGGCCGGCCGCACCGAGGACTACAAAGAAGGCGTGAGCGCCTTTATGGAAAAACGCACGCCGGCCTTCAAGGGCCGTTGAGCGACGGGAGTGTGAGCATGTCCGAAGCCCAGCAACTGGCGCGCCGCTGTGCCGACGCCATGTACGAGCGCGATCTTGCCACCCGCCATCTGGGCATGCGAATCCTTGAGGTCGGGCCGGGTAGGGCGAAACTGGAGATGCCGGTTCGTGAGGAGATGATCCAGGGCCACGACTCCTGCCACGGTGGCTACATCTTCACCTTGGCCGATTCCGCGTTCGCCTTCGCCTGCAACACCTATGACCTGGCCACGGTCGCCGCCGGCTGCCAGATCGAGTACGTGGCGCCGGGCAAGCTCGGTGATGTGCTCACCGCCACCGCCGACGAGCAGGCCCGCAAGGGGCGCACCGGCGTCTACGACGTGCGCGTGGAAAACCAGCGCGGCGAATTGGTGGCCTTGTTCCGGGGTAAATCCCACCAGGTGCGCGGCACCGTGATTCAGTCGGGCTGCGATCAGTCGGGCTGCGCTCAGTCGGGCTGAATGCAACCGCACAGCCGGGAAAAAAGAGCATAGAGCAGCCGCCGGCGTGGCGTGGTGATTGAAATCGTTCACGCGCTGGCGAAGAGAACAAAACAAAGAGAGGCGGAAATGAACATGCCTGCAAACACCGAACATCGTTTGGACGACATCGAAACCGGCAGCGTTGAGCAGCTGCGCGAACTGCAGCTTGAACGTATGCGCTGGAGTCTGGCCCACGCCTACAACAATGTGCCGTTTTATCGCAAAGCGTTTGACGACAAGGGCGTTCACCCTTACGACCTTCGCACCCTGGAAGACATCAAGAATTTTCCGTTTACGATAAAAAGCGATCTGCGCGACAACTATCCGTTTGGCATGGTCGCCACGCCGATGCGCGACGTGGTGCGGGTGCATGCCTCCAGCGGCACCACCGGCAAGCCCACCGTGGTGGCCTACACACAGAACGACATCGACAACTGGGCGAGCGTGGTGGCGCGATCGATTCGCGCCGGCGGCGGCCACCGCGGTGACAAGATCCACGTGGCGTACGGCTATGGCTTGTTTACCGGTGGGCTGGGCGCTCATTACGGCGCGGAAAAGCTCGGTTGCACGGTGATCCCCATGTCCGGCGGGCAGACCGAAAAACAGGTGCAACTGATTCTGGATTTCGAGCCCGACATCATCATGGTGACGCCGTCGTACATGCTCAACATCGCCGATGAGATGGAGCGGCGCGGCATCGACCCGCGCGGCTCCAGCCTGCGGGTGGGTATCTTCGGCGCCGAGCCCTGGACCGACACCATGCGCACCGAGCTGGAACAGCGCATGGGCATTCATGCGCTGGATATCTATGGCTTGTCCGAGGTGATGGGCCCGGGCGTGGGCATGGAGTGCATCGAAACCAAGGATGGCCCGACCCTGTGGGAAGATCACTTCTATCCGGAAATCATCAATCCGCAAACCGGTGAAGCGCTGCCCGACGGTGAGTACGGCGAGCTGGTGTTCACCTCGCTCACCAAGGAAGCCTTCCCGGTGGTGCGCTATCGCACCCGCGACCTGACCCGCCTGTTGCCCGGCACCGCGCGGCCGATGCGGCGCATGGACAAGATCACCGGGCGCAGCGACGACATGCTGATCATCCGCGGGGTGAACGTGTTCCCCACTCAGGTGGAAGAGCAGATTCTGCACATCGAGGCACTGGCGCCCCATTACGAAATTCACATTGAGCGCGACGGCAACATGGACACCGTGCGGGTGCGGGTGGAGCTGAAGATGGAAGCCGGCACCGTCGGTGACGACGTGCGCGTGCAACTGGCCAAACAGCTTCAGCACGGCATCAAGACCCATATCGGCATCAGCACCGCCATCGAAATCAATGAGCCGGGCGTGCTGGCCCGTTCCGAGGGTAAGGCCAAACACGTCTTTGATTGTCGCAACGCCTGAGCGCGATTCCGGGTGTGGCGGGGGCGCTCCCGACTGGGTAGAGTACGGCCTTCCACGGTATCGGATTCGGGAGGCCGTCGTGTATGGAAACCTACACTGGAAGTTGCCTGTGCGGCGACGTGGCATTTCGCGTGGTGGGCGCGCTGGCGCCGATTCAGGTGTGCCATTGCCGGCAGTGCCGCAAGGCGCAGGGCTCCGCGTTCGCCGCCAATACGCCGGTGCGGGAAGAGGCGTTATTGTTCGAGCGTGGCCGCGATCTGATCCGTGAATTTGAATCCTCGGCGGGGAAATGGCGGGCCTTCTGTTCGCAATGCGGCTCGCCGGTCTACAGCCGGCATGTCGATGCGCCCGGTGTGTTTCGCATCCGGGTCGGGCTGCTTAACGAACCGCTGGACGTGCGTCCGGAGTCCCACGCTTTTGTCGCGTCAAAGGCCGACTGGTGGCGCATCGACGACCACTTGCCCCGTTTCGAGGGCGCCCGTTCTTCGTCTTCGCCCGTTAACACCGAAGCGCAGAACCGCCCCGCCCGCGCATGTCTCGACGCCGCCGTTCCACAGCTGCCGACCGGCGACATCGAAACCAGCGCGGATTTTTTCGTCACCCGGCTGGGCTTTCAGGTGATCGGCAAATTCCCCGAGCATGGCCATCTGATCGTGCGGCGCGACGACGCCGAGCTGCACTTCTGGCGTGCCGAAAGCGAACAGCAGGCAAGACGTATCGCCAGTGCCAGCAGTTGCTACCTGCGGGTGCGGCATATCGAAGCGCTGTTCGATGCCTTGCAGGCATTGGGCGCACCGTTCCGGTTTCCGCTCACCCGCCAGCCCTGGGGCATGCACGAAATGCAGGTCGATGACCCCTATGGCAACGCGATCCGCTTTGGCGAGCCGTTGGATTGACGCTGGCACGCTGCACGCACGCGCTTCGCCGTTATTTGGACGGATTCCCCCCAGGCGTTTATTATTGCCCTCTCTGAATTCGCGCTTTCCCAGGCGCCCGCCGGGCTATCCCGGCGGTCTCACTTCGCGTGCCGGGCTTGGATCGAGACATCCCGATGACACCGGGCCCGGCGGCACAGGCCCCGACGCACAGAGGTATACCATGTTTACAGGCATCATCGAGGCCCAGGGCCGGGTGGCGGCGCTGACGCCCAGCGGTGGCGATGTGACGCTGCGCATCCACAGCGACGAGCTGGATTATTCCGATGTAAAGCTGGGCGATTCGATCGCCGTGAACGGCGTGTGTCTGACCGTGACGGCGCTGGAGGGGGGCGCGACATTCGCCGCCGACGTGTCCGGCGAGACCCTGTCGCTGACCTCGCTGAATCAGCTCAAGAGTGGCAGCCGCGTTAACCTAGAGAAGGCGATGACGCCCTCCACGCGTATGGGCGGCCACCTGGTCAGCGGCCATGTGGATGGCCTGGGCAAAGTGGTGGCGATGCAGCCCGACGCCCGCTCGGTGCGCATCGACATCGAGGCGCCGGCGGCGCTGGCGCGCTACATCGCCCATAAGGGCTCGATCACCGTGGACGGCATCAGCCTGACCGTGAACAGCGTGGATGGCGCGGTGTTCTCGCTGAACATCATTCCCCATACCCAGGACGTCACCACCATCCAGGACTGGAAGCCGGGCACGCCGGTGAACCTGGAAGTTGATATCATTGCCCGCTACCTGGAACGGCTGCTGCTCGGCGAGCGCGCCGCCGAACCCGGCGCGCAGGGCATTTCCATGGCGTTTCTCGCCGAGCATGGGTTTTTGAAAGGCGTCTGACGTCAGACGTCGGACGTCCGACGCAAAAAGGCAGTGACATGCAACTCAACAGCATTGAAGAACTGATCGAGGACATTCGTCAGGGCAAGATGGTGATCCTGATGGACGACGAGGATCGTGAGAACGAGGGCGATCTGGTGATGGCCGCGGAGCATGTGACGCCGCAGGCGATCAACTTCATGGCCCGGTTCGGGCGTGGGCTGATCTGCATGCCGATGTCCCGGGAGCGCTGTGAGCAGCTCAAACTGCCGCTGATGGTGCAGAGCAACGGCAGTGGTTTCGGCACCAAGTTCACCGTGTCCATCGAGGCGCGTGAAGGGGTCACCACCGGCATTTCCGCCGCCGACCGGGCGCGCACCGTGCAAGCGGCGGCGGCGCGTAACGCGCAGGCCTCGGACATCGTGCAACCGGGGCATATTTTTCCGCTGATGGCCGAGCCCGGTGGCGTGTTGCGCCGCGCCGGCCATACCGAGGCGTCCTGCGATCTGGCGGTGATGGCCGGCTGCGAACCGGCCGGGGTGATCTGCGAGGTGATGAACGAAGACGGCTCCATGGCGCGCCGCGAGCACCTGGAAACGTTCGCCGCCGAGCACGACTTGAAGATCGGCACGATCGCCGATCTGATCCAGTACCGGGCGCTCAACGAGCAGACCATCGAGCAGGTGTCCGATCACCCGCTGGACACCTGGTACGGCGAATTTCGTCTGGTGGCGTTCCGCGACACCGTGGACGGCCACGTGCACGTGGCCCTGGTGAAAGGCGAAATCGACGACACCAAGGAAGTCACCGTGCGCGTGCATCAGGTGGACCCGCTGCGCGACCTGATGAGCGCCAAGCTGGCCGGGCGCACCGGCTGGAACATGCACCGCGTGCTCGAAGCGGTGGCCGAGGCGGACACCGGGGTGGTGATCATTCTCGGCCAGGACGAAGACTCCGCGCCCACCCTGGAGCGCCTGGATGCGTTTTTCGGCGGTGCCACCACCAGCCCGCGCAGCAAGGGCGAATCGCGCGCCTATCGCAACATCGGCACTGGCTCGCAGATTCTCAAGGCACTGGGTGTGCGCAAGATGCGCCTGTTGAGCGCGCCGATGAAGTTCAATGCGCTGTCCGGTTTTGGCCTGGAGATCGTCGAATACGTCGAGGCGGAGCAGGGCGCGGACCGGCGTTGAACGCCGCCGCCCGCCAATTTGGGCAGGAAAGCGCCGCCGCGAGCGGGTAAACTACGCTCGCTGACCCGGCCCGGCCGGGTGTCCTTCAGCCTGATGGCTCACTGGATCAAGAGTTCTTTATGACCGATATCAAGACCTTCGAAGGCACCTTCAACAATGTGGGCGGCCGATACGCCCTGGTGGTGGCCCGCTTCAACAGTTTCGTGGTGGAAGCCCTGCTCGACGGCGCCGTGGATACCCTGGTGCGCCATGGTGTGTCCCGTGACGACATCGAGATCGTGCGCGTGCCTGGCGCTTGGGAGCTGCCGGTGGCGGTGAAGAAAGTGCTGGAAAAGCGCGACTACGACGCGGTGGTGGCGCTGGGCGCGGTGATCCGTGGCGGCACCGCCCACTTCGAGTTCGTCGCCGGTGAAGCCGCCAAGGGCATCGCCGCGGTGCAGAACAGCACCGGCGTGCCGGTGGCGTTCGGGGTGCTCACCGTGGACACCATCGAGCAGGCCATTGAACGCAGTGGCACCAAGGCCGGCAACAAAGGCGCCGAGGCGGCGCTCTGCGCGCTGGAAATGGTTTCGTTGTTCAAGGCGCTTTGATGAGTTCTCCCTCTCCTTCCTCACCCGCCGCTCGCCGCAAGGCGCGCCGCTATGCGCTGCAGGCCATGTACCAGTGGCAGCTCGCCGGTGCCGCGCTCAGTGATATCGAGGCCCAGTTTATGGCCGACAACGATATGAAAAAGGTGGACCGCGATTACTTCCACGCCTTGCTGCATGGCGTACCGGCCGACGTCACCGCTCTGGACGAGGCGCTGCGGCCGTTTCTGGATCGCCGGGTGGAGGAGCTTTCCCAGGTGGAGAAGGCGATTCTGCGGATCGGCGCGTTCGAGCTGAAATCGCGCATCGACGTGCCCTATCGGGTGGTCATCAACGAGGGCATCGAGCTGGCCAAGGTGTTCGGCGCGGAAGAATCGTTCAAGTACGTCAACGGCGTGCTGGATAAGCTGGCGCGCCGCTTGCGCAGCGCCGAGGCCGCCCACCGCCCGGCTTCCCGGAGCGCACCGGACGGCGACCCGGGCGCGGACAGCGACCCCGAATCCTCCGGGCCGTGAATCGGAGCCGGGCCTGACGATCAGGAAGCCGTCATGGATGAATTCGCTCTGATCAAGCACTACTTCCGGCGCGCCGCCGACGCGGCCGCCGCCGGGGTGGTGCTTGGCCCCGGCGATGACGGCGCCCTGCTGCAACCGCCGCCCGGCGAGCAACTGGTGATGACCCTGGACACCAGCCTGGCCGGGGTGCATTTCCCCGAAGATCTGCCGGCCCGTGAGATCGGTTACCGTTGCCTGGCGGTGAACCTTTCGGACCTCGCCGCCATGGGCGCCCGCCCGTTGTGGTTCCTGCTTTCCCTGACCTTGCCACGCACCGACGAAGACTGGCTGGCGGCGTTTTCCGCCGGCCTGTATGCGCTGGCCGATGACGCCGGCATCGCGCTGGTGGGTGGCGACATGACGCGCGGTCCGCTGGCCATCGCGATTCAGGCCACCGGCGCGGTGGCGCCGGGCCGGGCGCTGCGCCGCGATGGCGCGCTGCCGGGCCAGACCATCGCGGTGACCGGGGTGCCGGGGCG